>CAZJPA010000011.1:0-25794 GCA_964547755.1 uncultured Sphingomonadales bacterium
GGCTGCTGCCGGTGGCGGCCTTGGGCCGGATCTGCAGGTATTCGCCATGCCGGGCCCGTTCCGTCGCGCTCGGGGACGAGGTGGTCGCGGTATCCGTGGCCTGGGACGGCCGGGACGCCGTCCGGCTGCTGGCGGCTGCCTTGCGGGCGGGGTTGGTGGTGCGCGCAAGCGATGAGGCCTTTTCCATCGGTGGTAAGCGGTTCCCGGCCGGTAGTCTCGTCCTGCCGCTCAGTCCTGGCGATCAAGCGGCCCGTGAGCGGTTGGCCGGTCTGCTTGCCTCGCTCGATGTGCGCTTTGCGACGCTCTCGTCCAGCTGGGTGGAATCGGGACCGAGCTTTGGTTCGCGTAAGACGCAGGTCATGCCGGCGCCGCGGGTGTGGCTGGCCTGGGACGAACCGACGCGACCGACGAGCACCGGCGGTCTGCGTATGATCCTGGAGCGCCGCTTCGGCTGGCCCGTGGTGCCGGTGCGGGTGAAGCGTCTGCGGGATGTCGATCTGTCCCGTGCGGATGTGCTGCTGCTGCCGGATGGCCGCTATGGGCGGGCTCTCGATGCCGATTTTGCGGAGCGTCTGAAGGCCTGGGTGCGCAGTGGTGGTGTCGTGGTCGGCTTTGCCGGCGCGTTGGATTGGTTGGCCGACGAAGATGTCGGGCTGTTGCCCAGCCGTGACGAGTTGGATGAGGTCAAGGCCAGCGGCGCGCAAGCCCAAGCGAACGGAGAGGATGAGAAGACGGTTTCCACCGGCCGGGAAGACAGCCCCGCAATCGTGGACGAGGCGGCCTATCGCGCGCGCATCGGTCTCGACAAGCCACGGCCACCGCTGGCGGCCGGCGCACTGCTGACGGCTGTTGTCGCGCAGGATCACTGGCTTGCCCTTGGATTGAAGCCGGTGGTCTATCCGCTTGCCACGCTCAAGCGTCTTTGGCGGCCGCTGACCGTCAAGGAGGGATGGAATGTCATCCGCTATGCCCCGGCCGACCGGCAGCCTGCTTCGGGCGTGATCTGGCCGCATGCAGCGGAACTGGCGGCTTTTCACCCCTATGCGATGCTTGCGCCGCTCGGGGGCGGGTTCGTGATTGCGGTGAGTGAGGATCAACCGGCGCGCGCCTATCAGGACGGGCTGGATATGCTCATCGCCAATGCCGTTTTTCGTGCTCCCCAGCACAGCCGCCGCCTCAGATAGAGGGTGGCCGGTTGTCTCGGCCGTTATGCGTTTTCGCGTCATCCGCCGCGCTTTCTTCCACTTTCGTCAATCCTCTCTTCCTCATTTGCCGCGTTCCTTCTTTGTCATCCGCCGGCCATCTTTTCGTCACCTCCCCCTTTTCCCTACTCGTCATTCGCCGTCACTCTCTCCTCTCGTCATCCGGCGTCCCCCTCTCTTCTCGTCATCCGCCGGCCCCGGGTCACAAGCCCGGGGCAGGCTTGACCGGCGGATCCAGCGGACAGGGAAAATCGTCTCATGCGCCGGGAATGTCCCACTGCCGGCTAGGTTCGCCGGTCAAGCCGGCGAACGACGCGGGAGGGAACAGGCGGGATGGATTCGCCGGTCAAGCCGGCGAACGACGTGGGAGAGGAGAGTATTTCTCACTGTCGGCAGGGTTCGTCGGATAAACCGGCGCATGGCGCAGGAAAGGGAGAGCCGTCAGGGACAAGCCGGCTGAACCGGCGAATGACGCGGAAAATGGCGATGTCATTCGCCCAAGCTCTTGCTTCCCACAAGCCATGTCGATGACGCTTCGGCAATCAGCAATCCGCGACCGGAAGCGGCCGTCCTGCAAACGACATGGGCGAGGCAGTCATTCGACAGTCCGGGGGCATGGCCTTGCCGGTAGTCTGTCATGCGCAGATCCTATGTAGTCTGTCACGCGCAGATCCTATCCGGCCATGGCAGGAAGCGGATTTGGGTGTGGCTGAAGCCGCCCGGGGGGGTGATCGGTTCATCGGCCGTGGTGTAGAGCATGGTTTCTCTCCCTTGCGGCCGTTCGGCATATTCCGGATGCCGCGCCAGGTAGCGCGCAAGGCTGTCGGCGACGAGTGCCGGTTGGTCGAGTAGGGATATCGTATTCGGCAGAATCTCCCGGAACAGGTCGGCGATGAGGGGGTAATGCGTGCAGGCCAGCGCCGCGCGTGTGATGGTCCACCCACGGCTGCGGGCTTTTCGTGCGGCTTCTTTCCAGGCGCGGGCGACGAGTGTGGCGAGTACAGGTCGCGGTCGGTGCCGTTCGATTGCCGCGGCCAGGCCGGGACAGGCTTGTTCGATGACGGCCAGGCTTGGGTCGTGACGGCTGATTTCGCGCGTGAAGGCGCGACTGGCGATCGTGGTCGGTGTGGCGAAAATGACGACGGCCTCCCCGACGCGCGGCGGTGCCTGAGCCGAGGATACATGCTCTTCCGGCGGGCGCCAGGCATGGCCGGTCAACGCTTCGACGAGAGGGATATGGACACCCAGCACCCGGCACGCGGGGGCGGTATGTGGCAACCACTCTCGCTGGAGCCGCCGCAGCGCGACGGCGGCCGCGGTGTTGCAGGCCAAAATCACCAGCCGACAACCGGCAGCGAACAGCCGTGCTACGCCGGCGCGGGTGAGCGCATGCACGTCCTTTGCATCGCGCTCGCCATAGGGCTGGTGGCGATGGTCGCCGAGATACAGGAAGCCGTGGTCGGGCAGGCGGCGTTTGAGCGCCGCGAGCACCGTCAATCCCCCCGATCCTGAATCGAAAACGCCGATCACCGTCTGCCGACTTTCCTTCTTTTGATCGGAGCAGAAGCGGGTAGGAGCCGCTTATCAGGAGTTCGCAGGCGCTTCTTAGCCGGAGAATGCGACGGCGAAAAGGCATCGCGTGAGGGGTCACCGCCGCCAGACGGGGCGGACATCGACATGCGCAATCAGCATGTCGATTTCGCGGCCGTCGGAAGACAACGGCATCACGAGGGTCGAATAGGTGTCATAATCGCGGTTCGCCCAGCGCAACGGCAGATCCAGGCACATATAAGGGCGGCGGTGTTTCACCATCCAGCGATACCGTTCGACGAGTGGGGCGCCACCGGGCAGGTCGGCGACCCACATGCCCGTGGGATCATAGCCCAAGACATCCACGAAATCGCTACCCACGAGCCGCACCCGGAAGCGTGGTTCTTCGGGCAACACATCATGCAATGTGATCCCGGCGAGATGGCGCCCCATCACCTTGGGATCGAAATCGGCACGTGCCGGCATCTCCCGCTCACCGCGGGCGCGATACCACCAAGCAAGGAGCAGACGACCACCTTCCCAGGGTACAAAAGTATCCTCATCCACGGGACGCAAAGCGCTCAGCCCGGGATCCTGCGGGAATGTGCGATGGTCTTCGGCCATGTGGCAGTCTCCTGGCCCGCGGCCGCATCTGCCAATCGAATCCGGCGCCAGCGGCCAGCGGACGTCTTTTGATACCAGGATTCCGGTTACCAAACAATTTCACTTTGCAAATGACGGCAAAAACCCGCTCGTTCCCGTTGCCGATCTTTGGAAAAGGCCGGGAAACAGAAGCAGCAGAACGGGCAACCGAGACGGGCAGCTGCCTTCAGTGACCGGTGATGCTGTCGCGCTTGTAGCCATATGCCGCGCCCCAGCGATCCGTCATCTGGGACCGGATTCGCCACAGCTCAGGGAAAAAGCGGGTCTTGAGCCCTTCATTGAGCAACTCCACGGAGCGGCCCTTGAGCGATTTGGCCTCCATGCCGATCGAGCGGTGGATGAGCTGGATGTGGTGATAACGGAACTTCTGGAACAGCTCGTCGAATTCCGCGAGTGCTTCAGCGACCATATAGGCCTCATCGTGAGCGTAGCCTGTATCATAGACATCCGCCACATCGCGTCCGTCCGGCTCGAGATAAGAGGACACATAGGTTTTCCACAGATAGGGCGGCATCCTGAGCAATGTCCGAAACCCCGGCGATTCCTGGCCTGAGCCGTTGCCGAGCTGGAGGCGGATTTCCTGATAGTCCTTCGGCGACATCGTCTCGAGCAAACCGAGCTGCTCGGTCATCAGCCGTAAAATGCGGTGGACACGATCGAAGAGGGTGAGCACCTTGCAGCTGTGCCGCTCGGCCATGCGTTCGTCGATCTCAAGCAGGGTATAGGCCGCCAGCTTCATCCACAATTCTTCGATCTGATGGACGATCTGGAACTGCAGCTCGTCATGGTTGCACAGCTCGTCATAGGATTTCTGGGCCGACAGGATTTGCTGGGTGTTGAGATAGACTTCATAATCCAGCGATCCGTCTCCGGCCATCAGCTTGTAGAAAGCTTCGCGATCCATTGCCATCTCTCCATGTTTCTCTTGCGTCGTTGCGGCGGTCCGGTGTCTCCTGCGCGGATCGCCCGCGTCACATGACGCGATCCTAACCCAAAAGAGACATCTTCCGCCAGTTGCTTGAAGCTTCACCTATTTCCCCTTTTCCCATGTTTGCACAGAAAGCGCGTCCCTATCGGCGGTGCGGGATGCGGGAAAAAGCGGCTGGGCTGTTGCACGGTGCGCGGAAAGACTTGGGGGCGTCAGGAAGACGGGGGGTTTGTAAGGGCGGCGAGCAGATGCTCTTCTGCCTGAGTGAGCAGCTGCGCGGTCTGATCCTGGTCCAGGCCGTCGAGCAAGTTGCCGCCATGCGCTTTGAGCAGCATGCAGAAATAGCCGATGATCCGCTCGCGCAGCTCAGCCTTGATGTCCTCGGTTTCTTCGGGTCGGAATCGCTGTTGCCGACAGGCGGCCAGATACAGCTCGTCGCATTCGCTCAGCAGGCCGTTGGCGAGGCTTTCGAGAATGCTGGCGAAACGGTTCAACCGCTCGGCCGGGCTGAGCCCTTCTTCTTGCAGGGAACGGGCTGCTCCCGCGCAGTCCGCTGCTGCCTCGAGGCCGGCCAGCATCGTATCGAGCTGGGCATGCAGATGGTGGGCAAGGAGATCACGCCGCCGGATCCGCCCCGGTCCCGGGACGACCCGGCCAGCCGTCGATGCGTCATCCCGATGAGGGACGTCAGGTGATGGTGGTGGCTGGTCGCGCCTCGTCATCGCTCACGTTTTCACCTACTGCTCGGAGTTTTCTCCGGATTCAGCTGTCGATGGTTCGGCCAGGGGATTTTCGCGCATGACGCCTTCCTCGTCGAGCAGACTTTTGCGATCCCAGGCCAGCAGCTTGAAGCGCTCGGCCGCAAACAGGGCCGTTTGATCCGCATAATGCGGTGAGTTGGGCCGCGCGGTGGCGGCACCGAACTGATGCACCGTTCTCAGTGGTTGCAGCTGGCCTTTTTCGTCCCAATCCACGACCATGATATAGCTGTCGCCGCCGCCAGCCACGAGATGGCCGTCTTCGCTCAAACGGTTGCCGGCATAAACAGCCCGCAGGGCGTCCGGCCCGCCGGCCAGTGGCAGATCGACCTCGCCACGGCGCAGGCGCTGGATCTCACCCCAGGGCACGTCCAGCCGTCCGTAGGCACGCTTGAGCTCATGGGCTGCTTCGGCGAGCGCGTCGGCGACCGGCCGTTTCCAACCGGTAAAGCGGAAGCCGGAAAGCGCCTTCGTTGCGCCTAGCACAACGAGTGCAGTCGCCCGATCAGCCAGATCCGCCCGTCCGCTCCAGTTGGCCACCACCTGTTGCGCTTCCTGTAACAAGGGATCGCTGCGCGTATCGAGCGCCGCGACCGCGCGCACGAAGCGCCAGAGATTGGAGCGCGGGTCATAGCTCTTGTCGAATTTGTAGGCGATGAACTCGTCATCGGTGATCGCCTCGTCCCCGCCATAAAGCGCGAGTGCCCGCATCGCCCGATTGGTCAGATAATCCTCGATCCCGAGATGGGGCGGGAAGGCATCGGCCGGCAGATTGTCGGCAGCGGCCGTCACCCGGCGGGGATCGGCATTGGCCGAGATGATGAATCCGGATGCCGGATCGATCAGCTTCGGTACCGCCGAGAACGGCAGGTAGCCGGTCCAGAGATAGGCCGGGTCATCACCCGGCAGCCAAAGGCCGCGATAGTCGAGGCGCGGGTTCCGATCAGGAATTTTCGCATTGTAGATGAAGGCGATATGACCTTGTGCATCGGCGTAGACCGTGTTGAGGCTGGGGATGGCGTTCATCCGCATCGCATCCAGCCAGCCGTCGAGATCGGCGGCCTTGTTCATACGATACCATTGCTCGACGGCGCGGATGTCCTCGGCACCCGCATAGCGAATGGCGACCCAGCCCTTGGGGGTGCGGATCACCGGACCATGCACGGACCACAGCAGCGGCCGGGTCACTTCCCAG
Source organism: uncultured Sphingomonadales bacterium (assembly GCA_964547755.1). Taxonomy (GTDB): domain Bacteria; phylum Pseudomonadota; class Alphaproteobacteria; order Sphingomonadales; family Rhodothalassiaceae; genus J084. The sequence continues at coordinate 6,277 of CAZJPA010000011.1, forward strand.
GAGAAGGGACCAAACAGGCGGACACGAATTCGGGCTTGCCCCTGCGTGAACGGCTGCCATCGGCCATCAAAGCGGTAGCGGGTGGGGTGATCAGGATCATCCACTTCGAGCAGATAGCTGTCGATCAGATCCGGCATGTTGACGGTATGCGCCCAGCCCAGATGGGCATTGGCGCCGTGGAGGATGACCGGCGAGCCGGGAAAGATTCCGCCCGCCATGTTCCATCCTTCCTGAGAGTGAACCCGCACCTCATACCAGGCCACCGGGCCGGTATAAGGCTGATGGGAGTTGACGAGCAGGCGCGTATGCCCATCGGCCGCGCGCGCAGGCGCCACCGCCACGGCATTGGAGCCGGGCGTAAATCCGGCGAGCAGATGCAGCAGGCGGCGGGCGCCGCCGGCGAGCGCAGCGACATCCCATCCCCTTCTATCGATCGCCAGGAGCGGTGCTTGTGACCGAAAGGCGCCACGGGCGCCAGATGACACCCGTGAGGGGGGAGGCGCGGCTCCTTCCTTTTCAGCGGGCAGGGGTAGCTCCTGCGGCAGAGCGCCCGTCGCCGGGCGGTCGGGCTCCTCACCACGAGCCAATGCGCTCAATGTGCCTTCGAGCCCATAAAAGAAGGGGGTCCGAAACAGGAAGCCCGCTACAATGTCTTGACCCGTGACCGGCAGCGCGATGGAATGGGCTTCGTCCGGATGGCGTGCGGCCCAGAGATTGAGGCCGTCGGCATAGGCGGCAAGCACAGCCCGCATTTTGGGGCTGAGCCTATGCCCATAGTCTCGGGCGACGATCTCGCGTACGCGAAAGAGGCGCACGAGGTAATCGGTGGTCGCGCCAGCAAGGCCGTCACGCAGGGCCATGCGGCCTTTGGCCAGCAGAATCACGCTTTCGATTGTCGGCCAGTCATCCTCAGCGTGGGCATAGGCGAGGCCAAAGGCGACATCCTCGTCACGATCGCCATAGATATGCGGCACGCCATAGCTGTCGCGCAGGATCTCGACACGATAGCCTGCAACCCGGTTCTTGAGATCGCCCCAATCGAGATTCGGCTTTGGCGTCCAGGCCAGATAGCCGAGCACGACGAGCGCAACAATCAACGCCCCGCCCGTTGCGGCGAGTATCTTTCTCCACATGGCCGGCCCCAGTCCCTTTCCCTGATCCGCCCACGGCCTGATCGGACAAGCAAGGTTAGCCGTTCGACAGCCGACTGTCACCTGCTGGTATGGGACCGGGCGCGTATACTGGGCGCTCAGGAGAGAGCCTCGGCTGGCGCTGGGCGGGGCGCATATCTGAAGCCCGTGTGCGCGTCACGAGCGCCACCGCCGGTGCCTTCATGCCGCAGCCCGGGTATCGCCGGTTTGCTCCGTTCCCTTGGCGGGGCGATAGAGAAAGGCCAACAGAATGCCGGCGAGCACGAAGATCACGAGATCCCGGGCGAATGCCAGAAAGGCAAGCACAGGCTCAAGCGGAAGGCCGATCGTCCAGACGAAATCGACCGCGCCCAGCAGCAGGCCCATCAACAGGCCGTAGCGGGCGCCTTCAGCCAATCCGCGTCCTTCGCGGCCATAGGTGAAGATGAGCGCGAAGACGAGGGTCATCACGGCGTAAGCCACCATCTGGTAGACACCGAAGACGCTGCCCTCCATGCCGGGGCGCATGACGGACTTCATCTCTTCGCCGAGCCGGCTCAGCACAACGGTGTCCGCTACCGTGTATAGGGTGAAGAACACGATATACAGCACGACGGTTGCCAGCACGAGGCGTGGCCAATTGATCCGGGACATGATTTTTTCCTCCCCTTGTTCCAATCGGCATGTCCTGGGCAGAGCGCTTCCATGTCTGGCCCATCGGGACAGGCTCATGCAGCCTAGCACTTTCGGTCGCGCCTCGGCGAATCGTTTTTTGCGGCTTTGGAGCCGGCGGCGAACCGATGGGTCGCGGATGGGCTCCATCCATACGACGGTCTTGCGGCCGGCGGTTCTCTTCTCGATTGACCGATGGCACATGGGCGGGCGAAAACAGGCGACGAAGGGACAGCGGCATGGACGATCGGTCATCGGAACATAGGCATGAACGGGGGGACGATCTGGCACGGGCCGTGGACTGGGCCTGTCGTCTGATCCGGTATCCCACGGTCAGTGCTGAGAGCAATCTCGCCTTGATCACGGAGGTGGAAACCGAGTTGGCGTCCTTGGGCTTTGAATGTCGGCGATTTCCCAATCCGGAAGGGACCAAAGCCAATCTGCTCGCCAGCATCGGTCCCGAGCGGCCGGGCGGGATCGTGTTCTCCGGCCATACGGATGTCGTGCCGACGGCGGGACAGGCCTGGTCACATGATCCCTTCGATCCGCGTGTCGTTGAGGGCCGGCTGTATGGCCGTGGCGCCACGGATATGAAGGGATTCCTGGGTGTCGTGATGGCGCTTGCGTCCGAGATGGCTGCCGCGCCGCTTGTGCGTCCGATCCATCTCGCGTTCAGCTATGACGAGGAAGTGGGGTGTGCCGGCGTAGGACCGCTCGTGCGGTATCTTGCCGAGGTGAATGTGCAAGCCGAGCTCGTGCTGATCGGGGAGCCGACGGATATGCAGGTCGTGACCGCACATAAAGGTATTCGCGTCCTGCGCACGACAGCGAAAGGCCGCGCCGCTCATTCCAGTCAGCCGGCAAGCGGAGCCAATGCGATTGCAGCGCTCGCTCGTCTTGCTTTGGCCATTGAGGAAGAGGCCGTGCATCTCGCCCGCACGGAACGGGATGAGCGATTCGACCCACCCTATACCACCATTAATCTCGGACAGATTCGCGGCGGTGAGGCGGTCAATATCGTGGCCGAGCAGGCAGAACTGATCTGGGAGTATCGTCCCCTGCCCGGCACCGACGCTGAGGCCATCCTCGCCCGTATTCGGCAATTCGCCGAACGAGAGGTGTTGCCGGAGCTTGCCGCCGGGGCGGGAGAGGAAGCAGCCATCATCTTTGAGACGATCGCAGCCGCGCCGCCCCTCGAATCCGGTGACAATGAGGCGGCCGAACAACTCGTGCGACGGCTGCTCGGCGCCAATCGCGCCCATGCAGTCAGCTTCACCACCGAGGCCGGCCTCTTCCAGCGCATTGGGGGACTGCCGGCGATCGTTTGTGGCCCCGGCGCGATCGCCCAAGCTCATCGCCCTGACGAATGGGTGGCACTTGACCAACTTGCCCGCGCGATCGCTCTTGTGCGGGCGCTGATCGCCCATGCCTGTGAGAAGACGCCGCCCATGGACGCGATGGTGTGAAGGCGCGCCAGTCTGCCGTTATGGTTTGTGCCTGTTCCTCTTTCCAAATCGGAAAGGGGCAGGCGCGCGCTGGTCAACCGTCCCGGCTGGCCCTGAACAGGGTAATGTCAAACGATGTCTGGGGCTGGTTCCCCACAGGATTCGGGGAGAAATGGACAAGCACCGCCCGCGGCCGGAAGACGGGATGGTCTGCCTTCCAGCCGCGGACGGCTCGCCATCGCCAAAAAACGGCCCGCTGGTTCAGACCGCTTCCTGATCGGATTTCGCGATAGCCTTGATCAGCTCGAAGATGCGCTTGCGCACCCGCGCATCTTTGACGCGGTAATAGGCGCGTACGAGCTCAAGCGTTTCGCGCTTGTTGAGCTGATCGACCTCGAAGGGTTCCGGCGCGATATCGGACAGCCCCCGATTCGCGGATTCCACGTCCTCCGGCAGTTCCTCGTAAAAATAGGAAACGGGGACATTCAGAATCTTGGCGATCTTGTAAAGTCGGCTGGCTCCGATTCGATTCGCGCCACGTTCATACTTCTGGATCTGCTGAAAGGTGAGGCCCAAAGCGTCACCCAGCTTCTCCTGACTCATACCGAGAAGGGTTCTACGCAGACGCACGCGCGAACCCACATGCACATCAATAGGATCAGGCTTCGATGCCACGGGTCGGTTCCTTAACTCTCACTGCTCCATTGCCACATCACGCGACTATTATGTCGCCGGCTGCAAAAACCGGTTGCCGACCCCCGTGAACACCGGTCTGGCATACCCCACAGGCTGCGCATGTGATATGCACACCTCGTGCATGGGATATGTCCGCACCTCAATACCGTCGCCGTTCACGAGGGTCAAGCGACGCAAACAACCGTGTGATGCGCCCCCGTTACTCCGATTTCGAGTAACGCACACCCGCCATAATGGCAAGAAGAAAGATCAAAATCAACAATCCCCAAAAAACGCCTTCCCCCAGACGCACATAAAGCGGTGTTGGAGCCGGTGTCGGCAAAGAGGCGTCCACCGCCGACCGTTGACCGAGCGGGATTTGAGACCGCACACGCCCCCAACCGTCGATGATGGCGGAGATCCCGGTCTGGGCCACCCGCACGAGCGGCAGGCCGGTCTCCACACTGCGCATGCGGGCCATCGCGAAATGTTGATAGGGGCCGGCGCCGGAGCCGAACCAGGCGTCATTGGTAAGATTGAGGAGAAAGGCTGCTCCCTCGACCTGGGCTCGGCGGGCCGATTCGGGAAAGATCGCCTCATAGCAGATCGACGCGGCAAAAGCGGGAAGACCAGGCACCGCCAGCACGTTCGGTGTCGTGCCGGCGGAAAAGTCGAGACTGCCTTCCGTCAGCTTGTTCAGGCCGATTCGTGCAAGCAAACGGCGCGCCGGGAGATATTCCCCGAAGGGCACGAGGTGACGCTTGTCGTAACGCGCAAGAATCGCTCCATATGCTCCCAGCACGAAGAGACTGTTGAAAAGCCGGACGCTTCCGTCGATCCCCGCCTCCACCCGGGGGCTGCCCGCGATCAGAAGTGAATCAGGCGGCAACATGCGCATGATGAGCGCACGTCGGCCGGGCTGGTCGGCCAGCCGGTATTCGGGGATGGCGGCCTCGGGCCAGATGACGACGAGGCGGCCGGTCGCGGGCTTGCCGAGAGATCGACTGAGTTCCACCAACCGCGCAAGATGCGCACCGCGCTGGTCGGGATCCCATTTGTGACGCTGGTCCGTATTCGGTTGCACGAGACGCAACGTCACCCCCGGTTGTGGTGGGGAAGCCTGGGCCGGCAATCGCCACCAGCCGAAAGAGGTCCAGGCGGCCGGCAGAACCGCGAACAAGAGCCACAGCCACATGCGGGCGCGCCGGCCGGCCGGCGATGTCGGCATCAGGGCTTCCGCCGGCAGAAGCGCCCATAGCATCAGAACCAGCCCCGTCGCCGAGGAACCGAGCAGCGCAAGCGGCTGGAGGGTGAGGGCGGAGAAGGCGAGGCTGGCGGCCAGGGGATTCCAAGGAAAGCCGGAAAGCAGAATCCCGCGCAGATACTCGGCCAGGGCCCATAGTCCGGCGAAGATCAGCAGGTCCGCTCCGCCGGCCGGGCGATATCGCCGCCAAGTCGCAAACAGGCCGGTTGCCAGGGCAGGATAGCAAGCCAGGTAGACGGCAAGCCCCAGTACGCTCGGCGGGCCGAGCCAGTCGGGAATATCGGGGCGCATTCGGTAGGCCTCGGCAATCCAGCTGAGACCGAAGGCGAAATGGCCCAGGCCGAACCAGAAACCCGCGGCCGCGGCCGGCAGTGGCCGACGATGGCGTGCGACGAGATAGAGCCCTCCCCAGCACAGCGGCAGTAGCGGCAGGATGAAGAATGGAGCGAAGGCGAGGTTGCCGAGACCGCCGCCTGCAATCAAGGCGATCGCAACCAGCGGGGGCGACCACCTGCGCCGAATGCGTCGCGGAATGCCGGACGGTCCATGCATCTACCGTTTTCATCCTTCCTTCGCATTTGGCAGCGCTTTGGCGCGGCCGCTGATCATGTGACGCCTGCGCCGCATCCCACGCGGATCAGCCTAGCCGGACTGCTGAGGTGGCGGGGGCTGAGTGGAAGATGTGTTACCGGCCGTAGAGCGCTGGTCGCGCGCTCTCAGGCCGCGCGGCACCACCACACGCACGCGCTTGACGCGACGGGGGTCGGCATCCAGCACCTCAAAGCGCAGACCGGATTCATGCCGGATGCGCGCGCCGATCTCGGGTACCCGGCCGGCGAGTGTGACAACGAGGCCGCCGAGCGTGTCCACATCCTCTTCTTCGGCGCGCGGCAATGCGATACCGATCAGCGCTTCGAATTCGTCGAGTGCAAGCCGTGCGTCCGCGTCGAACCGGCCGGCACCGAGTGCACGCACCATCTCGCGTGGTTCGACCTCATGTTCATCGACGATTTCACCAACGATCTGCTCGATCAGGTCCTCGATGGTCACCAGTCCGTCGGTGCCACCATATTCATCGACCACGATCGCCATGTGCACGCGTTCCATGCGCATGCGGGCAAGCAGGTCGAGCACGCGCATCGATGGCGCCACAAAAAGAACCGGCCTGATTTTCTCCTGCCAGACGGGTTTGCGCCCATCCTCCATCTGCTGCTGGACGAGACCGAGAACGTCCTTCACATGGATCATGCCCACCACTTCGTCGAGGTCGCCACGATAGACAGGCACCCGCGAATGGGCCGCCGCCACCATGCAGCGCACGAGGTCGGGGAACGGCGTTCCATGCGCCACCGCGACGACATCGACCCGGGGAACCATCACATCCTCGACCCTGAGATCGCCATTTTCGAGAATATTGGCGAGGATCGTGAGGGCCTCTTCGCTCAGCCCGCCACGCGCGGCGGCATCGTTGCGTGCGCGTTCGAGGAGGCCAACCAGTTCCCGCCGAAGATTCCGGGGCCGAGCCTTGCGCCAGGGCCACCATCCTGCGGACCCGCTCACTGCTCATCTCCCTCCATGTCCTGGGTCAACCCGATTGGGTCGGGATAGGGTTCCCCCCAGCCAAGAAGGGCCAATGCCGCCCGCTCACAGGCTTCCATCGCCCGGGCCTCTTCCTCCCGTTCATGATCGTGGCCCAGGCAGTGCAGCACTCCATGGATGACGAGATGCGAAAGATGGAAGGCAAGCGGGCGTTTCAACTCGGCCGCGTCCTGAGAGCAACGCTCATAGGCGATAGCGATGTCGCCGATATGTGTGGGGGCGTTATGGGTATCGGATTCGCCTGGAAACGAGAGCACATCTGTCGGCCCTTCGCGCTTGCGAAAGCGTCTGTTGAGATCGGCCAGCTGCGTATCGTCGGTCAACAACACCGCGAGCTCACCCGACCGGGGGGCGGGGTGTGCGACGGTCAACGCCGCCTTGGCGGCACGGGTGACGATCTCTTCGGCCTCCTCTGGCCAGGCGCCTTGGCCACGGAGCACATGGACCACCACATTCGGTATGGAATCCGCGCCCAGACTATTCGAACAGAGCGTTGGATCGTTTTTCTTCCGGGAGGCGGAAGGGGGGGCAGCTGCCGTCATGAGCGCTTTTCCCGCGGGTTGCAGGCATCCTGATTGCGATAGGCCGTCAAGATACGTTGGACGAGCGGATGACGCACCACATCGCTCTCATCGAACCACACGATGGCGATCTCCGGGATATCCTTCAGAAGTCGCAGGGCCTCGATCAGTCCCGATTCGCCGGGATCGGGCAGATCGATCTGGGTGGGATCGCCACAGACGACGACTTTGGCCTGCTCGCCAAAGCGCGTGAGAAACATCTTCATCTGGGCGGGCGTGGTGTTTTGTGCCTCATCGAGGATAACCCAGGCATCCGAGAGTGTGCGTCCGCGCATATAGGCGAGCGGCGCGATTTCGATTTCGCCGGCACCGAGCCGCTTTTCCACTTGCTCGGCCGGCAAGGCGTCGTAGAGGGCATCATAGAGAGGGCGCAGATAGGGATCGACCTTCTCGCGCAGATCACCCGGCAGGAAGCCAAGGCGCTCACCGGCTTCCACCGCCGGACGCGAAAGGATGATGCGGCTGACCTCACCGTGAAGCCAAGCCTCCACCGCCGCCATCACTGCCAGATAGGTCTTGCCTGTGCCCGCGGGGCCGACGCCGAAGGTCAGGTCATGTCCGCGCATCGCGGTGAGGTAACGGGCCTGGTTGGGAGAACGCGGCTTGATCACCCGCTTGCGCGTGACGATCTTGAGATCCCCCTTCGTTTCAGCCTCGGTGTCACGGGGCAGGTCGCCGCCTTCAGCCAGCGCCAGGCGGGCGGCACCGGCGATGTCTCCGAATTCCAGCCCTTCACCGCGTTCGAGCCGCCCATAGAGCACGGCCAGTGCCCGTTCGGCGGCCGTGACGGCCTCCGGTGATCCTTGGAGGAGAAGGCGGTTGCCGCGATTGACGATGCGCACGGCGATCCAGCGTTCGAGCTCGGCCAAATGGGAGTCGTGCGGACCGAAGAGCAGGCTGGCCAGCCGGTTGTCGGGAAAGACGAGCACCCGCCCGTCGGCTGATTCATGAATCTCGATCGAATCGCTGCCGACCAAACCCGTCACCTCCTGTCCGCCTCGTATCCGTCACGCCGCCCGTGAATCGCGCGTCTGCAACAGCGGCCGTCCCGCAACGCTGTGCGGCCCCGCTTTGACGATCTCCACCTTCACCAATCCTCCCCGCTCATCGGCAAAAGGGGGTTCCGTGCCGAGATCCACGTGAATGGCCTGATTATGCGGCGTGCGCCCCAACCACTGGCCGGGATGACGGCCCTTGCGATCGAGCAGCACCTCCACCTTGCGGCCGATGCTTGCCTGATTGAACGTCTCCTGACACTCGGCGAGCAGCGCTTGAAGACGCGCCAGACGTTCGGCCTTGACCGGCTCGGGCACTTGATTGTCCGCTTCGGCGGCCGGTGTGCCGGGGCGTGGCGAGTATTTGAAGGAATAGGCCTGCGCATAGCCCACTGCGCGCACCAACGCGAGCGTAGCGGCAAAGTCTTCTTCCGTCTCCCCTGGAAAGCCGACGATGAAATCGCCGGATATCGCGATGTCCGGGCGGGCGTTTCGGAGCTGCTCGATGATCCGCAGATAGTCCTGGGCGCGATGACGCCGATTCATGGCCTTCAGGATCCGGTCAGAGCCCGACTGGATGGGCAGGTGCAGATACGGCATCAGCTTTGGGATCGCGCCATGCGCGGCGATCAGATCCGCGCTCATGTCACGGGGATGGCTGGTCGTGTAGCGGATGCGGTGCAAGGCCGGAATCTCGGCGAGCAGCTGGATGAGCTCGGCCAGTGTCACTTGGCGGCCGTTGGCAGCCTGTCCATGGTAGGCGTTGACGTTTTGGCCGATCAGGGTGATTTCCACGGCGCCTGCTTCGACCAGCCGGTGGGCCTCATCCACCACCGCCGAAACCGGCCGCGAGACCTCTGCGCCGCGCGTGTAAGGTACCACGCAAAAGCTGCAGAACTTGTCACATCCTTCCTGAACCGTGAGGAAGGCCGACAACGGTCCTCGTGTCGGCCGCGATGGCAGGTAGGTGAACTTGTCTTCGGCCGGGAACGCCGTATCGACGAGCCGCAGCCGCTCGTCATGGGCGCGGGCGTGCAGCAGCCGGTCGAGATGGTCGGCCAGACGATGATAGGTCTGCGGTCCGATGACGAGATCGACCGCCGGCGCCCGCCGCAGGATCTCCTCGCCTTCCGCCTGCGCCACACAACCCGCGACCGCGATCAGCGGTCGAGACGTCCCGCCTCGCCCTCTCTCTTCCCGGGCCCGCGCCGCCGCGGCGATCCGGCCGACTTCGGAATAGACCTTCTCAGCCGCCTTCTCGCGGATGTGACAGGTGTTGAGCACGATGAGATCGACCTCATCGCCATCTCCAGCGGGGCGGTGACCGGCGGCGGCAAGCAGTTCGCTCATCCGCTCGCTGTCATAGACATTCATCTGGCAACCGAAACTGCGCACTTGATAGCGCAGGCCGTCTGTCTTCGACCGCCGTTCGGAATCGTTCATGATTCTTGCCGTTCCGTTTTCCGGGCCGGTCGGGCTTTGCGGGAGTCGTCCAGCCCCGCCCGTACCATCCGCTCGCAATATTGGGCCAGTGCCTTGCGACTTCCAGCCTCGCGCAGCGTGATCGGTGGATGAAACCGGACCTCCGCCCGGATTCGTCCAAGGCCCATAAGGGAGATGACGTGGTCGATCAACTCCATGTCGCCGAACCAGCCGATCTTCGGCCGGTCGGCGCGCGAGACGGGCACGCCGTTGACATGGGTGTAACACAGACTCACCGGTTGTATCGGCAAATCGTCCTTGACTTCCGCCACTGCGAACAGGGCGCTCTTGAAGGGTAGGATACCGGTGCCGTCGGTGGAGGTGCCTTCGGGAAACAGGATCAACCGGTCTCCATATGCGAGGCGCGCGAGCAGGATGTCACGTTGGCGGGCGCTCTCTCCTCGGCGGGTGCGGTCGATGAAGACGCTGTGCGCCAGCTCGGCGCAGCGGCCGAAGATGCCCCATTCGCGCACCTCACGCTTGGAGATGAAGGCGGCTCTGGGCAGGGCAAAGCCCAGCACCAGGATGTCGAGCCAGGAAATATGATTGGCCACGAAAAGCGCCGGCCCGCTTACGGGCGCACCGACGAGTCGAACACGTGTGCCGGTCAGCCAGCAGATGCTGCGGTACCAGAAGGGCGGCAGCCACCAGCGCGCACGGCGGCTGAGGCGAAGCACGAGCGGCTGTACCGTCACAAAAACGGCCATCATTGCAACCGCCACTCCCAGTGTCGCCACCGCACCGATCCGGCGGCGGTGGCGGGCCAGGCCCTCGATTCCGGCAAAGTCGCCGCTCGATACCGGCGCAGTCCGTTTTTGCGCGGCGGAGGGCGTCTTTTGTCCGGTTTTGCCAGCCGCGGCCCAGGGGGAAAGGTCACGCTGCCAGCGGCGCCGGATGAAACCGGGCAGATTGCGGACGGGAACCAGACGTCGCCGGACCGTTCCGGCCGCTGCAGCGCGATGCGTGGCAGATGTGTCCGCCCCCTCGGCCGTCGTCGGGTCCAGAAGGTCGGCGCTATCGGATTTCACCGGTCTCAATCAGCGGATCCTTCGGATGCGCCAGAACGGGGGGCGGCATTCTCACCGCCCGCGCGCAGGCGCCGCCCATAGAGCTCCATGCGATGATCGACGAGTTCGTAGCCCATCTGGCGCGCCACCTCGACCTGCAGCCGCTCGATCTCTTCGTTGCGGAATTCGAGCACCTCGCCGGTTTCGATATCGATGAGATGGTCGTGATGCTCCTCGCTCGCCGGTTCGTAGCGGGCGCGGCCGTCGCGAAAATCATGGCGCTCCAGGATGCCCGCTTCTTCGAACAGGCGCACCGTGCGATAGACGGTCGCGATCGAAATCCGCGGATCGATTGCGATCGCGCGCCGATAGACCTCCTCGACATCCGGATGATCGGTCGCTTCACTCAAGACCCGCGCGATCACGCGCCGCTGGTCGGTCATACGCATACCGGCGGCGATGCATTTGGCCTCGATGTCCTGCCGTTCGCTCATCCCTGTTCCATCCACTTTCCGCACGCCTCATCTATCCGCAAGGGCGCGAGTGGTTCGCATCATTGTTCTTGCTGTAGCACCTTGCGGCTGTCACGCCTTTCCTTTCGCTGACCCCTTGCGAACCATCAGACTAGCAGGAAGCACCCGTCCGGAACAACACCGCGCGCCGATCAAAAGACGCTCCCTTTCCCGACGATCAGGAGATGATCGCACCGGTCGAAAGAGACATCAACGAGCCCAATGCGTTTCTGCGCATACGGGCTTGTGTGCAAGTCCGGAAGGCAGCACAATTGATATGTTGAACGCAGGGGTCGGCGAAAGGGGGCGCAAGACAGGGGCGGGCACGTATGCCGCTGTGGGGGCGTTCATTTCGTTTCGGGATCGAGACGATCGCGCGGGCCGCGCCGGACCCGAGGTATTTGTTGCATGCGTTTGTGCGGGTCCGCTCTTGGGCGGACAGCCTGGAGGCCGACCGTGAACGCCTGCCATTGTGGATTCCGGTGCTGCTTGCACTCGGAATCGCCGGTTATTTCGCGCTACCGGTCGAGCCGCCGGCGGTGCTCCTGTTGGCGCCGGCACTCGTTTTGCTCGTCTGGTGGGGCGGTTGGCCGGGGTTCCGGCCGCTGCCACGGCTCGCCGCGGCGATCGTGTTGATCGGTTTCGCCTGCGCAAAATGGCAAGTCGCGCGATTGCAAACGCCGGTGTTGACCGATCCCGCAACAGGTATGCTGTGGGGCCGGATCGCGGAGCTGGCGCCAAGTGGCCGAGGCTGGCGGGTTACGCTCGTATCCTGCCCGAGCCGTCCTCTGCTGCGAGGGCGGCATCTGCACAAGGTGGCGCTTTCCGTGCGGACACCGGTTCCTGCGGATCTGGCGGTCGGAGATGCGATCCGCGTGCTTGCCTTTCTTTCCCCTCTTGCGCGCCCCCGTTATCCGGGTGGTTATGATCCAGGACGGCGGGCTTGGCTGCGTGGTATTGGCGCGACGGGTTACGCCTTGCGGGCGGTGCGTCGCCTGGTTCCAGGAGCGAAGGGGTGCCCTGGCGATCGCGGATGGTTCGCCCGGGCGGTGTTGGGCCTAAGACGCAAGATCAGCCGTGTGCGGATCACCATCGCCGGTCGGGTTCGTGCCGGCCTGCCGGCGCATGAGGCCGGTTTGGCCGTAGCCTTGTTGACCGGTCAGCGCGGCTGGTTGGCCCGGCAAGACGTCTCGGCCATGCGCGATGCCGGTCTGGCCCATCTGCTGGCGATTTCGGGACTGCATCTCGGGCTCGTAGCGGTGACGGTGTTCTGGCTCGTGCGGCTTTTGCTGGCACTCTGGCCACGCTATGCGGAGACCCATGACGGCAAACGACCGGCGGCCATTGCGGCATTGGTCGCCATTACCGGCTATCTTCTGGTTTCCGGGGCATCCATCGCCACCACCCGCGCCTTCGTGATGACGGGGCTGGGGCTGGTCGCGGTGGTGTTGCGGCGCGATCCGTTCTCCTTGTCGCTCCTCGCCTTTGCGGCGGTCGTCCTGCTCCTCATCCAGCCCTCCGATCTGCTGGAGCCCGGTTTCCAGATGTCGTTTGCCGCCGTCGCTGCACTGATCGGCGTCTACGAAATGCTTGCTCGTCAACGAGGTCTGCTGGCGACTGTTTTCGCCATCGGACCGGGCCGCCGGATCTTCCGCTATCTGGCTGCCGTTATGGTCACGACCATGATCGCCGAGTTTGCCATCGCGCCTTTCGCCATCCACCATTTCGGAGCGATCGCCCGTTATGGGCTGCTCGCCAATCTCGTCGCTGTGCCGGTGACGGCCTTTGTCGTCATGCCGGCCGGTCTGGTCGCACTCCTGCTCATGCCAATAGGTTGGGAGCATCCGGCCTTGTGGGTGATGGGCCAAGGCACGCGGCTCGTGCTGGCGATCGCCCATGCCGTGGCCGATCTGCCCGGTGCCGTGTGGCATCTGCCGAGCTTTCCGACGATCGCGCTCCTGCTGTTTGCGCTTGCCGGATCGGCCGTCGTGATCTGGCGCGCGCCTCTGCTCAAGGCTACGGCCTTGCTGCCGCTGGTGATCGCGCTCGTGACGATCGCCCGCACGACATGGCCGGACGTGCTGATCGGGGAAGCGGGCAAGTTGATCGCTCTCCGGGATGGCCGGCATCTATGGGTGATCAGCCGTCGCGCCGAACGGGGCAGTCGTCTGGCCTGGGAGCGAGCACTGGGTGTGGCCGCCTCCTCGCGCTTCGACCGCTCCTCGAAGAGAAACGGCATGCCGATCAGGCCGCCGCTTGCCTGCCCGACTGAGGGCTTGTGTGTGGCGGAGGTTCAGACTGCCGTGGGGGCGCGCCGGATCGCTCTGTGGCGTGGTCGTGACTCCCGCCTTCTTACAGGCGCGCGCTGCCGGAGGATTGACGTGCTGGTGGTGGCGCCAGAGGCTCCTCTGCCGGCCGATTGCCAACCGATGGACAGGTTGATTCCGGCAGGCGCTCTCAGCCGGGACGGTGTCCATGCCTTTTTCGTGAATCGCCTGGACGGCACCATCGCCGTGCAAACGGTGCGTGCGGGGCGTGGCGCGCGGCCCTGGAATTGGTGAAACGCGCCTACAGCATTTCCTCGAACACGATTGCGGTGCGCCAGCGGTTGGGACGCTGGCGGGTAATTCCCTGTCCGAGTATTCCCAAGGCGTAGATACTCTCTTCGGTCGGATCGGCGGCATCATAATCGGCACAGAAGACAACTGGTGCGCCGCCGGCCATGTAGGGCGCGAGTGCCTTCCATTGCGTGAGCCATTCCGCATCCGTGACGTCGCCAAAGGTCACTTGCCAGCGCCAACGGGGACGATGGGGCGCCGTGAACAGAGACCCGCTGGGCGTGGCCTGGATCGGGGCGCTGGTCAGCGAACGCGTCATGCCCCACTGGTAGGGCCATAGGGGTGCGAATGCTTCCGCCAGCACCAGCCGCCCCAGTCTTCCTCCTGCGGGCAGCGTGAGCGCGACCTGCCACCAGCGGGCGGTGGTGGCGGCCAAGGGGTTCCACCAAATCGCCGCCACGCGCTCGCTGATGGCCGCAACGCTGCCGCTGGCGATCACGGGTGCGGTGGTGAGCGCCGGCTCGCTGGCGGCTGCCTTGAGCGACCAGCTCTGCGCATCGCTGTTGACGAGAGCAAGTGCATCGCCCGTGCGACCGGTGCCCAGATCAAGTGTGAGCGTGACGTTGCCACCAGCCGTCCACAGCGCAGTTTCGCGCGGCTGGGTGGTGAGAACGTTGGCGGCAGGGGCACTGGCATCGGCCACCGGTGTTGCCATGATGGCGGCCACGGCATGTGGGCGCAGAATGAGGGGACGGGCCATGCTCCTTTTCTCCCTTGTTGGATGATCTCCTTTGCTGGGTGGTCTCAGGCGAGTGGTCCGCGCGCGACCAGACGCACCGAATCCGAGGCCAGATCCAGATTGATCGCCGTCAGCAGCACGGTGCGGCCGGCTAGGGAACCGGGTGTGTCATCGAGTAGCCGCAGCACGTCGCCGGGAGCCAATCCGACCGGTGGGACGAGGCCGCGCAAAGTAAGAGTGATCTCGGCCAGACCGTTGGTCATCAGCGGGGCGATTCGCGCAAGCCAGGCATCGGCTCCGGCGGTGTCGGTGAGCGCGGTAACGACGGTCTCCTCGTCGCCGACGGTAGTCCCAGTTGTCCACTGGCGGCGGGAGTAGGGCTCTCTCACCAGTGCGGCGCGGGCGGGGTTGACGGGCATGGTTGGTCCTTTCTGCTCCACTCAAGCTGTGTCGACGGCGTAGATGGCCCAATTGGCCGTGCTGCTGATCACTTGGGCTGTATCGTGGATCGAGCGGACGTCGACTTTCAGGCTGCCACTTGTTGATGCCACCTCACCGGCGCTGAGCGGTTGTGCCAGCTGGCCGGTCAGGTTGAAGAAATACTGCGTGCGGGACCATGTGCCGGTCGGTGATGACGACAGGCTCAGCCGCGGTGAGCTGTCTGTCGTGGTCAGCGTCCAGCGGTATTCCACCTGTTCGGCCAATCCCGGCAGCAGGGCGAAGTCCACGCCCTGTTTCCAGACGAGTGTCACCGTGGCGCCGACGGTATTGGGCACAGACCCGCCCTGCCCGCTCAGGCCGTCCGCAAACCCGAGCGCGACGGCGGTGCCCAACAGCTCGGTGAGGTGGATCGGCGGTGCAATTGGGACGCTGCTGTTGGCAGTGATGTCCGGCACATAGGCGCCGCCGCGCAGATAGTCGGTCAGCCGCGCTTGCGGGGGCGCCGGCAGGCCCTGCTGCGCCGGGCCGAAGAAGGCGCGGACATCTGCATAGAGGGATACCGGCGGGGACGATTTGGGGAAGGCGATGATCGGCCCTGTGGCGTCTGCCGTCGTTGTCACCGACCAGGTATCGGTGACGCCGCCGATGGTGAGTGTGGCCGTGCGGGTGGTCGAGAATGTCGGCGCAGCGATGATCCTCACCTGCACGCGATCTCCTTGGGTGACCGAGCCGGCCGCCGTCGTCCACGCACCGCCGTTGACGGCATAGCTCGCCCCCGTGCCGGTGATCGTGATCGTAGCCGGCGCGCCGATGCCGGTCACCGTGATCACGTCTGACAGCTGCGTGCTGCCGCGTGTGACATTGGTTGCATCCGGACCCAAATCGAAGGGGTCCGGTGTGGTATCGACGACATTGACGTCCGCCTGTATGGCGACCTTGTTGCCCGTCGTGGTCTGCTGGGCGCAGACGGTATCGAGCAGCAGCCCCCATTTGTCGATCAGCTGCACCTCATAGAGGTAGGAACCGTCGGCCACCGTCTCGCTGTAGGACGTCCGTCCATTGGGCGCCGCATGGGCGGCGTCGCGGGTCTCGGACCAAATGAGTGTGCCGTCCCGATAGACCGACCATGTCCGCGTCGGGAAATTACTGTGACCGGGTGGCGTGCACTCGGAAAACGGCAGCACCGGATTGCTCCAGGTCAAGGTGACCGTGTTGCCCGAGACGCTGGCGGTAAGACCGGAGACGTCAGCCATCACAATCCTCCCGTCGCCAGCCTTGCCTCGATCGCATCGAGGCGGTCGTTTTGTTCCTTGATGGCCTCCACCAACAGGCCGACGATCGCCCCGTAATCGAGCGTCAAGATGCCATCGCCGCGCTCATGCACGACCTCAGGCAGCACGGCCTGCACCTCCTGCGCGATGAGACCGACACGATCCGGCCCCTGCGCCGCACCGGATGCGCCCTTCCATTGGAAGCGCACGCCGCGCATCTGCATCAGGATCGCAAGCGCATCGGTGATCGTGCGGACATTGGTTTTGAGCGTCTCATCGGATGTCGCCGTCACCTCGGCGGCGGTGACGGTGCCGGACGCCTTGATGTTGCCCTCCACATCGAGCTTTTCGGCCGGAGTCGTTGTGCCGATGCCGACGTTGCCGCCGGTGAAGTAGCTGGTGCCGGCAGTGTGCAGATGCACAGTATAAGTCCCGGTGCCGTCGGCCATATAGAACAGTTGGTTCGAGTTAACGTCGGTGTTCCAGCCGGAGTTTACGCCTCCGACGGTCACACGTGCGAACCAACGGTTTGAGTAAGATCCACTGAAGTAGAGCTCACCGCTAAGGTCGGCGGAAGCCGCCGTTACCGCCCCGGTCACGTCAAAGCCGGTCTCGGCATACCAGTTGCCGGTCGCGGGGTTGTAGCCGAACTCCTTGTTCCAGAGGAAGTTTCCGGCAGAGTCCGAAGGAGCAACGTAGAATCGGCCGCCAGTAGCAGTAATGGCTGCGGCAATTTTCCACGTGTTCGTACCTTCGGTTCGCTGAAGGTAGAGACCGGAGTTGGACAGCGTAAGACCACCAGTCAGCGTGCCACCGGATTTCAACAGGAAAGAGCTGGAATCAAGACCGTCCAGCTTGTCTGCATCGAGTCCGCTTCCGGCACCGTCGTTGCCGGCGTGCCAGATCAGGTTGCCGTTGATCGTCCACGTTCCATCGGCCTTCCCGCGCAACTGGGTAGTCGGACCGTCCTCGATCAGGAAAGGAGCACGAACGTAGGTGCCGTCAGGGTTTCGTTCCTGAATTGAGAACGTTCCCTTCCACCTGCCGATATAGGTGCGACGTTCGTACCCGACATCAGTATCGTACAGGTAGATATTGGGAGAGATGGCGGTAATGACGTTGCTGGAAACGTCCGACCGAAGGAACTGGGAAGCCTGAAGGCCATCCAGCAGGTCGGCGTCCAGTCCGCTTCCAGCGCCGTCGTTACCGGCGTGCCACAGCTTGTGCGTGGACCCGTAAAGCCACTGCTTGGACGTGAAGTCGTAGGTCAGCGCGTTCGACCAGTCCCACACACCATTATCAACAGCGACCAACCTGATCTGCGTCGTCGAGGCGCCAAACTGGCCGATCCGAAGCTCCTTTGTCGGATCGTTAGCGTTCACAAACGCGATGCCGTTCTGGGAGTTGAACGTCAGTGCGTTCGGGTCCGTAAGGTCGGCAACAGAATGCGTGTGCGCGCTCGGCGTGAAGGTGCTCGGCTTGCCCGTCACCTCGCCCCAGGTCGGCCAACGGGATGCGGTGGCGGGCACATTGCCGTCATGCCAGATCTTGTAGCTGCCGGCAGGCGTCGTCACCGCCCAGCGGTCGTTCGTCTCGTCCCAATAGATCTGGACATTGGTCTCGGCGCCGCGTTCGATCTCGATGCCGGCATCGAGTGAAGGCGTGGCCGTCGGCGGCAGGCCCGCGTTGAGACGCAAGATGTTGTCGCCGATGTCCACCTGCTGGGAGGAGACGGTCACCAGATTGCCGCTCACCGTGAGATCGCCGGAGACGGCCAGATTGCCGCTGATCGTCCCACCCGTTGTCGGCAGGTAGGTGCCGCCTGTGCCCTGCTGCGCGGTGCTGCCGGCGACCACGAAGCCGCCGCCCGTATGGTCGGTCAGCGTCAATTGCCGGCCGACCGGCTGGCTGCAGGTCACGCGATACTCCCACAGGCCGGCCGGCACGGTCTCGGTCACCAAGACCACGAGGCCGTTTTCGGCGATGACGGTATCATAGGAGATCGTAAGCGTGCCGCCGCCGAGCCGCGGCTCGGGGTCGGTGATGTCGATAGATTGCACCTGATATTGCCCGGCCCCGGGCGTGGTCGTGACCTTCGCAAAGGTGGCCGTGCCGACGGTCGTCCAAGTCGTGGTTCCCACCTGCCGGCGCTCAATCGTCAGCGTCACGCTCGCCGGATAGCTGCCGGCCGGCGTGCTGGTGCGGTTCTTGAGCGAGATCGTCGCCTCGGCGGTCACCGAGGATGGCACCGTCAATTCCACCTGTTTGATGTCGTTGTCGTCGGCGCAGGAGACAACATAGGGATTGATACCCACGGGTGCCGGCGCGGCTGCCTGCGTCTGGGCCAGCCCGGTGAACTTGACGCCGTCGAAGACGAGATTGCCGGCGGCGTCGTAAATCTCGGGCGCAACCAGCTTCGCCTTGCCGCTCTGGTCCACGCAGAACGGTGCATCCTGCGGCCTGTCCGCCCCCACCCATAGGCGATAGCCGGACCAGACCGCGTCATTGCCCGAGATGTGGATCGGACTGACCTGGCCGATCTCCACCTTCGTCGTCCGGCGCAAGGCATCGCCCACCACCACATCCGGCGAGAGATCGCTGATGGCATCGATCTTGTCCTTGAACGCCAGCGCCTTGCCACCAAGGCCGCTGAGCGTGACGCTGCCGAGATTGATCGGACCACTCGGCCCGTTGATCACGAGCGATCCAGCCTGGTCCAAGACCAGCATCTGATTATGAATGTCGGCGTCAGCCAGCACATTGCCGGCCGAGTCCGTCAGATCCACCCCGGCCTTGGCCCCCTTCGTGGCGCCAGCCTCGGCGGGTCCATTGGGCAGCTGAAGGGCGTCGATCTGGCCGGCGACCGTGGCCCCCGTGGGCGAGCCCATGTGTAGGCGGCCGTCGGCGCCCACATACAGCGCGTCGTTGCGGATCTTGTCCGCGCCCAGCGCCACGCCGCCGTCCGTCACATGGCCGGCGGCAATGTCCACATCGTCGCGGTCGGCCAGCATACCCGTATTCAGCGAGCCGATATCCACCCACGCCGAGCCGGACCATTGCTTGATTCTGTTGGTCGCGGTGTCCGCCCAGATGTCGTTGGGCGTCGGATTGCTCGGCGCCGTCGCCTGGCGGAAGACGCGGCTCTTC
>CAZJPA010000012.1:0-25536 GCA_964547755.1 uncultured Sphingomonadales bacterium
TCGGGCTGGGCAATGGCATGGTTCTTCCCAACTCGAACGCCGGCATGTTGTCGGTCCCGACCGGGCGCGGTGAGGCGATGGCGGTCGCCGGCGCGGGCCGCCTGCCCCCACCGCCTCCAAGATCGGGAGGCTTCGGCTGGCCGGTGATCGGTCGGATCATCGCAACCTTCGGCCCCAAGCCGGGCGGTTTGCGCAATGACGGAATCAACATCGCCGCCCCACGCGGCGCCCCCGTGCGCGCAACCGACGCCGGTGTCGTCGCCTATGCCGGCGATGGAATCCGGGCCTTCGGCAAGCTGATCCTGATCCGTCACGGCAACGGCTGGGTCAGCGCCTACGCCCATAATGACGAGCTGTTGGTTCACCGTGGCGATGTTGTGCGCAGAGGCCAGATCATCGCGCGGGTCGGTCAGACCGGACTCGTGGACAGCCCCCAGCTGCATTTCGAGCTGCGCCGGGGCAAGCGGCCCGTCGATCCCCTCCGCCACCTTCCGCCGCTCGCCGCCGATCACCACCCGCCAAAGGCGGGCGCACGGGGGTGAAACCGCCGCACCTCCGCCCCCCGTTCATGGAGACCGGGTGGCGCGCTCCTCGGCCCGGAGCCTATAGTCGCGATAGACGATTTCGGTGCGTGTGCGCTCCTCGCCCCGAAAGACGATCTTGAAATGCGCATCAGAAATCATCCGCTCCGGCACGTAGATCGTCCGCTCAGGCGACAGGCGCCGGTAGCGGACTTGCCATGTAAACCCCTTGACCCTGGCGATCAGCTTGATCCGCGTCGGCGCCTCCAACACGAGCCGCACTTCCCGCACGAAGGGTTGAGACGCGCGCGCGTCTACTCCCACCAGCAGGGTGAGCCGATCGGCAAAGGCCGCGCTGTCGCCCTGGAGCAGACCTTCCGGCACCTGCGGGAAGCGAAAGTAGACCACACCGTCTTCGCCATCCGCAGGTGGCGTGACAGGCGTCGCCTGTGCAGCTTCGAGTGCGGCAATCGTGTATGCATACATCACGAAGGTGCCGTCGGCTCCGCGATGTTTCGGTTTCAGCTTGCGGGCGCGTTCGGGCGGCTCGACCGTCACGATCTCCCAAGCAGCATCCGCCGGCGCGCGCGGATCGAAGCGCTCGACCAGATGCAGTCTGGGCTTGTCGTTGACGGTGACTGTCGTCTCGCGCAGAAATCCGGCGGGCGCATGGAGAACCGGCACAATCGCTTTCGTCGCCTCTTCGCCGGCCGTGCGTTTCTCGCTCAGACGCTGCATCACAGCCTCGATGACCGCCTTCTGTTCGCGTGCCTCGGCGATCGCGGCCTCGAGCGCGGCCCGGTTCGACTCGGCCGCCATCATCTGCGCGGGCAGGACCCAGCCCGCCGACACACACACAAGCAGCACCCCCATCATCCGCACCGATGGACGATTCCATCCGCCCTTCGTCCTCCTGGTCGTGACCGTCATTTCGGATTCTCCCCGCTTTTGCGCCTGGCCCCTTCTATCGCTATAATGAGAGAAGGCGGGCAAGAAGAAATGTCTAGAGGGAGGCAGGGAACGACACGGCCACGGTCAGAAATGAGAGACGGTGGACGAGCAGGGATCTCGTCGATGAGAAGAGGTCAAATCCGATGGAAAGCTGTGCGTGTCCGGTGAGGGGAAGGGGCGTTCATGCTGTGCTCGCGGCCGTCCTCTTGGGCGTGATCTTGGCGGCGCCATTCGCTGTCGGCCGGCCGGCCTTGGCTCAAGTCACGGGCAGCCGGGTCGACCGTTCCCCGAACTATCCCATGTCGGTCCTGCGCTTTGACGAACCGAGTGAGCTTTCGGCCGCACGGGCGGCCTTGAAGCGTGGTGACCCGCAAGAGGCCATCCAGCTGATGAGGGGCCTGCTCGCTCATGACACGTCCCCGGATGTGCAATACGCCGGACACAATGCTCTATGTGCGGCGCTGACGGCCGCCGGCCGCTACGAGGAGGCGGGGGCAGCCTGCGACAGGGCCATCGCCATCCGCCCCCGCCACTGGATGGCGCACAATACCCTGGGCAATCTCCATCTCGTCCAGGGACGGCTGGAGGCGGCGATCGCGGAATACAGGATCGCCTTGAAGCAGCTGCGGGCCCGCAGCCGGGAGGCGAAGATCGTGCGCTACAATCTGGCGCTGGCCGAACAGGCGCTTGCCCGCCGGGGTGGCTCGTAATCACAGCGACCATCGGCGCCCCACCCCCCCCCGCCATTCTCGCTTGCATTGGCCCAGCCATACCTGATAGTCGCCCAAGCAATACCGTGGTCGCGCCCGACCGCAGGGCAGCGTGCGGCCGCGGCCTGAGAAGTCGGATTGGGAAGGGACGGGCCTGATGTGGATCATGCCAGCTTATGCGCAGACGGGAGCGGAACCCGCCGGCGGGGCGTTCGGCCTCTTCGTGCCGCTCATCCTTGTTTTCGTGATCTTCTATTTTCTGATCATTCGCCCACAAAACAAGCGCATGCGCGAGCATCGCGAGATGGTCAACGCCGTCCAGCGCGGCGATACGGTGGTCACCTCGGGCGGCATCATCGGCAAGGTCACCAAGGTGAGCGACGACGAAGTCGAGATCGAGATCGCGGACAAGGTGCGGGTGCGGGTGGTCAAAGCGACATTGGCCGAGGTACGCAGCAAGAACGAGCCGCGCACACCCGCCGCCTCCCAGAACAAAGGCAAGCGCGGCTAGGGCGCGCGAGTATGAGGGTAACGATAGACGCAGCCGCACCAACACCGGTGAGAAAACCGGGATGGTCGGGACCGCAGGAATGAAGGCATGCTGAACTTTCCGCGCTGGAAGATTGCAATCGTCCTGTTCGTTTGCCTGTTCGGTCTTCTGGCGGCGCTGCCCAATGTGCTGCCCGATCGCGTGCTGGAGAAATGGCCGTCCTTCCTGCCGAAAAGCCGGGTAGTGCTGGGGCTTGATCTCCAGGGTGGCTCGCATATGCTGCTCGAGGTCGACAAGGAGGCGGTGATCAACGAATACCTTGCCGATCTCGAAGCCCAGATCCGCGATGCGCTGCGCAAGAAACGGATCATTGCTCTTGTGGAAACCCTGCCTACGCGCCAGATCCGGGTGCGGGTACGGGATGCGTCGAAACGGGAAGAAGCCTATGCCACCATCCGCGATCTCGCGGTGCCGGTGAGCGGCAATGCTCTCTTCGGCGGAAACGCAGGCCGCAACTTCACGCTTGCGCGCGAGGGCGAGGATGGGATCAAGGTTCTGCCCAACCCGGCTGCGATCCAGGAGCGGATCTCCAATGCCGTCACCCAGTCGCTGGAGATCGTCCGCCGGCGCATAGACGAGCTCGGTACCCGCGAACCCACCATCCAGCGCCAAGGGATCGATCGGATCCTCGTACAAGTGCCGGGGCTGCAGAACAGTCAGCAATTGCGCGACCTTCTCTCCACGACGGCAAAGCTGACCTTCCATCTGGTGAATGATGCGGCCGATCCCGCCCATCCGCCGCCGGGCTACAAGACGATGGTGGACGACCGCGGCGCCCCGATCGTGATCGAGCGGCGCGTGCGGGTCTCAGGCGAAAACCTCAAGGACGCCCAGCCGAGCTTCGATCAGTTCGGCCGACCGGTGGTCGCCTTCAGCTTCGATGCGGTCGGCGCCCGACGGTTCGCGGACATCACCCGCCGCAATGTTCACAAGCGCTTTGCCATCGTTCTCGACAACAAGGTCATCTCAGCGCCCGTCATCCAGGAGCCGATCTTGGGCGGGCGCGGACAGATCAGCGGCAGCTTCACCGTCCAAAGCGCCACCCAACTCGCGGTCCTGCTGCGCGCCGGTGCGTTGCCGGCACCGCTCAAGATCCTGGAAGAACGCAGCGTCGGTCCCGACCTGGGAGCGGACTCGATTGCTGCCGGCGAGCGGGCGGCCATGATCGGCATGTTTCTCGTCATCCTGTTCATGGTCGTGATCTATGGCTGGTTCGGGCTGGTGGCCGATCTGGCGCTGCTCGCCAACATGGTGCTGATCTTGGGAGCGCTGTCGCTCCTTGGCGCGACCCTCACCCTGCCAGGCATCGCCGGCATCGTATTGACCATCGGCATGGCGGTGGACGCAAACGTGCTGATCTTCGAACGCATACGCGAAGAAGTGCGCTTGGGCCGCAAGCCTCTGCAAGCCCTGGAAGCCGGCTATTCCCAGGCCATGAGCACGATTCTCGACGCCAACATCACTACGCTGATTGCGGCCGCGCTGCTATTTCAGTTCGGCAGCGGGCCGGTCAAGGGTTTTGCCGTGACACTAGGGATCGGCATTCTCACCTCGATGTTCACGGCGATCACGCTCACCCGCATGGTTCTGGTGCTGTGGGTGCAGCGCCTGCGGCCGCAGCGACTCGCCATCTGATCGCGGGAAGAAAGGGCGAAGGACAATGATCCGGCTGGTTCCCGATGATACCAGAATTCCCTTCATGAGGGCACGTTACTGGGCTTTCAGCATTTCCGCCCTGCTCGTCGTGGCCTCGATCGTTCTCTTCTTCATGCGCGGCCTCAATCTCGGGATCGACTTCGTCGGTGGATCCACAATCGAGATTCGCACGCCGCCGCCAAAAGCCGATATCGCGGAAATCCGCCGGATCGTGAGTGCCCTCGATCTGGGAGACGTAAGCGTTCAGGAGTTCGGAGAACCACGGGAGGTGCTCATCCGCTTCGAGGAACAGCCCGGCGGCGAAGAGGCCCAGCGCGCCGCCCAAGAGCGGGTAGAGCGCACCTTGAAGGAGGCGATTCCCGGCGTGGAAATCCGTCAGACCAATTTCATCGGCCCCAAAGTTTCCGGCGAGCTCGCCCGCGATGGCACATTGGCCGTCACCCTCTCGGTGATCGCGGTGTTGTTGTACATCTGGTTCCGGTTCGAATGGCAGTTCGGTGTCGGAGCCGTGCTGGCGCTGGTCCATGACGTGACGCTGACGATCGGTTTCTTCTCTATCACCCAGCTGGAATTCAACCTGTCCATCATCGCAGCCCTTCTCACCATCGTCGGCTACTCGCTCAACGATACCGTCGTGGTCTATGACCGCATTCGTGAAAACATGCGCAAATACCGGCGCATGCCGTTGCCGGCGCTGCTGGATCAGGCCATCAACGAAACATTGAGCCGCACCGTCATGACATCGCTGACGACATTGATCGCCCTTTTTGCGCTGTTCATCTTCGGGGGTGCGGTATTGCGCGGGTTCACGGCGGCGATGATCTGGGGAATCTTCGTGGGCACCTATTCTTCGATTTTCATCGCTTCGCCGGTCCTGCTGTTCCTCGATCTGCGGCAGAGCACCTTCATAGACAAGGAAGATGCGACCGAAGCACAACGCCCATAAGCGGATGTCCTGTTCGGGAAAACCGCAGGAAGCAGCGAGCCACCCTGCCCCCGCAAGGTCTCTGCTTTCTCTCAGCGCGGCAGAAGATGCGATCATATGGATCTGCGCGAGGACTTCGACCCCAGACTGCCCTTGATACGGGCCTACGGGCCGCGGCACTTCGTTCTCGCGACCACGCGGGTCGAGGGAGCCGTGCTCGTGGTCCCGGAAGGCTGGGTGCGGTTGGGCGCCCGTTCCTTGGCCACGCTGGAACCAGCGGATCTGGAAGCGGCTAAGACGGCGGACCCGCCTATCGAATTGCTGCTCATCGGCAGCGGCCGGGCAATCGTGACGCTTCCCGGTCCACTCAAGGATGTCATCGCCCAGGCCGGCTGGCGCTACGAGGTGATGGCGACCCCCCCGGCCCTGCGCAGCTTCAACCTACTCTTGCTCGACGGCCGCCGCGTCGCCGGCCTGTTCGTGCCGGCCGAAATATAGGCCGAAAAAGCGCCCGAACAGCCAAGGACTCCGGAACCGGCTGCAGGACTTCACGCTTCCTCGGGCACGGAGGTCTGCAGCGCCAGGGCATGCAGCTGATCGCCCATGCGGCCCTTCAAGGCATCATAGACCATCTGATGCTGACGCACCCGGGGCAATCCCTTGAAACCGGCATAGATCACATGCGCCGCATAATGATCACCATCGCCGCGCAGATCCTCGATGGTGACTTGGGCGCCGGGCAGGGCCTCCTTGATCAGTTTTTCGATCTCCGCAGCGGTCATCGCCATGGTTGCATCACCCCGTCCTGGACGGCGGAAGGCCGCCTCTTTCGTTTCCTGCTCACATCTTGGCCATCAATCTAGGTGGGGCGATCGCGCGAGGCAAGAACGAGAGGGGCAACGCTCATCCCCGGGCATCCCTGCCCCGGGCATCCCTGCCATCGAGCGCCTCCTTGACGGCGGCGGCCAGCTCCGTCAGCGAGAAGGGTTTGGGCACGAATGCGATGTCATGATGCTCCTCGGCGAGCTTTTTGCGGAAAACATCCTCCGCATAGCCCGAAATGAAGATGATGGGTGTCTGTGGAAATCTGGCCCGGATTTCGCGCGCGAGCGTCGGCCCGTCCATATTCGGCATCACGACATCCGAAATCACGAGATCGAAGCCGCTCTCCTGGCTGCGAATCACCTCCAATGCCTCTTCACCCGAGCAGGCTTCCAGCACCCGATAGCCCTTATTGCGCAACGCCCGCTTGGCGAACAGACGCACGGCATCTTCGTCCTCGACCAAGAGAATCGTCTCGCGTCCCGTGAGATCGCGTCTGCCCCGCTCGCTCTCCTCCTGTTTCGCGCCGGCCGCCGCCTCCTGGTGACTCGGCAGGAAAAGCCGGAAAACCGTACCTTCCCCCACATGGCTGTCCACGAAGATATAGCCGCCGGTCTGCTTGACAATCCCGTAGACCGTAGACAGACCGAGACCCGTGCCCTTGCCGACCTCCTTCGTCGTGAAGAAGGGCTCGAAGATCTTGTCCAGATTCTCTTCCGGAATACCGACACCGGTGTCCGCCACCTCGATCAGCGCGTATTCTCCAGGCGGCATCACGTCGTAATGGGCGAAAATCTCGTCATCGGCATGCACGCGCCGGGTGCGAATGGTGAGTTGACCGCCGTTGGGCATCGCATCGCGCGCGTTGACGACCAGATTGATGATCACCTGTTCGAACTGGCTCTGGTCCACCTTGATCGCACCGACGTCTCGCCCATGCGCGATCTTGAGCGTGATCGTCTCACCGATCAAGCGACGCAGAAGATTGGCAAGATCGGACAAGACGTCGCTGACCAGCAGCACCTTCGGCCGCAAGGTCTGCTGACGCGAGAAAGCCAACAGCTGGCGCACGAGATTGGCGGCGCGATTCGCGTTCTGCTTGACATGCATGATATCCGCAAATGACGGGTCCCCCGGCCCATGGCGCTGAAGAAGCAGATCGCAGAAACCGATGATGGCGGTCAGCAGATTGTTGAAGTCATGAGCGATGCCGCCCGCCAGCTGTCCGACCGCTTGCATCTTCTGGGCCTGCACGAATTGCTGTTCGAGGCGCTTGTGGCGTGTGGTGTCCACCGCATGCACCAGAAGATGGCGCTTGCCCGCAAACTCAACGGGTTTGAGATCGAGTTCGGCCGAGCGCCGGCCGTCACCAGCGAGCACAACCTCGATCGGCCCGGCTCGCCCATTTGCATGCCGCAGAACGCTTTCGAAACGTTCCCGCGCCGCGCCCTCCAAGAAATCGGCCAGCACGTCCCCCGGACGGGCGCTGGTTGCGAACATCTCGGCAAAGGCGGCATTGGCGAAAAGGAGCCGCCCCTGCGGATCGATGAGAGCCAATCCGACAGGAGCTTCCGCAAGCAGGGTTAAGGCGAGCTCCGCCCGCGCAGCATCTGTTCCTTCTGCAGGATCTGTTCCCTCTCCGGCTTGTCCTCTCGCCACCGCCCCACCCCGGCCGGCATCATCCGCTTCTTTCTCCGAATCGGAAGGTGAGGGGACCGCCTGTTCCGGCCGTTCGTTCTGGTGGATCACCTTGCCGCTTTCCCGGCCGCGATAGCGATGCCAGACAAACACACCGCCGGCCGCCACCGCCATCAGAGCCAAAGCCGCGCCCGCACCGCGCCAGCCGACCGCCAGACCGAGGGCCAGCAACACGACTGCGGCCAGCACGCTTCCCAGAAGCGTGAACAAAGCCGCGATCAGCCCACGGTCATGGGCCAGGGGATCATGATCGGGCGGGTGATCCGGCGCGTCCATCGCTTGTCCTGATGCCTTACTGCCACAGCGGCGGGCCGCATTCTCGCATGCCTTGCCTTCCCCTGGTCAATCCCTGGCGCGCGCACCGGGCGGCGGACGGCGCGCCCCCGACTGCCGCCGCCACGAGCGCTGGCGGGCCAGCCGCATGACGAAGCCGATCACCTCGGCGACGGCCTGATAGTGCTCCGGCCGGATCTCGGCATCAAGATCCACGGCTTCATAGAGCGAGCGTGCAAGCGGCGGATTCTCGACGATGGGAATGCCATGGTCTTCAGCAAGCGCACGAATGCGCAGCGCGACCGCATCCACGCCCTTGGCCACCACGACCGGCACGTCCATCCGGCCGTGCTTGTATTCCAATGCCACCGCATAATGGGTGGGGTTGGTGATGACGACATCGGCGTCCGGCACCTTGGCCATCATGCGCTGACGGGCGCGTTCCTGACGCAACTGGCGGATCCGCGCCTTGACCTGCGGGTCACCCTCCATTTGCTTGAACTCGTCCTTGAGTTCTTCGCGGGTCATGCGCATGCGCTGCAAAAAGCGATGTCGTTGGAACAGGTAGTCGGCGATCGCGATCACCGCCATAGAGGCGATCACGGCCGTCACCACCTTGATCGCCAGGCGCTCGACCAGTCCCAGCATGCCGAGAAGGGGAAGATTGACGGCCCCTTCGATTGCGCCCACTTCCGGCCACAGCACCAGCACCACGATTCCACCGATCACCACGAGCTTCAGGAGGCTCTTGAGGAACTCCGCCACCCGTTCGGCCGAAAACAGCCGTTTTGCGCCCTTGAGCGGCGAAATCTTGTCGGGCGTGGGCTTCATTTTCTCGAAGGTGAACACAGGCCGGTGTTGGAGAAGATTGGCGCCGATACCCGCCAGCAACAGCAGCCCGAGAAATCCCAGGACCGGCCAGAACACGGCTCCCAGCGCCTCCGCCAGCACCCGCGGCAAGGCGGCATCCACCGGCAGCTCGCCCGCGTGATCGAGAAAACCGCGTCCCGTGATCACCACCGAGCGGGCGATCGGCGCGCCGACCACCAGCCAGGCCACCGCCCCGCCGAAAAGCAGCAGCCAGTGTTTGAGCTCGATGGACTGGGCGAACTCTCCCCGCTTGGCCGCCTCTTCCAGCTTGCGGGGTGTCGGCTCCTCCGTTTTTTGCGAGTCGTCCTGATCTTCGGCCATCGCCGACCTCTCCTATTGGCCGAGCAGCATGCGCAGGCTCTCTTCGAACGCATCCGCAAACAGCAGCATCATCGCCGGCAGCACGATCAGCAACAGCATGAAAGACAGCAGGATATTGGCGGGCAGCGCCACGAAGAAGACGGGCAGCGCCGGCATCACGCGCGCCAACAGCCCCATGCCGAGATTGAAAATGATCCCGAAGACGAGAAAAGGCGCCGCCATCTTGATCCCCAAGGTGAAGCTGATCGCAACCAACCGCACCACCAGCTGGGCGAAATCGCCCATCGGCAATGCTCCTGTGACCGGAAGCAGATCATAGGAACCGAAAATGGCCGAAATCAGCAGGTGATGCAGATCGCTGGCGAAGATGAGCACAATCCCCAGAAAGGTCATGAAGCTGGCGGTGATCGCGCTCTGGGTGCCCTGGGTGGGATCGAACTGTTGCGTAAAGGCCAGCCCGCCCTGGAAAGCGATCACCGTGCCAGCCACATGCAGGGCCGAGAGGACGAGCCGTGCGGCGCCTGCCAGCATGAGTCCCACCAGGCTCTCATGCAGGATCAGCCAGGCCAGGCCCCCGAGGTCGGCAGGCAGGGCGGGCAGGTGGTCACGCAATACGAGCAGCAACAGCAGTGAGACCGCCAGCGCCAGCGCCGCCCGCACCCGCGGCGAGATCTGCGCTTCGCCAAGCGCCGGCGCGATGGCGAAAATCGCCCCCATGCGGGCCAGGACCAAAAAGAAACGAAAAATTTCATCCGGCAGTCCGAAATCCGGCATCGCCGCTCAGCCCCCTGTCGCGATGCGATCGACGAGCAGCGTCATCAGATGCTGCATCGCCTGGCCCATGAAGGGCAGCAACAGCAGGAGCGACAGGAAGATCGCCACGATCTTCGGCACGAAGGTCAACGTCATCTCCTGGATCTGGGTCAGGGCCTGAAACAAGGCGATGATGAGCCCGACCACCAGACCGATCGCCATGATCGGCCCGGCCACGAGAATGAGCGTCCAGATGGCTTCCCGGGCGATATCGAGAACATCGGCACCGTTCATCGCGCCCGCTTTCTTTCCCTCCTGCCACGCGCGGCGACGACCCTAGACCGGCATGCGCATGATGTCCTGATAGGCCTGGATCACGCGGTCACGCACAGTCGAGACCGTCTCGAGAACCATCTCGGCATTGGCCACCGCGGTGGTGACATCCACGATATCCGCCTTGCCGGCCACCGCCAGCGCCGAAACCCGTTCGGCCTCATCGAGCGCATTGACCGCGGAACCGGCGAGCGATTCCACCATCTGCGCAAAGCCGGTCTTGCCCGTCTGGGAGGCCTGCGAATCGCGGGCGGTCGGTGCACTCGCTTCCTGCAAGCGCGCCAGATTGGCCCCATAGGCCCGAGCGGCATCAAGTGCGCGCACATCCATCGCTCATCTCTCCCTGCCTGACTTCATCATCCCGTGTTCACGGCATCCTCAGCGCAGCAGATCGAGGGTGCGGCGCATCATGTTCCGGGCCGCCTCGATCGCTCCCAGATTGGCCTGATAGCTGCGCTGGGCCTGCTGCATGTCCATGGTCTCGATCATGCCCTGAACATTGGTGACGGCGACGAAGCCATCCGGGCCGGCACCCGGATGCCCGGGATCGTAGCGCCGCCGCAGGGGACTGTGATCGGTGACCACCCGCGCGACCGTCACCCGCTCCACACCCAGTTCGCGATCGAGCACATTCTTGAAGATGATGCGCTTGCGTCGGTAGGGGGCGACACCGGGTGCGGTCGCCTCCGAATCCTGATTGGCGATGTTTTCCGCGATCACGCGCATCCGCAGCGACTGAGCTTTCAGCCCGGCCACCGCCACCGCCATCGCCTTTTGGAGTTCGAGGTCCATCACCAGTGCCTCCTCATCTCTTTCCTTATCTCCCGTCCATCAGCCATAACCGGGCTGCGCGTGCCTCATCGCCCGGACGAGCGCCCCAAGGCGAGACGCAGGAATCCCAGCTGCTTACGGTAGAGTTCCACCATCAGGCCGTAATCCATCTGCGCCTTGCCGACCTCGATGAGTTCGGTTTCCAAATCCACGGTATTGCCGTTGGGCTTGGGCTCCGTGCTGACCGGTTCACCAGGCCGGGCCTCGTCGGCCGCCGTCAGGGAAACGCCGAAATGCACAGGGCTGGTGGCGATCAGATGAACCGGCCGCACGGCGGCTGCGACAGCGCCGTTTTGCTGCGGGCGGGTGGCCCCCACGCGATCGAGCAGCGCGCCGAAATCCGGCCGCTCCAGCCCGCGGGCTTTGTAGCCGGGGGTTTCCGCATTCGCGATGTTCTGCGAGAGCAGCTTCTCATAGCGGGCAAGCCAACCCATCTTGCTCTTGATCGCATCGAGAAGCGCAAGCCGTGCCACCGCCATGACACCATATCCTTCCATCCTCTGCGCACCGGATGCACCACGCGCTAAGGCGCATCCTCGCGCCCAGGTATTAACGGCCGGTAAAGAGGCGGCCATTTTTGCCGGGCGGGCAGCTCTATTCGTCCCAATTTCCGCCCCGACCCCACCCGGCAGGTCTTACCGCCTTAGGCGGCCGTTAATCATTGACAAGCAGGAATCGTGCCAGTCCTTAGCTTCGGCGTTAAGCGCAGGCCGCAAGGCTTAAGGCTTTTTTTACCCTGACGGGTTTTGCTGGGGCGGCCGCGTGCATGGGAGAGAAAGGAGCCGACCCACCTATGGACGGCTGGATGGCGATCAAGGCGCTTGCTGCTCTGCTGGTCGTGCTGGGGCTCATCGGCCTATTGGGGTTGGTGCTGCGCCGGTTGCCGGGCGGCTGGGCCGTGGCGCGGGCCGACAAGGGCCAGAAGGGTATCCTGCGGATCCTCGAAACCCGGCGGCTTGGTATGCGTCACCAGCTCGTGCGGGTGGCCTATGGCGAGGAGGAACATCTACTGCTGCTCGGCCCGCATGGCGATCTTGTGATCGGCCGCCGCGCGCGGACCGCAATGCCGGAGCGGAAGGAAGGCAACTCGTGAGGGCGGGATTCCTCGGCATCCGGCGGCGGACCATCGCCCGCGCGACCGCTTTCCTCCTTCTGGCGGTCTGTTTCGGTCTGCTCGTGCTGCCCGCGCCCGCATGCGCACAGGCCATCACGATCGACCTGGGCAATGAGGCCACGATCACGGCCCGTGTCGTGCAACTGTTCCTGCTGGTGACCGTTCTGGCGCTGGCGCCCTCCATTCTCATCGTGATGACGTCGTTCACGCGGTTGATCGTGGTATTTTCGCTGTTGCGCAGCGCGCTCGGGACCCAGCAGACACCGCCCAATGTGGTGCTGATCTCGCTCGCCCTCTTCCTGACCGGCTTCATCATGGCGCCGACCTTCCAGCGGGCCTGGGACGAGGGGATTGAGCCGATGATGACGGAAGAGGTGGACCAGCAGGCCGCCCTCAAGGCGGCGATCGACCCCTTCCGCAGCTTCATGCTGGCGCAGGTGCGCGAGAAAGATCTGGCGCTCTTTCTCTCGCTCAAAGGGACGGCGCGGCCGCAGACTCCAGAGGCCGTTCCCCTGACCGCCCTTATCCCTGCCTTCATGCTGAGCGAACTCAAGCGCGCCTTTGAGATCGCCTTCCTGATCTATGTGCCCTTCATCGTGATCGACCTCGTGATCGCCTCGATCCTGATGTCGATGGGTATGATGATGCTGCCGCCGGTGCTGATTTCGTTACCGTTCAAGCTCATCTTCTTCGTGCTGGTGGACGGCTGGAATCTGGTTGCCGGCAGTCTCATTCGCAGCTTCGTCGGCGGCGGCTAGACGGGCCGGCGGGGCTCGGCGCCGAGGACCACGAAAGCGGAGGCGTAAGGCGGCTCATCGCTCAGGCTCACATATGCCGTCACCCTGGTGCCGGGGGGAGCCAGCGCTTCGGCGCGTTCCGCCGCCCGACCGAACAGACGCAGTTCCGGGCGGCCGGCTGCATCGTTCCTGATCACGATCTCGCGCCAGGTGATCCCGCCTGCGACCCCCGTTCCCAACGCCTTGGCCGCCGCCTCCTTGGCCGCGAACCGCCGCGCATAGGCCGCCGCCGGATCGGCCCGTCCCTCGCAAGCGGCGATTTCGTCATCCGCAAACACGCGCCGCCGGAAGCGCTCGCCATGACGAGCAAGCACGGCGGCGATGCGCCGGATGTCCACCAGATCATGGCCGATGCCAAGAAGGATCACGTCCGTTCCATCTCTTCGGCGGCAAGCTCGAGCCGCGCCTCGTCCATCAGCTGGCGCATCCGTCTGACGGCGGGGATGAGACCGACGAAGATCGCCTCCCCGATCAGGAAATGGCCGATATTGAGCTCGACGATCTCGGGAATCCGGGCCACCGCCTTGACGGTCTCATAGCACAACCCATGGCCCGCGTGGATTTCGAGCCCGGCTTCAGCACCAAGCGCCGCCGCCTGCCTCAGGCGCGCCAGCTCACGGGCACGCGCCTCGCCTTGCGCATCGCAATAGCGGCCGGTGTGCAGCTCCACGACCGACACCCCGAGCGCAGCCGCCGCCTCGATCTGGGACGGTTCGGGATCGATGAACAGACTCACGCGCATGCCCGCCTCTTGGAGCCTCGCTACGACCGGCTGCAGCGTCTTCATCTGACCGGCGACATCCAGCCCGCCTTCGGTGGTCAGCTCCTCGCGCCGTTCGGGCACCAGACAACAGGCTTGCGGCCGGTGTCGCAAAGCGATTGCCAGCATCTCGTCTGTGGCCGCCATTTCGAGATTGATGGGCAGCGGAATGTCATGAACCAGATGGTGAATGTCGTCGTCGGTGATATGGCGGCGATCCTCTCTCAGATGCGCCGTCACCTGATCGGCGCCGGCCACCACTGCCAGCTTGGCCGCACGCAGAGGATCGGGATGGCGACCGCCGCGGGCATTGCGGATGGTCGCGACATGATCGATGTTGAGACCCAGTCTGATCCGTTCAGGCTGCATCGGCGTGCTCCCGGTTTGCATGCGTTCTCGTCCGTCCTCGCCGCAGCCGCCGGTGCCGAGCCGCGGCCATTCGGCTTGCCCGATGCGCGCGATGGGCCGCAATGGCGCGCTGCACGGGCCAATAGGTCACCAGCGCGATCGCTGCGCCCAGCAGAATGCCGCCCAGCGTCGTGGGCCAGAAGACGGGCGCCAGAACCGAGACGGGATCAGCCAGAATCCGCTGCATATCGAAGGCCGTCGCGGCGAGCGTGCCGTCGAGGGCGAGCTTGCCACACATGTAGCTGGCCGACCACATGAAGGGAAATGTCCAGGGATTGCCGACGAGAGTCGCGATCCAGGCTGCAATGATATTGCCTCGCAGCAGCCAGGTGATGGCGGCCGCCAGGATCAGATGGAAGCCGACGAGCGGCGTAAAGGAGATCGCCACGCCCACCGCCACGCCGGCCGCGATCGCATGGGGACTGGCCTTGAGGCGCAACAGGCGCTTCCAGGCATAACGCGACAGCCGCCCCATCTGCGGACGCAGATAGCGTATCCAGCGGCGTCTCCTGACCTGCTCGCGCTGCATCGCCTTTCCACTCGTTACCTGCCTTTCCGGCCGAGACCGGGTCGGCCCGGTGGAACCCGCGGTTCTTCTCAGCCGCTCCGTCCCGCCTTGAGGTGCCGGCTGCCGGGCTTCTCGGCCGGGATGCGGGCCAACCAGTCCGGGACCGCATCAGGCGCGAAACTCGGCGCATCGATGGCCAGCAGGGCGACGAACGGCACACCCAGATCCACCGCTCCCGCCGAGCGATCCACGAGCGCCGCCGCCGCCACGGGCTCGCCGCCATGAGCGCGGATCAGCTCCAGCGTCTCCCGGGAGGACAGGCCCGTGGTCACGACATCTTCTACCATGAGAATCCTTTGCGCCGGATTAATGGCGAAACCGCGGCGCAGGGTCAGACGGCCGTCCACACGCTCGGCGAAGATCGCAGGCACGCCAAGTTGGCGCCCCATCTCATAGCCCACGATCACGCCTCCCATCGCGGGCGAAACGACGAGCTCGATGCCCTGCGCCAGGCCTTGTGCGCGTAATCGCTCGGCCAAGGCGCGGCACAGCCGCTCGGACCGGCGCGGATCCATCAGCACGCGCGCACATTGCAAATAGACCGGACTGTGACGGCCGGAGGAAAGGATGAAATGGCCTTCGAGATACGCCTCCGCCGCCCGGAATTCTTCGAGAATCGCCTCGCGTTCCATCTGTCGCTCCCACGCGCCTGTCGTCGATTGCGAAAAGACCGTCGATTGCAAAAACGGGGCGGCTGATCCGTGATCGGCGCGCCCGTCCCTTGGCGGCGCCTAACATGAGCGCGAAGGCGGACACAAGAAGCATGCCGGCAAGAAGGATCCGCCGATCGGTCCGCCCTTCGAGGGGCCGAGATTCCTCAGTCCGAGGAGGAGCCCGAACGTCCCTTCTTGAGCGCTTGCAGCTCGCGTTCGATAGCGGCCAACTGGCGTTCGAGCACGGACAAACGCCCGTCTTCATCCGTGCTTTCCGTCTTACTCGGCGGGGTGGACTCCTCGCGAGCGGAAGAGCCGGCGGGCATCTGCCCCCAGAAAGCGAACATCGCCTTCTGGAAGTTGCGCATGCCTTCCTCGGCCATGCGCCCCATCGCCTGCCACATGCCGGTCGGGTCCATGGCCGAGCCCATCAGGCGACGCATTTCGTCCTGCTGATGCACGAAGGCCTGCATCGCCGCTTCCAGATAACGCGGCAGCATCTGCCCCAGACTGTCCCCATAAAAGCGGATGAGCTGGCGGAGAAAGTCCTCCGGCAGAAGAGTCGCACCCTTGTTTTCCTGTTCGAAAATGATTTGCGCCAGCACCTGACGGGTGAGATCCTCGCCGGTCTTCG
Organism: uncultured Sphingomonadales bacterium; assembly: GCA_964547755.1. Lineage (GTDB taxonomy): Bacteria > Pseudomonadota > Alphaproteobacteria > Sphingomonadales > Rhodothalassiaceae > J084. Next base: position 16,149 of record CAZJPA010000012.1, read on the forward strand.
CATCCCGCACCACGAAGTCGCGCCCCTCGCGCACCAGCTCGGCGAGATCTTCGAGGGTCACATAGGAGGATGTCTCGGTATTATAAAGCCGGCGGTTCGCATATTTCTTGATGACGACCGGCCCGGTCGTGTCTTCCCCGCTCATCTCCGCTCCTTGCAGGCGATCCCTTCGCTTCATGGTCTCTAGTCTTGCCCGCCGGTCCCGGTCATGCAAGAGTGATTTTGCACTGCGCCATGATCGTGGCGCGCTGCCGCATGGGACATGGGCTGTCACAAAATGGCCGCGATGGCCGACTAGACCCCATCCCGGCAGGCAAACAAACCGGCTGACAACAACAATTCCATCAAAGACTTTCGGGACATGGGGAGAGCGCGGGAACCGACTGGGGGCCCGTGCCGTTCTGGCGGTGACGGGCGGACATGGTGGGTGTCCCGTGCAAGATGGGCAAGACGGGACGGAAACGACAAGCGGAGACGGGAGCACGAATCATGACTGAACGAGTCGCACTGGTCACCGGCGGAACCCGGGGCATCGGCGCCGCCATTGCCCGGGCGCTTCAAGACGAGGGGCACAAGGTGGCCATCACCTATCACGGCAACGACGAACGCGCCCGCGCGTTCTCGGACGAGACGGGCATTCCCGCCTACAAATGGGATGTTGCCGATTTCGATGCCTGTCGGGAGGGCGTCGCCCGGGTGGAGGCGGATCTGGGACCGATCGACATTCTTGTCAACAACGCCGGGATCACCCGTGATGCAACATTGGTGAAAATGACCCGCGAGATGTGGGAAGAGGTGATCGCGACCAATCTGAGCTCCTGTTTCAACATGGCCAAGGCGGTCTTTCCCGGTATGCGGGAGCGGCGATTCGGCCGGATCGTCAACATCAGCTCGATCAACGGTCAAGCCGGTCAGTACGGCCAGGTGAACTATGCCGCGGCCAAGGCGGGCATGCTGGGGTTCACCAAGGCGCTCGCCCTTGAAGGCGCGCGTTACAATGTGACGGTGAATGCCGTCGCGCCCGGCTACATCGATACCGACATGGTCGCCGCCGTGCCGCAGCATGTCTTGGAGAAGATCATCGCCCGCATTCCGGTCGGCCGCCTCGGCAAGCCGGAGGAGATCGCGCGCGCCGTCGTCTTCCTGACAGACGAGAGCGCCGGTTTTGTCACCGGAGCGACGATCACCGTCAACGGCGGGCAGTATCTGACTTGAGGCCGGCGTGAGGCCGCCAGGACCCCCGCTCACCCCGTTTTCGTGGCGGACGGGGAGTCCGGCAGATCCTCCCGCTTGCATCCAGGGAAGGTGAGAATGAAGTCGGGGCCGAAGACCCGCGCCGGCGTCTGGAAGCCGGGGATGGCCGCTTCTTCTTCGCATACCCGCCGGGCGATCTCGAGCGCCGTCATGGCGGTCAGCGTATAGCCCTCCGGGGTCGTGAGCAGCGCGCGCACGACCTGACCGGCGGGATTGCGCGCCTCGCCCAGGATGACGGCGAAGCTGCGGGCACGCTCTTCCGGCGTCGGCCCGGGTGGGCGTTTGTCGATCTCGGCCTTGAGATATCGCTGGCCGAGAGGGGTGGAGAGCACCCAGCGCACGAAGGGGTGAAGACCCGTGAGGGCCTTCATGGACCCCACCTCCTCGAAGAAGACGGTGATCTCGTCGATCCCCGTGGTGTGCCAGGCGGTCGCGACATCGCCCCAGGACACCGAAACACCCATGGCCTCGCGGTCGGGCAGCCGGAATGTCTTACGCAGCGGCCGTTTGAGGGCGACGATCCGCCCATTGCGGCGCACACGCGCAGGATAGCGGATGCTCTCGACCGCCGTCTTCGCGGTCCCGCGCGAGGTCTGACCGAGCCCGGTGATGAACAGATCGAGCGCGACCGCATCCGGCAGGCGGCGCTTCACATGCGCGGCCAGGCAGTCCGACGGCACGACATCGAATCCGCAGCCCGGCATCACCATCACCCCGGCTGCGCGGGCCTCCTGATCGATCCCGGCCATGGCTTCGAAGACCGCGATCTCGCCGGTGATGTCGAGATAATGGGTGCCGCTGGCCACACAGGCCGCCGCCATGGGCGAGGCGGTGGCCGAGAACGGCCCGGCCAGATGCAGCACCGCGTCCACATCGGCGAGTGCGGCCATCAGTCTGTCACGGTCATTAAGGGCGAAGGCCGTCCAAGGAAAGCCGTAGCGCTCGGCGACGGCCCGTGTCTTGTCTGGATTGCGTCCGGCGACCGTCGGCTTCCAACCAAGCTCGGCCGCCCGTTCGGCCACCAGTCCGCCCGTATAGCCCGTAATGCCGTAGATCAGCAAACGCATGGCGTTTCCTCCCTCCATATCCCGCATGCCGCCGGCGTGTCGGTGCGAGCATACGCCTTCCGACTTGGAGGGCAAAGCCGTCTGCTGCTAACGAATGGGGCAGGAGAGGTCAGATGTGGGCGCACGGCAGACGGCGATGGCATCAGCGAACCGGATCGATACGCTGCTCATCTCGCGGAACATCCCGCCGCTCATCGGGGGATCGGTGACGGTCTATGATGCCCTCGCGCGGGCGCTTGCCCCCCGTATCCTGGTGCTTACCGGCAGTGAGGATCCGGAAACCGGCCGTCCGTTCCCACAGGATGCGTTGCCCGACGAAAGACTCGGCTATCCCGTGCACCGGATCCGCCGGCTCCGTCCACCGGTTGCGGCCGGTATCGGGAAAAACAGGCGGCTGACGCGCCTGCTGTCCTTTCTCACCCACGACATCCCCGCCATGGCGCGGGTGCTGGCGGCCAGCCTGCGGCTCATTCGGCGATACCGGATCCGCACGGTGATGATCGGTGAGCTGGTCTATGGCGGCTGGTTGGTCTTTCCGCTGCGCTATCTTTTGGGCCGGCGTGTCCTTCTCTACTGTCATGGCGAAGAGATTTCGACTGCAGACGAATCCCTCGCTGATCGCCTGCGGCCGCTCTATCTGCGTCATGCCCACGGTATCGTGGCGGTTTCGGCTTTCTGCAAGTCGCTCATCGTCTCGCGATACGCCATCGCGCCTGAGCGTGTTGCGGTCGTGCCCAACGGCGTGCGGGAGGAGGCCTTCACGACCGATGCCCCGCTGCCGCCCGCCGTGGCCGCCTTCTGGACCGGGGCCTCCCATCGCCTGGTCGCCTTGGGTCGTTTGGTCGCGCGCAAGGGGCATGACGTGCTGCTCGACGCCTTTGCCCGCATCGGCGATTCCTTTCCCGACGCCCGTCTTGCGATCCTGGGCGACGGACCACTCAAGGCCCGGCTGACGACACAATTGGCCACAGCGAATCTCACCCGGCGCGCGCGCATCTTCTCCGGCCTTCCGGATGAGGCGGTGCGCGCCGTGCTGCATGCCGGCGATCTTTTCGTCCTCCCCACCCGCACCATGCCCGATGGCGACAGCGAAGGGTTCGGCCTCGTCTTCCTGGAAGCGGGCGCGGCGGGTCTGCCGGTGATCGCGGGAGCGGCCGGCGGCACGGTCGAAGCGGTGATCGACGGGCAAACCGGCCTGCTCGTCGATGGTGCAGATCCTGCCGCCGTGGCCGAGGCCATCACCAGACTCCTCGCCAATCCGCGACTCGCCCGCAGGATGGGCGCCGCCGGGCGCCGGGCTGCGCGCGCGGCCACATGGTCCCGGCGTGCCCAACGTCTGGCCGGACTTCTTGATGGATCAGGAGCCTTCGCCGAGCCGCGTCCACGCTATACCCCGCATCCTGAGACGCGATTGGCCGGGATCACGGCCGGACCGCCCCGGCTGCTCGTCACCATCGATTGCGAGGAATGCTTCACCTGGCAGCACCGGGCACCGACGGGCTGGTGGCTCGCCGGGCACACGGAGCTCGCCGCCTTTCACGAAGCCCTCGGCGACCTTGCCATCCGTCCCCTTTATCTGGCGACAGACCCCGTGCTGAAGGATGACGCCTTTGCAACTCTCCTTGCGGCCTGGCGGGATGCGCAAAGCGCGGATCTCGGCATCCACAACCACCCCTGGGTGACACCGCCTTTCTTCGAATGGCGCAATGTCTACAACAGCTATCCCTGCAATCTGCCGGCGCATCTGGAACGCGCGAAGATCGCCCATCTTGTCGCGGTCTTCCGGGACCGTTTCGGCGTCTCTCCCCTTGCCTATCGCGCCGGCCGCTGGGGCGGTTCGGACCGCACGCCGGAATTGCTTTCCGAATGGGGGATCGCGCTCGACCTGTCGGCTTCCGCCCATATGCCGCCGGCGCCCGACGGCAGACCCGACCATGGCAGCGTGACCACGCATCCCTGGCGCGCCGGCGGGAAGGGGGCTGTTCTCGTCCTGCCGGCAGCGGGGGTATTGTGGCCGCGCGGGCCGGACATCCTCGCACCGATAACGGGCCGACTCCGCCCCCTCGCGCGGCCACAACGCTTTTGTCCCGAGATGCATCCGCTCGCCCGTCTTGAACGCATGGCGCAGACGATCGAGCGGACGGGCACGCCGCTCGTTTGCCTATCCTTGCATGCCAGCTCGCTGGTTGCCGGCGGCAACCCTTATGCACACGACGCCGAGGCCGCCCGCCGTCTCTTTCAACGCAGCCTGACGCTCATCACCCATCTCGTCCGGGACCGCGGCTGGGCCCCCATATCGGCCTCAGACCTCGTCCGGCTGACCCGCTCAGGAGCCGGCGGCACGGATTCGCGCACGCAAGGTCCGCCACAGCGGATGGCGTGAGAGGGCAAGGCCGGCCAAGCTCCCGACAGCCGTCGCGCATCCCCCGAGAACCAGAGCCGCCAGCGGGTGAATCCGGGGCACATATCCCACCAGCGCCATGAGCACGCCGCCGCCGGCCGCCGCCAACAGAAGGGTGAGAACGGACGGCCACAGCCCGGTCAACAGCTGCCGCAGCGTCAGCCCCGTCGTGACGAGCACAACACGCTGGGAGACCAGACAATAGGCCCCGCTTGCAAGGATCTCGCCCGCGGCCACGGCCAACAGGCCGAAGCGCGCCAGCCCCAGCACGAGCAGCAACCGCAGCCCCTGATAGACGAGCTGGACGGTCAACACATGGCCCGGCCGCCCGGCGGCGACCAACAACGTCTGTGCGACGGCGAACGGCAGGAACAGCATGCCGGCAACGGCGAGCAGACTCGCCGCCGGCGCCGCCGCCAGCCACTGGGAACCATAGAGAACCGCGATCAGCGGATACGCGAACAGTCCGAGAAAGACGAGCATCGGCCAGATGAGCGCGGTCACCGCCTGCAGACGGGACAGATAGACCGCCTCCATCCGCTCACCGGCGGCCAACTCCGTGGAAAAGGCGGGCAGCAGCACCTGGGCGAGGGCCGGTGAGACATACATACCCACCATACGCGCCAAGGCGCCCGCCTTGTCGTAGAGCGCCGCGATTCCCAGCGTCTGGATCCGACCAAGCACCAGCTCGCCGGCCCGCGCCCCGATTTGTTGCACGATATTGGCGAGCGTGAGCCAGGATCCGAAAGACAGCAGCGGCCGCAAGCCGCGGAACCGCGGCCGCCACACGAAACCATTGGGGCGCATCATCCGGCCGGCGAGGAGAATGGTCAGGGTCTGGGTCACGACTCCCCAGGCAAGAGCCGCATAGCTGAAATCGGCGAGCACCAGCGCGATCGCAAGTCCGTTGCCGAACACAAGCCCTGCCACCTGCACCAGGGCCAGCGCCGGATAGCGACGCGCGCGCTGAAGCAGCGCCTGAACCAATCCCGACCAGGGGGCGATCAGCATGTTGGCGGCCAGAATGACGAGACACAGGGCGATGCCAGCGTCTCCATAGAACCGGGCGAGCGGTCCTGCGGCCAGCGAGATCGCCACGGCCAGCCCTCCCGAGAGCAGCAGGAACAGCCCAAGCGCCGCGCGCACCACCGGCTCGGTGAGTTGGGGCACCCGCACGAGATAGGCGAAGACGCCGAAGACTCGCAGCGCCTCCATCACCATCACAACACCCATGGCGATCGCGAACACGCCGAGCTCGTGCGGCGTGAGCAGGCGGGCGATCGCTGCAGTCGTGCCGATATGCACGACCGCCTGGACGAGGCGCGCCGCGAAGCTGATGGAAAATTCGCGCTTGAGCGTCATCCGCCACGCATCCCGAACTGGCGCGCGAGTCGGCGCTCGCCTTCGGCCTCGATCGCCGCGAACCAGGCGGCCGTGGCATACTCGGGCCAGCGCGGCCGGCGGGAACCCAAAGACAGGGAACGCAGCCGGTCGGCCGCGTTTTCCGGCAGGTCACGTCCGACGAGCGCCAATGCGGCGCGCACCGCCGGCACGGGATCGGCGCACAGATCCTCATATGCGATCGAAAGGTCTGCGTGCGCCAGACCGGCGGCATAAGACAGCCGCCAGACCAGATAGAACAAGAGATAGGGATGGGCGTCCCGCTCCACCTGCAGCGCCGGAAAGAACAGCGTGAGATCCTCCGCCCATTCGCACAGAAGAAACCGGTCATGCGCGGGAAATGTCGCCAGCGTCGCCTCAGGCGGGACCGCCTGGGAATCGACGGCGGACAGGAAGTTCTCGCGCGGATGACGGTAAAGATGCAGGATACGCGCCTGCGGGAACCGGCTTTTCAGCCAGGGCAGCCGAAAATCCACCCTATTGAACTGCAAGGCGGGCAGCCGTTCGGCCGCAACCGCCTCCACCAGCCCGGCGATGAAGCGTTCGAGATCGCGGTCCTCGCTGCGCGCGTCCATCACCAGGCGATGGCTGGACCACTCTTCCCGAAAGAAGCGGTCGAGATGATCGAGGCCTTCGTAGTGCCGGCGATAGTCTTCCACGCCGCGGTGGCTGGGATCATGCACGCGGCCCGAACTGTCGGCACGATGCCAGCGGCGGGGATTGAGGGGTTCGTAATAGGCGACGACGTCCGGCACGGCATCCAGCAACTGCCACAGAAAGGTCGAGCCGCTGCGGAATCGGGCCGTCACGAACAGGGCGACCCGCCCTCCGGCGGCGGGCGGCCGTGGCTGGGCGAGCTCGGGATAGTCGGCGGGCAATGCCGGTAGGTTGGAGACGACCCGCTGACCGATATGCCCGGCCAGCTCGTCACGCAGACGCCGCTCCCACCAGCGATTGAGCCGCCAGGAGGCAAGCAGCCTGGCTGTCAGCCTCGTTCTCCATCCCGACACGGCGGTTGCTTCCTCCCTCGGGCTGTTTTCCCGCCTCAGGCTTACCCGTATCGCCGCCCCCGCTCAAGCGCATGGGGTGCCTTCCTCGTTGCCCAACGAAAGATGAGCGCAGGAAATCCGCTCTGCGCCGCGTAGAAAAGAGTGCGAAGACGCAGGCCGGTCGCGCCCATTCGCAACGGAACGAGAAAGGGAGATGAAAGCATGCCGTCCATTGCCCGTTCGCCTCTGATTGCCGCCCTTGGTGTCTTGACGCTCACCGCCTCTGCCGCCGCGGCGGGGGATATGGGGGCGCAGGATGAGAAAAAGCCCGTCAAGCGCGTCGTGATCGCCACCGCCGACGCCACGACCCCGGAGGTTCTGGTGTTGGACATGGATGACATCGCGGACATGGCGTTGGCTGGAATCCCGGAGGATCTTTCCGCCCTTGCATTCGGGTTCAAGGGTGATGGCGCCGACACACAGAACGCGCATCACAAGCAAGGCCCCATCACCAAGAAGGAAGCGGAAAAGCGCTGGAAGGAGCGTTTCGCGGCCTTCGATCTCAATCACGACGGCAAGGTGACAGCCGACGAGCTGGTGGCCTGGCAGGAAAAGAAACGCGCCGAACGCCGGCGCAAGATGGCGGCGCGTCATTTGCAGCGCTTCGATGCCAATGGGGACGGCGTGGTCACCGCCAAGGAGTTCCGCGCCTTTCATGAACGCCGCTTCAAAGAAGCGGATGAAAACGGCGATGGCGTGATCACGCCTGACGAGCGCCGCCGGGCCATTCACAAACGCATGGCTGAGCTACGGCGCAAGATGCAGCGGCTCAGGCGCGAAATGCGGCGCATGCGCATGCAGATGATGCGCCACATGATGGATGGCGATCGCGAGATGGAGGTGATCATCGAGCGCGACGACGAGGATAACAACTGACCCTCTCTCCCGCCCTCCTGCAAGCGGGCGGGGCCTACTCCAACCGCGGTTTCACCGCTTTTCAGTGGTAGCCGTGTGGTGACCGGCGTGCCCCCTCCCCACGCCGGTCCTTTTTTGGTAAGGGCGGGATGACGAGCCGCACGCGGCCCTGTGATCTCCCACTGACAAATGGACGCTTCTATCATGCTTTCAGGATCGCTCACCGCTCTCATCACGCCCTTTGCCGAAGACGGCAGCCTCGACCGTAAGACGCTCGCCGCTCTGGTGGACTGGCAAATAGCCGAGGGCAGCCACGGGCTGGTGCCCTGCGGCACGACGGGGGAGGCCCCCACCTTGTCTCATGCGGAATGGCGTGCGGTGATCGCCACCACCGTGGAGGTGGCGGCCGGGCGCGTGCCGGTGGTCGCCGGTTGCGGCAGCTACGACACGGCTGCGACCATCGCCCGCGTAAAAGAGGCGGCCGAACTGGGGGCGGACGCCGCGCTCATCGTCGCTCCCTATTACAACAAGCCGACGCAAGAGGGGCTGTATGCCCATTTCCGCGCGATCCACGACGAAACCACGCTGCCTCTGGTCATCTACAACATCCCGGGACGTACGGCGGTGGATGTCTCGGTGGAGACGCTGGCGCGCCTGGCCGATCTGCCGCGCATCCTCGCGGTCAAGGACGCAACCGGCAATCTTGCGCGCGTGGCACTCCAGCGTCTCGCCTGCGGGGCGGACTTCATCCAGCTGTCGGGCGAAGACATGACGGCCGTTGGATTCAACGCGATGGGCGGCGTGGGCTGCATCTCGGTCACCGCCAATGCCGTCCCACGCCTGTGCGCGCAGCTCCAGGAGGCCTGCCGGACCGGCGATTATGACACCGCCCGCCGCCTCCAGGACCAGCTCGCGCCGCTGCACAAAGCCCTGTTCCTCGAGACGAGTCCGGCCCCGGTCAAATACGCGCTCTTCACACTGGGCCGCATCCGCAACCCCGCCCCTCGCCTGCCGCTGGTCGTCCCTCGCGAGGAGACGCAAGCCCGGATCGCGGAAGCGCTCACGCGCTGTCTGGAAGCGGTGGCATGATCCGCCCAGCACACAGGCACGGGTAGGAGGCGGGTAGGACGATGGCCAGTCCCCAGTATCGTGGTGCGGGCGCGCTGATCGCGGAAAACCGCAAGGCGCGTCATGACTACGAGATCGAGGAGACCTTGGAAGCCGGCCTCGTGCTCACCGGAACCGAGGTCAAGTCTCTGCGCACGGGCCGGGCCAACATCACAGAGGCTTATGCGGAAATCCGGGACGCCCAGGGGGTTGTCCGGCCCGGCGGGCACTATCCTCGGCAGGGGATCGCCATT
>CAZJPA010000013.1:0-24659 GCA_964547755.1 uncultured Sphingomonadales bacterium
AGTCGCGGCGGAACCTGTCTGCCAAACGGCCTGATCGGCCTTGCGGCTCTATATCCTATGATTCGGGAAAGGCCCCAGTTCTCCAAGAGCCGTTCCGGATACTGGATATAGGCGTCTCGCATGCGGGTGTAAATCCGGGGGAAAACCATTGGTCATCCAGCATTGGAGGGCGGTTGTGATGATGCTCAGAACCAGAAAAGCTCCGGAGAATGAGTGACGGTGCGTACCGGTCACAAATCGGCAGCAGCCTTGGGCGCAGCGACAAGGCCGGTCCAGTCACAGTCGCAGAAGCGGCGGTCAAAAGAGGAGAGTCGCTCAGCTCCCGCTCGCCTTGCCTCATGCAGAACGACGCCGTCGGCGAAGCCCCCGCCGCGGCGCAACATTTTCAGACCGCTGGGCACAGCGGCTTCGTCACAGACGATCGTTGCGCTGTCGACCAATTCTTCGATGGCTCTCGCGATATCCGGCGGCGCAAGGCCATAGCTGCGTTTAAGAACCCAAGCAAGTTCGCAAAAACCACGACCGGCACGAAAACCCGCTCTGCCTGTTCCAGTACAGCCCGAGATCTGAGGCCCTGGCCGGGGTCGTCAAAAACGAGAAAGCGGATAAGAACATTGGTATCAGCGGCAATCGCCGTCACGAAGAGGCCTCCTCCTCGATAGTGCGCTGCATCTTCTCGACGGACCGCGCCCGCTCCTCTGTCGTCTTCACCTTACTGCGCAAAGACCCCGCCAAACGCGAAAGGGGCATCCCCCCTCGGCAGATGTCAGAAGAAGCCCGTGATCGGGCAGGATTTCGACCCGCACCCGGTCGCCAATCGCAATGCCGAGGTGCCGAAGCAATTCCCGACGCAAGGTGATTTGCCCTTTGGCGCTGATCTTCAAGACAGTAGCCATGGCACCTTCACATGCTTTCCAGATCTGTTTCCAAAACAGTCAGAATCCTTACTGTGGCGTAATCCTTACTGTGGCGTAAGGAATACCGAGACACAGGCGTGGTCAAGGCAAGGCGGCCAGCATCCCGCCGTTCCATACATCTCTTCCTACATCTCCCCCCGCGCTGCGCTTCATCCCTTCGGGCGGGAGTTGCTTGATGGCGGTACCGCCGCAATATCCGCTCCCAGGCTTTGCATGAGAGAGACGAAATCCGGAAAGCTGGTGGCGATGCTCTCGGCCCCGGTAATATGGATCGGTTCTTCGGCCACGAGGCCGGCGACGGCGAAGGCCATGGCGATACGGTGGTCGCCACCTGCATCGACGGTGATCCCCCCCTTGAGCGGCCCACCGGTCCCCGTGATCGCCAGCCAGTCCTTTCCCTCTTCCACCGCCACTCCCATCTGAGCCAAGGGGCCAGCCATGGCGCGGATGCGATCGCTTTCCTTGGCGCGTAGCTCACCGATCCCATGAAAGACGCTGCGGCCGCGTGCGGTTGCGGCCAACACGAAGAGGATCGGGTATTCGTCGATCATCCGCGGCGCCCGCTCCGGCGGCGGCGAGACGGCCGTGAGGCTTCCTGCCTCCATCGCCTGCACGACGAGATCGGCCACCGGTTCCCCGCCCTCGCTGCGCTCACGCTCTCGGGTGATGCGGGCGCCCATTTCGGCCAGGGTGTCGAACAGACCCGTGCGCGTGGGATTGACGAGGACATCTTCGAGCACGACCGTGCCGTCTTCCATCAACAGCGCGGCGGCGAGTGGAAAGGCGGCCGAGGAAGGATCACCGGGGATCGCCACTGTGAACGGCGGCAGCTCGACCGGCCCGTCGAGCGCAATCACCCGCAGCCCGTCCCTCTTTTCCACCGTGAGCGGAGCACCGAGACTGGCAAGCATCCGCTCGGTATGGTCGCGCGTCGGCACCGGCTCGATCACGGTCGTGCGCCCCGGCGTGTTGAGCCCGGCGAGCAGCACCGCAGACTTGACTTGGGCGGAAGCCACAGGAAGCCGGTACGTGATCGGCAGGGGCGCGCCCGTGCCGGTGATCGTCATCGGCAGAAGCCGGCCATGGCGGGCCGTGAATTCTGCGCCGAAGAGGGCCAGCGGTTGGATGATGCGATCCATCGGTCGGCGCGAAAGCGAGTCGTCGCCGGTCATGGTCACCGTGATGGGCTGACTGGCGACAAGGCCTGCGAGCAGGCGCGTAGTGGTGCCGGAATTGCCGCAATCGAGCGCTGCAGTCGGCGTTCGAAGAGCACCGCAGCCGAGCCCCTCCACCCGCCAGCACCCCGGCGCTTGTCGCCACAGACGCACGCCCAGCGCCCGCAAGGCCGCCGCCGTGGCAAGGACGTCGGCCGCCTCCAACAGATCGGCGATCTCGGACCGTCCCACGCAACTTGCCGCCAGAATCAGCGCCCGGTGGGAGAGCGACTTGTCGCTCGGCACGCGCAATCGGCCGGCGAGCCGGCGGGTGCGTCGGCTTACGAGCTTCATGCTTTTGGCCGGTGCAGACAAGTGGGACACCCCGTCCTCTTCTCGTTTCCTGGCGCCTCCCAGGCGTTTTTGCGCAGTTTCCCCTTGACAGCCCGCACAAAGGCGGCTTTAGGCGCGCGGAAGATGCTTTTGACGCCGAAGCCACAGGCTTGACAAGCCCTCTTGCGCTGTTTGCAGTCAATGGGGGTGTATTTGTTCCGATCGCCGACAATCGGTCTTGACGGTTCGCGATACCGCGCGGCGCATGCGCGCAAACCAAGGCAGGACAAGACAGGAGAAGACAAGGTGGCCAAACCGGAATGGGGCAAAAAGCGTAACTGTCCGGAATGCGGTGCCCGGTTTTACGATCTGGGCAAGGACGATCCGGTAACCTGCATCGAATGCGGCCATGAATGGGTTCCAGAGCCCGTCCTCAAGTCCAAGCAACCCATCCCTGAAGAAGAGGTGAAGCAGACCGAGGTCGAAGAAGAGGATCTGGTGGACATCGAAATCGATGTCGCAGACGACGACTTGACCCTCGACGACGATGACGACGAGGTTCCAGCGGTCGTCAAGCCGACCAAGGATGACGAGAACGAGTAACGCCACCCGCCTTGCGCACAAGCGACGGCAGGAACCGGCGCTTGTGCCGGCCCGGTGTGGTGGACCGACCGCAAGCATCGGAACAAGGGGCGCCGGACGATTTGACGATCGCGGGATTTTCTTGTGCAGCGGGGCTTGATCGCCCGCTTGGCATCGACTAAGTAACGGCGCGCCGCAACCGATGCGGCCTTTCCCGATACCCATGTGGGGCCGTAGCTCAGTTGGGAGAGCGCTACAATGGCATTGTAGAGGTCAGGGGTTCGACTCCCCTCGGCTCCACCAGTTTCGTCCTTGGTCTGATCGTCGCCGCATCACTCTTGACTTTCGCCTATCGGCGGCGCCCCTTGCCCGGCCATCTCTTTCGCTCTAGACACGGGCAGCCATCTGCTCCATCTGTGTTGCGCGAGGGAATTCGTGCAGTCCTGCGGTGTGCACAGCCCACGGGGAGCGTGCAGGATATTGGAATCACGAAGACAGGTTGGAGGGCGTGACTCATGATGAGTCCACAGATCGATTCCCGGCATCCAAGCGCGATCTGCAGACGCGGATGGGGGGCGGTTTGTGTCCTTGTCGTGCTCTTGGTGGCGATGGCCGGCCTGTTTCCATCGTCCGGGCAGGCCCAGTTTTCGGCCGCCTACGAACTGATCAAGGCGGTCAAGGAGGGCGACTACGCCAAGGCGCGCGAGGAAATGCTCAAATGCAACTGCCCGACGGCCCGGGATGCAGACGGCGACCCTCTCGTCGTACTCGCAGCGCGCAATGGCGATCTTGCGATGACCCGCTTTCTCCTCGAATCGGGCGCCAATCCCAACGCCGCCACCCGCAACGACGGCGAGACGGCGCTCATGGTCTTCGCGCGCACCGATCGGCCGGAAGGAATCGCCCTGCTGGTGGCGCATGGAGCCGATCTCGATGCGGCGAACAAGTCCGGGGAAACCGCGCTCATCCAAGCCGTGCGCGCCCGCAAGCTCAGGGCCGTTCGTGCCCTTCTCGAGGCAGGGGCTGATCCCGATGTCACCGATTACCAGGGCCAGACCGCCCTTGATGTTGCGCGTCAGATGCGGCTGCGCAATTTCGTCCGGCTGATCGAAAGCGCCCGCTAGGCGGTCCGCCCGATGATGCCCTTTGGCATCTTCACTCCCTCTTTCATTCCCGGCCGCGGGCGCAAGAGACCAAGCTGTTGCCGAGCGACGGTCGGGGGGCTTGTGCCCCGTCCGGCCTTGCGCGCATGATGCGGACATGACGAGCTGGCAGTCTCTCTTCTCCTCCCTGGGCGGAGGCGTCTATCAGGCGCAACCGGCGGCCGAGGCAGGCGACCGGTCCGATATCCCCTTGTTTGCAGCCGACCGCCCCGTCCTGCCACGGCGGACGCTGATTGGTCTGCGTTGGCTGGCGATCGCTGGTCAGCTTGCGGTGGTGGCGATCGTGGTCGGATGGATTCGCGCCCCGGTGCCGCTGGCCTTCGTCGGGGGCGCGATTGCGATTTCCGTGATCGTCAATTTGATGCTGATCTACGAACGACGGGTCGCCCCCATGCTCTCGGAGCGCGCGGCAGCCGCCCAGCTGGCCTTCGACCTCACGCAGCTGGCTGCCGTCCTCTATATGACGGGCGGGATCTGCAACCCCTTCTCGGTGATGATGCTGGTGCCCGTGACCATTGCGGCCAGCCTGCTCAACAGACGGGCGATGCTGATCTTTCTCATCTTCGCCCTGGCTCTGTTGCTTGCGATCGCGCTGCAGCCCTGGCCCCTGCCCTGGCCGGATCCCGAACCTTTCGCCCTGCCGGACATCTATGTCTTCGCCATCTGGGGGGCTTTGAGCATCGCCATGATCTTCGTGGCGCTCTATGCCAATCGCGTCACAGCGGAGGGACGCCGGAGCATGGCGGCGCTCGATGCGGCCCGGGCCGCGCTGGAACGGGAACGCCAGCTCGCCGACCTTGGAGCCCTGGCCGCGGCCGCTGCCCATCAACTCGGTACGCCGCTTGGAACCATCACATTGACATTGAAGGAATTGCTGTCCGAAGTGCCCCAAGATGCCCCATGGCGTGCTGACCTCGAAGTGATGATGGCGGAAACCGAGCGGTGCCGACAGGCGCTGGAGCGGCTGCGCGCCCATGATTTCGCCGACGACACGCATCCCTTCGACAGCCAACCCGTGGAAGCGATCCTGCGTGAGGCGGCCCGTCCCTTCGAGGAGCGCAGCAGACTACGCTTCGTTATCACCGCCCGATCCTTGGAGGAAAAACGGGACCGCTCGCCCCAGCCGCGTCTGCCGCGCCGACCCGAGATTCTCCTCGCCCTCGCAAACTTCATCGAGAACGCCGTCAGCTTCGCGCGCAGCCAGGTTGTCCTGGAAGCCGGATGGGATGCGCGCGCACTCGTCATCACGATCACGGACGACGGACCCGGATTTGCGGACGAGGTGATCGATCGGTTGGGCGAGCCTTACATCACCACCCGGCGCGGCGGGCCCAGCACCCAAGCACCGCCCGGCGAATCGGGACTCGGTTTTGGCTTGGGAGTCTATATCGCCGTCTCGCTGCTCACCCGGACGGGGGCACGGGTAAACTTTCAGAACCGGGCGCAAGGTGGCGCCACAGTAACCATCACCTGGTCGCGGCCGAGCGAGCCGGTCGCCGTGCGACACTTTCGCGCAGGAAAACAGAGCCCGCCTCGGACTTGAGAAGCATCTCCGCGCGCGGCTAAACTGACGGTGGTCTTACACAGCGTTTCTTGAAAAAGGATTGGGAGAGGATGACAGCCTTGTCTGCCGAAAAGCCTGCCGCGTCCGACCTGCCGGTGAACGAAGAGCCGCTCAAGCTGCTCATCGTCGATGACGACGAGCTGTTCCTCCGCCAGCTGGCGCGGGCGATGGAACGTCGGGGGTTTCTGGTCTTCACGGCGACGGATCTGGCCGGCGCGCTCACGCTCGCCGCACGGGAGGAGCCCCAGTTCGCCGTCGTCGATCTCAAGCTCGACCGGGAGAACGGTCTCGATCTCGTGCCGGAGCTGCGCCGTGTGCGCGCGGACATGCGCATCGTGATCCTGACCGGATACGGCGCCATCGCCAGCGCGGTGGCCGCTATCAAGACGGGCGCCGTGGACTATCTCGCCAAACCGGCGGATGCCGATGCTATCGAAGGCGCGTTGCTCGCCCCGCCGGACGGGCTGCCGCCACCGCCCGACAAGCCGATGACGCCGGATCGCGTGCGCTGGGAACACATTCAGCGCATCTACGAACAATGCAACCGCAACGTCTCGGAGACGGCGCGCCGGCTCAACATGCACCGGCGCACTCTGCAGCGCATTCTCGCCAAACGCGCCCCCCGCTGACCGGACCCAGCGGCAGGAAAGATACCGGCTCGCCGGCGCCCCTGCGCAACCGGCCGGATGAAAGTCGCTGGCCCTCGCCCGATGCAGCGGCACCCGAATCCGGCGGCGGATGTATGGAGATGCCGCAAGCGGCCGCTGTCGCTTGCCTCCTCCCCGCCCCCTTTGCCTCTTTCCTCCATATTGCCGACGATCATATTGCCGACGGTCATATTGCCGACGGTCGGCCCTGCCAATCCGCACCGCGGGGCCCGGCTGATCATCCGTCTTGCCTCCCAGATATTTTAGAGTTAAAGTTTTTGTGACGCTTGGTGGGAGCCGCCTGTCCCCGGTGCGACTGGGAGGCGATCCGCCCGATCGCGATCGCGGGGTTTTCACGCCCGATCGTAAGGGGGGAGTCTGCCGGCGCGGGCAGCTGTGTGCGGCCCCATGTTGGTCAATCGTGCAAAGGAGGGAGCCGTTGCCATGTCCATCACCGATGTCCGCCCGCGCAATCGGATGTTTCTGAAGGACCATTTCAAGCTTGGGATCTTTTCCGCCAACTGCTCTTCGGGGATGGCGGTCACCAAGGTCCCCGAGCGCTGGGTGAATTCCTGGGAGAACAATCTGCGCCTTGCGCAGATGTGCGATGCCGCCGGGCTGGACTTCATGCTCCCCATCGCGCGCTGGGTTGGCTATGGCGGCGAGACGGACTTCCACCACAACGTCCTCGAGACCGTCACCTGGGCGGCCGGATTGCTGGCCGGCACCGAGCGCATTTCGGTGATCGCCACCATGCACACCGCTTTCAATCATCCGGTGGTCGTCGCCAAGCAGATCGCGACCATTGATCAGATCGGCGCCGGACGCGCCGGACTCAATATCGTCGCGGGTTGGAACAAGCCGGAATACGATGCGCTCGGCATCCAGCTGCCGGATGATCACGAAACCCGCTACGCCTATGCCCAGGAATGGTTCGAGATCGTGAAAAAGCTGTGGCGCGAAAAGAACCGGTTTGACTGGAACGGCCAATATTTCCACCTCACCCAAGTTCACTCCGACCCCAAGCCGGTGAACGGCACCCCGCCCATCATCAATGCGGCTGGATCCAAGCAGGGTCGCGTGTTCGCAACGAAGAATGCGAATTTTCTGTTCACCTCGGCCGTCGATCTCGAACGGTCACGCAAGGAGATCATCGAGCTCAAGGACCAGGCCAAACATCATGGCCGCGAAGTCGATGTGTTGACCTTTTCCTATGTCGTCTGCCGGCCGACGCAGAAGGAGGCCGAGGATTATCACCGCTACTATGTGGACGAGAACGCCGATTGGCAGGCGGTGGACAATCTGATGCACCTCCAGCTTGCCCATGCCCAGTCCTTCCCGCACGACTTGCTGATGAAGATCCGCCACCGTTTTGCCGGCGGTCATGGAGGGGTGCCGCTGGTTGGGACACCCGAACAGGTGGCCGACGGCATTTTGCAGCTGCATGAGGTGGGCTTCGGCGGCACGACACTCGCCTTTGTCAACTATGTGGACGAATTCCCCTATTTCCGTGACACCGTTCTGCCGCTCTTGGAGCAGGCCGGTATCCGGCTGCCCAATCGGGAGGAACCATGATGCAGCAACGGATTTCCCCTGTCGAACCCACTCGTCTCGAGACAGGCGCGCGGACGCGCTGGTCGCGACGGCGGGTGTTGCGGGCCGGAGCCACGCTCGGCGCCCTCACCTTTCCCTATCTTCTTGGTGGCCGTTGGCAGCTGCTCACGCCCCGCCAGGCTCAAGCGGCCGGAGCGGAGCTGCGCGTATTGACCGATCGACAGGCGCGGCTTCTGGAGCTGCTGGCTGAATGTCTGGTGCCGGGAGCGCGCGACGCTGGCATCGTGCCCTATCTGGATGCGCAGCTCGCCGCGGATCCCGCCGAGACCTTGCTCATTCTCCGTTATCTCGATGTCTCGCCACCCTATCTGCCTTTCTATGACAAGGCGCTTCGGGCTTTTCGCAAGGCCGCCGGCATGCAGGAGGAGGATACCCTGCCGACTCCCGCCGCCGCCGAAAGGGTGATTGCCGCGATCATGCATGGTGAAGCGGTGGCCTGGGCATCCGACGCGCCGCCGGCGTCCTTCTTTTTCTTCGTCCTGCGCGCGGATGCGATCGATGTCACCTACGGCACGCCGGAAGGTTTCGCGGGTCTTGGTATCGATTACGTCCCCCATATCCCGCCCAAGCGTCCGTGGTGAGCCTGCCTTGGGGTGTTGGGGCCGGTGACGCGCATGATGAGAAAGCGACGAAGAGGGCACACAAGACCAGCTTGTCATACGAGGATTCGAAACGATGGTGATGGCTTCTGCTCTCCAAACCAAAACCGAATTCCTCATCATCGGTGCCGGTGCCGCCGGTTCCTGGCTCGCCCGCCGGTTGGCGGAGGCCGGGCGCTCGGTGACCGTGCTGGAGGCCGGTCCCGCCTGGCGGCTCGCTGATCTCCAGTCCTCACAGATCTGGGCGCGACGGCTGCGTTGGGGCGGCACGCCGGTGACGACCACGGGAACGAATCCCTTCGGCTACGCCTTCAACGCCGGCTGGGGACTGGGCGGGGCGGCGTTGCATCACTATGGCACCTGGCTGCGCTTCGACCCTGAGGATTTCCGCATGAAGACGGCCACGGGCCGCGGCCGCGACTGGCCTTTCGACTACGAGGAGCTGCGTCCCTATTACGACCGGGTCCAAAGGGAGGTCGGCCTCTCCGGCGACGAGAAGCAGGAAGTCTGGCGCCCGGCCGGTGCGCCCTACCCGCTCCCGCCCTTGGCCACCACGCCCCAAGGCGACATGATCGCACGGGGGTTCGCGACCATGGGAGAGCGCACAGCCCCCATGCCCCTGGCGATCCTGAGCCGGGACTGGAAGGGCCGTGCCGCCTGCATCTATGACGGGTGGTGTGACGCCGGCTGCCCGATCGGTGCGCTCTACAACCCACTTGTGCGCGACATTCCGCAAGCCCGCAAGGCCGGCGCCCGATTCGTGACCGGCGCGACGGTCACGAGCCTTGTCTGGGACGAGGGAGCCGGCCGCGTGGCCGGTGCACACTATCGCGAGAAGACGCGCGGCGCCCGACGCCGGATCGAGGCCGACACCGTGATCCTCGCAGCCTCGCCCGTCCACAATCCGGCGATCCTGTTGAACTCCGTATCCGGGCGCTGGCCCAAGGGGATCGGCAATGATCACGATCTCGTGGGGCGCTTCTTCATGACCCATGCGGTGCTCGGCATCTACGGCCTCATGAAGGAAGAGACCTTCCCCCATCTCGGAGTCTCGGGCGCGCAGCTGTCGGCGCGGGACGACTATGCGCGGCGGCGCAAGGATGAGCCGGAGGCCTTCGGCAGTTACCACTGGCTGATCGCGCCGGCCGCCAAGCCGAACGATCTCTTGGGTATCGCGATCGCACGCCCCGCCATCTGGGGCCGGGCCCTTGCGCCTTTCCTGCGCGAGGCGACGCGGCATTTCGCGAGCATGCTGGCAATGGTCGAGGACCTCCCGCGCTCCGACAACCGCATCACCCTTGCCGGCGCGCCCGATCCCGAGCAACCGCCGCGACCGCTCATCCGGCACGCCTTTGCGCCTGAAACCCTGGCCGTCTGGCGGCGTGCCCGCAAGCGAGGCCTGGCCATCATGCGCGCGGCCGGCACAGCGGATCCCTGGGCGAGCGGCGTCAACACGGCGCATATGATGGGCGGCACGATCATGGGCACGGATCCCGGCCATGCCGTGACCGACCCTTGGGGCCGCGTCCACGGCACACCCAACCTCTATGTCGCCGGCCCCGGTCTCTACCCGGCTGCCGGCGCGTTGAACCCCACCTTCACGCTCTATGCCCTGACCGAGCGCCTGGCCACGCATCTGCTCGGCGAGAGGCTCTAGCGCATCAGCATTTTGGCGGCCTGAGGCCTGACGCTTTGCTCGTGAGCTGCGTGGTCTGCTCGGCAATGGCGGGCGCTAATACAGGCCGCCGGTGCCCTTCTTGATCCGGCTGCGATCGAGGGCGAGCGCGCCATCAAGCACCGGGTGATCGCCCAATTTCGGTTCGGTGCCGGGGATGAAGGCTTCGAGGATTGCGTCCTTGGCCTCCGCAGGCGCCGGCAGCCCGGTTTCGGGATCGACCCGCACCAGCCGGATCCCCGGCGGAATCCGGAACGGAATGGGCGGTGTGCCTTCAAGGGCAGCAGCCATGAAGCGCCGGAAGACCGGCACAGCCGTCGAAGCACCCTGCTCGCCCGGCCCCAGACTGCGCGGCCGATCGAAGCCGATGAACACGCCGACGACAAGATCCGGCGAAAACCCGACGAACCAGGTGTCCATCGCCTCGTTGCTGGTGCCCGTCTTGCCGGCGAGCGGCCAAGGCAGATCGCGGATCGCCCGGCCCGTACCCCGTTGAACCACACCTTCGAGCATATGCACGATCTGGTAGGCGATGCGCGGGTCAAGGATCTGTTCACGGGTATCTGGAATTTGCGGCGGCGGCATGCCGGGAGACCAGAACACGGCCGAACAGCCCGGACAGGGGCGGTCGTCATGCCGATAAATGACACGCCCGCGCCGATCCTGAATACGGTCGATGAGGGTCGGCGTGATCCGCTTGCCACCGTTGACCAGCATGGCGTAGGCCGCGGTCAACTGCAGCGGCGTCACCGTGCCGGCGCCCAGCGCATAGGCCAGGGTCGGCTCCATGCCGTTGTCGATCCCGAAGCGGCGCGCCATCGCGATGACCCGATCCATGCCGATGTATTGCGCGATACGCACCGTCATCAGATTGCGCGACAGTTCGAGCCCGCGTCGGAGCGTCGATGGGCCGTAGAACTTGCCCGAGTAGTTGCGCGGCTTCCACTTGCCTTGGCCCTCGCCCTGGTCGATCACAAAAGGCGCATCCAACACCAATGAGGACGGCGTGAACCCGGCCTCCAGCGCCGCCGCATAGACAAAGGGTTTGAAAGCCGACCCCGCCTGACGGAAAGCCTGTGTGGCGCGATTGAACTGCGAGCGCGCGAAAGAGAATCCGCCCACCATCGCGAGCACCGCCCCTGTGTGCGGATCGAGCGCCACCAATGCGCCATCGATGTCCGGAACCTGTTCGAGGGCATATTGCGGCACGGGCGGCAGCGGCGCGCCCGTGCGTTCGTCGAAGAAACCGGCAATCGCCACGCGAGGCCGCGCCTTCAGAGGCGAGACGGCGATCACATCGCCTACCCGCAGCACGTCTTCCGGTCCCTTCGGAGGCGGCCCCACACGTTGACCCGGCCGCCAGGGCCTGGCCCAACGCATCGTCGCGAACGGCACGAACCCAAAATGGCCATCCGCAAAACCGACGACAGCCCCTTCGGCACGCAGATCGTGAACCAGGGCCAGGCGCCAGCCCGGCACACCGAGCCTGGCGGGAACCTTGGCCAGGCGATCCGCCCAACCGCCGGCGATCGAGCGTCGGGTGATCGGCCCACGCCAACCATGACGCCGGTCATAGGCGATCAGTCCTTGCCGGAGCGTTCGTTCCGCGATGGTCTCCAAGCGCGGCACCAATGTGGTGTGCACCACCAACCCGCCCTTGTAGACGGCATCCGCGCCATAGCGACGCACCAACTCGCGACGGACCTCCTCTTCGAAATAGTCGGCCCGGAAGGGCTCCACGGGGCGGGCGCGGCGCGGGGCCAGCGGTGCGGCCTTGGCCGCCTCCAGACTTTGACGATCGATGTAGCCGTTCTCATACATGCGCTCCAGCACCCAGTTGCGTCGCGCCAGCGCCCGCGCCGGATTTCGCCAGGGGCTGTAGGCGGACGGCGCCTTGGGCAAGGCGGCGAGCAACGCCATCTCCGGCAATGTCAGCTCGTCGAGCGCCTTGTCGAAATAGGTGAGCGCGGCGGCCGCAACGCCATAGGATCCTTCACCCAGATAAATTTCGTTGAGATAGAGTTCGAGAATCTGGTCCTTGGTGAAGGCCCGCTCGATCCTGAGCGCCAAGATCGCTTCCTTGATCTTGCGCTCGAGCGAGACCGCATTCGAGAGCAGGAAATTCTTCGCCACCTGCTGGGTGATGGTGGACCCGCCCATCGGTCGCCGGCCGGTCAGCAGATTACGGATATTGAGCACCGCGGCGCGCAGAATGCCTTGCCAATCCAGCCCGCCATGTTCGTAGAAATTCTTGTCTTCGGCAGACAGGAACGCGGCGATGAGCGGCCGCGGGATTGCTCCGATCGGCACGAACAGTCTTTTCTGGCGCGCATATTCGCGCAGCAGCGAGCCGTCCGCCGCATACAGCCGACTGGCCACCGGCGGCTCGTAATGCGCCAGCTGACGATAGTCCGGCAGGTTGCGCCCATAGACCACGAGCACAGCCAGAACCGCCGCGACGGCAGCGACCATCCCACCGGCGAGCAGCCCCAAACTCCACGCCAGGACGCGCCGCCAGCGGCGCCGCGGTCGGTGGGCGGAGCGCTTTTTCCGGTCATCACCGATGTCTGCGTCCTTTGTCATGCCGCCTGGTTTTGCCTTTTCCTCCTCTAGTGGTGGCTGCCTCTAGTGGTGGCTGCATGCTCGTTCCCGGCCCATATTGGACGGCAATATGGCCAAGGCAAGGCTAACGCAGCCGCCCGGCGCGCAGAGCCGCGAAATAGCGGTCGATGGCCGCCAACAAGGCTTCCGCGATCCGCTGCTGCCCCCGACGGGAAGCCAGGAAGGCGGCGTCCTGTCGGTTTGACAGATAGCCCATCTCCACGAGTACGGAGGGGACGTCCGGCGCCTTGAGCACCACGAAGCCGGCATAGCGGTGCGGATTGGAACGCACACGCACACGCCGCTTGAGCTCGGGCACGAGCAGATTGGCGAAATGCGCCGAACGATTCATCGCCTCGCGCTGCGCAAGGGAGATCAGAATGCCGGCCACCTCCGGCGGCTGGTCGTCGAGATCGAGTCCCGCCAGCACGTCAGCCTTGTTCTCGCGGCGGGCGAGCGCGGCGGCTTCCTTGTCGGAAGCGGTCTCGGAGAGGGTATAGACCGTCGCGCCTCTGACACGGCGATTACGGATGGAATCGGCATGCAGGGAAACGAACAGATCCGCCCCGCCACGCCGGGCGATGCGAATACGCTCACGCAGCGGCAGGAAGACGTCCCGATCCCGCGTCAACCGCGCCCGATAGCGACCGCTCTGGTTGATCACCTTCGCCGCGCGGCGCGCCACGGCAAGGGTGATCACCTTCTCCGGCACGCCGAGCGCGCCCATCGTGCCGGGATCCATCCCACCGTGACCCGCATCAAGATAGATGACGGGCCGCATTGGCACCGGCATCCCCTTCATCCGCCGCACGGGAGGCGAGGGCCGTGCCGGGGAATCGGCCCGCGTGCGTCCACGTGCCGCAACAAGCCGGCCAAACTGCTCGGCATCGGTCGCCACCAGGTCGAACACCAACCGATAGCGCCCTGTTCCCCGCGGTGGCAGGGTGAATCGGCGCAGCAGCTTGGCCGGTCCCGCAAGCTCAAGCACAATCCGCGAGACACCGGGCTTGAACGTGCCATAGCGCAGGGCCTTGACCAGCCCCCGCGGTGTGGCCTGGCGCATGGTGTCCGCAAAACGCAGCTGCGGCAGGTCGATCACCATCCGATAGGGCTTGGCCAGAAAAAAGACCGTCGGGACGAGCTTGCGGTCGACGTCGATGACAAAGCGGGTGAATCCTGGATTTTCGCCCAGCCGCAACCCGTCGACTTGCGCCGGCGCGCGAGGGGCGGCTTGCGCGGCCCAGATCGTCAGAACCGTCAAGATCACGAAAGCAAGCGCCGCGCGGGCCCCATCAGGCATACCATGCACCCGATGCCCTCGGGGGCTTGCCCCGCCGGACCGCTCCGGGGGCTGTGCGTTCATCTCCGCCGCCTGCCGCCCCGTCATGGACGCACGCAACCGCATTGCCTGCATTTCTTCACCTACACACAACTTACAAAGCTTGTTGTGTTTTCGCGATCCGGCCACTAGATTGGTTTCGAGGCCGAATGTGCATCGACGTCAAGGTGTAAAACCGCTGAAACGGGGAATGCAAGTAAGGGCTTGGCTCTTCGTGTCTTCCATCTGTGGTTCCGCCTTGGCTGTCGAGGGCGAAGAGGCATGGCACGCAAGAGCTTGGACATTTTGAGGACGATTGCCTTCATGACAGGGCGACAGCGCTCGGCAGCACAACCACATTCTGATGCCGCCACCGCTGCGGCATCGGCGGTTGACCGGGTAGGTCGCCGTTTCCTCTTTCCTCTTGTGGCCTGAGCCGGCTTTTCCACCCAGCATTCCGGCCTCGGGGGTCAACACCCCAGCGGACGCAGACGCCGAGGATCTTGTGATCCTACCGGTCGTTCGAGGACGAATTGATGTCATCACGGGGCTGGAAGAAAGCATGGGCACGGAACGGAACACGCCGGATCACGGCTGCCCGTAGGGGGAAGCGGATTCGGATCGTGGTGCATGCCCTGCGTCCATCGGGACATGCCGTGCCGGCATCTCCTGCAACCGCCTCGGCCCCGAGGATCCGATTCCTATGGTCAGGAATGGATATTCCGCCTTCGCATCGCCTTCGGTGTGATCTGCGAAGGCTCGTGAGGAGTGAGAAATCATGTCGACGAGAATGCTCATCGACGCCCGCCATCCGGAAGAGACCCGGGTGGCCGTCGTACGCAACAACCGGGTAGAGGAATACGACTACGAATCCGTCACGAAGCGCCAGATCAAGGGCAATATCTATCTTGCGAAGGTGACGCGCGTGGAGCCGTCGCTACAGGCCGCTTTCGTGGATTTCGGCGGCAACCGTCACGGTTTTCTGCCCTTCAGCGAAATCCACCCGGACTACTATCAGATCCCCGTGGAGGATCGCGAGGCCCTCTTGCGCGAGGAACAGGAAGAGGCGCGGGCAGACGCCGAGTCCGAAGAGGCCGAGGGCGACGCCTTGGCCGAGACCACATCTGACGAAGCCGAAGAAGAGGTCGTCTCGGTCGGCGGTGAGGACGAGGAGGATCACCGTCCCCGTCGGGCCCTCAGGCCCGGGGCGCTGCGACGGCGCTACCGCATCCAGGAGGTCATCAAGCGCCGTCAGATCCTGCTCGTCCAGGTGGCCAAGGAAGAGCGCGGTTCGAAGGGGGCAGCGCTGACCACCTATTTATCGCTTCCCGGGCGCTACTGCGTTTTGATGCCGAACAGCCCGCGCGGCGGCGGCATCTCACGCAAGATCACCAATCCGAAGGATCGCCGCCAGCTCAAGCAGATCCTGAATACATTGGATGTTCCGGAAGGGATGGGCTGCATCATCCGCACCGCCGGCTTGAAGCGCACAAAAAGCGAAATCAAGCGGGACTTCGAGTATTTGTTGCGGTTGTGGGATGAAATCCGTGAACGCACGCTCAATTCGCTGGCCCCGGCGCTCATCTATGAGGAAGGGGATCTGATCAAGCGCGCCATTCGCGATCTGTATACCCGAGACATCGAAGAGGTACTCGTCGAAGGCGAACAGGGCTACCGCACCGCCAAGGAATTCATGGGGCTGCTCATGCCCAGTCACGCCCGGCGCGTGAAGCACTACCGGGATTCGATCCCGCTGTTCCAGCGCTATCAGGTCGAGCAACAGCTGGAGGCGATCCACAGCCCCGTCGTGCAGCTCAAATCCGGCGGCTATCTGGTCTTCAATCCGACCGAGGCGCTTGTGGCGATCGACGTGAACTCAGGACGCGCGACCCGGGAGCATCACATCGAGGAAACCGCCCTTCAGACCAATCTGGAAGCCGCGGAGGAGATCGCGCGGCAATTGCGGCTGCGGGATCTGGCCGGGCTCATCGTCATCGATTTCATCGACATGGAAAACCGGCAGAACATCCGCACTGTCGAGCGCAAACTGCGTGAAGCGTTGCGCAGCGACCGGGCCCGGATCCAGCTGGGACGGATCTCCTCCTTCGGTCTTCTCGAAATGTCGCGCCAGCGGCTGCGCCCCAATCTGGTGGAGGCCAGCATGATCGTCTGCCCACGCTGTGCGGGGGCGGGAGTCGTGCGCTCGATGCAGTCGGGTGCGCTGGCGGTGTTGCGCGCCATCGAGCAGGAAGGCGTGCGCAACCGCTCGGAATCCGTGCGGGTGGAGGCGCCGGCTGATGTCACCCACTATCTCCTCAATGAGAAGCGCGCCGCTCTGGCCGATCTGGAAAGCCAATACGATCTCAAGATCACGATCGAGGCATCTCAGACGCTGGGGGCCGAGCCCTATCGCCTTGAACGCACGCCGCGCAGCACGCCGGCGCAGACGAAAGATGAGCAGCCCCTCTCGCAAAGCACCTCGGCAGAAACGGCCGTCACCGCATCCGAAGAAAATGTCGGGCCGCCCTCAGACGCGGAGAGCGAAGCGCAGAAGACATCCGCTTCCTCCAGACGCAAGAGCGAATCCAGTCGCCGCCGCACACGGCGCAGCCGCAGCAAGAGCGCCGCACGCGAAAAAACGCCAGCCTCTTCAGTCAAGGCGGCGGAAAAGACGGAGAACGGCAAGGAAGAGCAGCCGGCCCCCTCTTCGTCACCGCAGGTCGCCCGTCAGGATGATGCGGTGTCTGCAACCATGGCGGCCGCGGCGACGGCGAGCGAAGAAGGTGGAGACGAGCCTGCTGCGGCTGCAAAACCCCGCCGGCGACGCGCTCGCCGCACACGAACGGGGGCGGCCAAAAGCGCGCAGACACCCGAAGCGATGACGGACGCGCCCCCTCGACCACCGGAATCGGGGTCGGCATCTGCAACCGCAGACGTCGATCGCCACGAACCGCAAGACGAGACGCATTCTTCCTCCGACGAGGCCGCGAAGGAGGCGGCCTCATCCTCCTTTCGTGACACGGCTGAAGAGGCTGTTCCGTCTGAGGTCGTAATGCCTCCGGCGGCGCGCGCCGAAAACAAGGAGGCCGCCGAATCGCAGGAGACACCACAACGGGATCCGCAACAAAATGAAGCCGCGCAGGCTTCGGATTCCAGCGAACCCGCCGAGAAGGCAGCCGCAAGACGTCGGCGCCGTCAAGGCACGGCCACACGACGGACGACCCGGCGGCGCAAGACAGCCTCCCCGTCGGCTGCGGCGGAGACACCGGCTGCGGCGGAGAAAATGGAAACGCGGGATTCCGCATCCGAACCCCGCTCCACGGCATGGGATGCGGCAGACACGAAGGCCGCCACGGGCAGCGACGAGCGGCCATCGGAGCCATCCGCTCCACCTCCACCACTCCCACCCTCGCCTCCTTCGCCTGCCCCGGCACCGGAGACGGGGACGGCGGGCGAGAAGCTCGTTCAAGGTGGTGGAGAGCAGGAGAGCGTTTCGCAGCCCGCCACCACAGACGATGCGGAATCGAAGAGATCGACCCGCCGGAAGAAAGGCTGGTGGCAGAAGGCTCTCGGCGGCGGACTCTAGACGATCGGCAGTCGGATACGGCCATCACCGGCCACGGCGGGAACGATTTGGGCGCGACGCGTTGTTCGGATGATCATCGCCGGTGCCCTTGCACCACGCCCGTCGTGCTGCCATCTTTTGGCCTGCAATGGCTGTCAGGGAATAAGACGGGTCGCCGGGAATGCACATCCCTCGGGTAGAAGCGCTTACGGACGCCCCGGCCCGCGGGATGGGAAAGAGGCCGGAGTGCGCCGCATCTGTCGCAACATCCTGATCCTGCTCGTGCTGTGGGTCCATTTGGTGGTGGCGGCCACGGCGCAGGCGCAGAACATCCGCATTCTGCGCGATGCCGAAACCGAAGCCTTCCTCCACAAGATTTCGGACCCGCTGTTCGCCGCCGGTGGTCTGGATCCACGCAATGTGACGATCGTACTCGTTGACAACACGAGCCTGAACGCCTTCTACGCCGGCGGCCAGGCCATCTATGTTCATTCCGGCCTCCTGCTGCAGGCCGACAACGTCGCGCAGCTCGTGGGTGTGATCGCGCATGAGACGGGACATATGCTGGGCGGTCATGTCCAGCGCATCGATGAAGCGCTGGCACCGGCCACCAGCATGACCATCCTCTCTCTTCTGCTCGGCGCCGCGGCCATCGCAGCCGGGGCACCGGATGCAGGAGCCGGGATCATCATGGGCGGTCAGTCGATGGCGCAACGCAGCGTGTTGCGGTTTCTGCGCGTCCAAGAGGCCGCCGCCGATCAGGCGG
This sequence comes from uncultured Sphingomonadales bacterium, assembly GCA_964547755.1. Taxonomy (GTDB): domain Bacteria; phylum Pseudomonadota; class Alphaproteobacteria; order Sphingomonadales; family Rhodothalassiaceae; genus J084. Next base: position 18,499 of record CAZJPA010000013.1, read on the forward strand.
CCGCCGAGCTCCTGCTGAAAACGCACCAGTCCGGCCGGGGGCTGATTCAGATCTTCGAAAAATTCCGTTTCCAGGAGCTTGTCGGATACGGCAACCGGCTCGATCCTTATGTGCTCACCCATCCGCTCTCGAGCCAGCGGATCACGAATCTGGAAGCCAAGCTCAAAGCCTCACCTTATTGGGACACTCCGACGGATCCCAAGATCGAGGCCTGGTTCAAGCGCATCAAGGCCAAGCTGGAAGGCTATGTCTGGCCGGCGCGGGCGACGCTTGGCAAATATCCGCCCACAGACACCAATATTCCGGCCCGCTACGCCCGGGTCTACGCATACAACAAGATGCTGGAGTGGCAGCGGTCGCTCGACGAAGCCGATGCCTTGATCGCCGCCGAGCCCAACAATCCCTACTTCCACGAAATCCGCGGGCAGATCTTGTTCGAAAACGGTCGCGTCGCCGAATCGCTTGCCGACCTGAAGAAGGCGGCCGAGCTGGCTCCGGACCAACCCCTTATTCTGGCTCTCTACGGGCGGGCGTTGGTGGCCATGGAAACCCCTCAGACGGATCGCGAGGCGGCGCGTGTGCTTTCACGTTCCGTCGCGCTCGACCGGTTTGACCCCTTCGCCTGGTTCCAGCTGGCCGAAGTGCACACGCGCTTGGGCGAAGAGGGCCTGGCAGCCCTCGCCGGCGCCGAGCGTTTCATGTTGCTGCATCAGCCGCAGCGCGCGGCGGCCTTCGCGAAAAAAGCCTTGGAGAAGCTCAAGAAAGGCTCACCTTCCTGGCTCCGGGCGCAAGATATCGCGCTCGCCGCCGAGGAAATGGCCAAGACCGAAAAGGGCCGTCGCCATCGGCGTCGGCTCCGGTAGAACGGATTTCCCTCAGCGGCTGCAACTGGGCAGGAGCCGCCATCCCGTGCGCACGGCCGGCATACCGGAACCGATATGCTTGCCAGCCTTCTCAATGTCCGATATCTGAACGGCGGCAAGGGGGCGGGCAAGGCCGATGGGTTGGGAGAAACCATGACCACACCACCAGCTGCAAATCCGGCGCGGCGGCGAGCGTTGCTCAACGCTATCGTGATCCTGGCCATGTTATTGGGCCTGCTCGCGGTATTGGGTATCGAGTTGCCGCAACAGGCGAGTGCCGACGCACCGGATAGCGGGGGGTCGGCAGACGAATCAGCCATTCGCGCCTATCTGCTGGCGCATCCCGGGGTCATCATCGAGGCTATCGAGCGCTGGCAGACGGCCCAGCAGAAGGCCGTGCAGGAAAACCAGGCCAGGCGCATCAGCGCCGTCTGGCCGGAACTCGTCAATGACGGTTTCTCCCCCGTGATCGGCCCGGAGAATGCGCCGGTGACCGTCATCGAATACTATGACTACCGCTGTCCCTACTGTCGCCGCGCGCATCGGGACAGCAAGCGGCTGCTGAAAGAATTCGCCGGGCGGATTCGCTATGTCTTCAAGCAGTTTCCGGTGATCGATCGCCCGGGTGAGCCGGCGATTTCCGCCTTTGCGTCCAAGGGGGCGGTCGCCGCCTATCGCCAAGGGTGCTTTCCGGCCTATCATGACGCACTGATGGAAGCGCGCGGCGGGCTCAGCCGGGAACGCATCCTCAAGCTTGCAGAGACGGCCGGCTGCGACATCGCCCGCCTCAAGCGCGACATGGCCGATCGCGCGATCGCGGACTATCTGCAACAGACCATTGCGCACGCCCATGCCATCGGTATCGCCGGCACGCCGACTTATGTTATCGATCGCCGGCTGCTCGAAGGGGCGGTGGGATGGAAGCAGCTCAAGAAAGCCGTCGAAGAGTCTCTCAAGGAAGCCGCATTGGAAGGCGCATCACGGCATTGACGGCCTTCCACCCTTTCCGCTCAGCAGGCGCTTCAGGGTGTCTCACCGCTCCGCCAGCACCACCAACTGCCCAGCTGTATGACCCCCCCCCTCAGATCAGGCCGGCGAGCGGTGAGGACGGGTCAGCATAGCGCTTCTTCGGCATGCGTCCGGCCAGATAGGCGGCACGGCCCGCAACGACGGCATGACGCATGGCCCGCGCCATCTTGACGGGATCGCGGGCCTCGGCGATCGCTGTGTTCATGAGCACCCCGTCACAGCCCAACTCCATCGCGATCACCGCATCCGATGCCGTGCCGACGCCGGCGTCCACGATGACGGGCACATTGGCCTGCTCGACGATGATGCGGATGTTGACCGGATTCTGAATACCGAGTCCCGACCCGATGGGCGCGCCCAACGGCATGATCGCGACACAGCCCATCTCTTCGAGCTCCTTGGCCATGATCGGATCGTCGTTCATGTAGACCATGACCTTGAAACCGTCCGAGATCAGCATCTCGGCCGCCCGCAATGTCTCGCGCATATCCGGATAGAGCGTTTTCCTGTCACCCAAGACCTCGAGTTTGACGAGATCGTATCCGCCGGCCTCACGCGCCAGTCTGAGCGTGCGCACGGCCTCTTCCGCCGTATAGCAGCCGGCGGTATTGGGCAGGAAGGTGTAGCGTTCGGGCGAGAGATAATCGACGAGCATCGGCTTTGATGGATCGGACAGATTCACGCGCCGGACCGCCACGGTAACGATTTCAGCGCCCGAGGCCGCCACGGCGCGCGCCGTTTCTTCGAAATCCTTGTATTTCCCGGTCCCCACGATCAGCCGCGAGCGAAAGCGGCGACCGGCGATCTCGAGCGTATCATCCGCGCCCTCGATCTCGGCCGCGACATCGCCGCCGCCGATGAAATGGACGATCTCCAACCTGTCGCCATCTTTGAGCTGCGTGCTGGCGTAGGCCGATTTCGGCACAATCGCGAGATTGCGCTCGACCGCCACTTTCTCCGGTGCAAGACCCAACGCGGCCAGCAGGGACGCCACGGTCGCCTCCGCCGGCACAGCTTTGCGTTCGCCATTGATGACAATGGTGATCTCGTCAGTGACCGTCTGGTTCATGACCCGCCTTGTCCTTGGCTTTGATGCCCGTCACGTGTATCCACTCTCCGGCATGTAGCCCTTGTCGCGGGCCGAGACAAGGACAACGCACTCCCCTGACGGCGGCTCGGTGCGCTCCCTCTTTTCCTGGCCCGATGAAACGGCTAGCGTGGCGGGTGACCAGCATCGGCCGCAAGACCGCAACAAGAAAGGAGGCTCTGTGACGCGCATCCATGTCCTCAACGGTCCCAACCTCAATCTGCTGGGCCGCCGCGAGCCGACGATCTACGGGCAGGACACGCTCGCCGATATCGAGGCGCGGCTCATCGCATGGGGCGACGCCCGCAAGGTGCGTGTGGACTGCCGCCAAAGCAATCACGAAGGCGTATTGATCGACTGGCTCCACGAGGCGGCCGAAGAGGCGGACGGCGTGATCCTCAATCCCGGCGGCCTCACCCATACGTCGGTGGCATTGCTCGACGCCATCCAAGCCATACCCATTCCGGTGGTGGAGGTGCATCTGAGTAATATTCACGCCCGCGAAGACTTCCGGGCACGTTCGCTGACGGCCCGCGCGGCCGCCGGCGTCGTTGCCGGATTCGGTGCGCTCGGCTACGAACTCGCGGCCGAGGCGCTGCTGCGCCTGCTGACGGCGGATCGGCGGCGATGATCGCGGCCAGCCACTTGCAGCATGCGGCAAATGGCCTTGGCTGACCCTCCAAAAACCGGTAACAGGCTCTCCCATGCATCGCGTCTTGCGAGGCAGGGTCGGACCAAAACGAACAAGAGAAGGATCGACGGGGACATGTCCAAACTTGCCGAGGCGAAGGAACTCATCCGCGAGCTTGCCGAGCTGCTCCAGCAATCCGAGCTCAGCGAGATCGAGGTTGAGGAGGATGGCCTGCGCATCCGGGTTGCCCGCCAGGTGACCGTCACGGCCCAGCTGCCCGTCTCTCCCTCCCAGACCGCGTCCACGGCCGCTCCACCTTCCGCGGGCGCCGAAGCGGCGGCTCCTGCGGCCGTCGAAGCCGGCGCGCACCCCTCGGCGCAATCCGCCGCGGCCGATGAGCCAGATTGGCTGTCTCATCCGGGATTGGTGACGGCCCCCATGGTCGGCACGGCCTATGTCGCGCCGGAGCCAGGGGCAAAGCCTTTCGTTCAGGTGGGCGATACGGTCGAAGAGGGGCAGACTTTGCTGATCATCGAGGCGATGAAAGTGATGAATCCGATCCCGGCACCACGGGCCGGCACGGTGCGTCACATCTTCTTTTCCGACGCGCAGCCTGTGGAATATGGCGAGCCTCTTCTGGTCATCGCGTAAGGGAAAGGCTGCGGCCTCGTCATTCCCCCGCCTCCTACAGGAGGATCGGACAGCATTCAGGTGAACGGTTCCATGGCAGAGATCGAAAAGCTGTTGATCGCGAACCGCGGTGAGATCGCCGTACGCATTCATCGCGCCTGTCACGAAATGGGTATTCGCACGGTCGCCGTTCATTCCACCGCCGATGCCGATGCCATGCATGTGCGGCTGGCGGACGAGGCGGTCTGCATCGGTCCACCGCCGGCGAAAGACAGCTATCTCAACATTCCCGCCATCATGGCGGCGGCCGAGGTAACGGATGCCGATGCCATCCACCCGGGCTATGGCTTTCTCTCGGAAAATCCACGCTTTGCGGAAGTCGTAGAGGAACATGGACTCATCTTCGTCGGTCCGGCGCCGGAACACATCCGGATGATGGGTGACAAGATCGCCGCCAAACAATCCATGGCTGCGCTCGGCGTACCGACGGTGCCGGGCTCCAACGGCGGTGTCCAGAATCTGGAAGAAGCGCGCCGACTGGCCCGGGAAATCGGTTATCCGGTTCTCATCAAAGCCGCTTCCGGCGGCGGCGGACGCGGTATGAAGGTGGTGCGCGCGCCCGACGAGCTGGATCAGGCCTATCAGGCGGCCCGCACCGAGGCCCGCGCGGCCTTCGGAAACGATGCCGTCTATCTCGAAAAATTCCTCGATCATCCGCGACACATCGAAATCCAGATTCTGGCCGACACCCACGGCCATGTCGTCCATCTCGGCGAGCGGGACTGTTCGCTCCAACGCCGCCATCAAAAGATCCTCGAAGAGGCGCCGAGCCCCGTGATCACAGCTGAGGAGCGCGAGGAAATCGCTGCCCGCACGGCCGAGGCCATCCGCAAGCTCGGGTATCGGGGGGCCGGAACAGTAGAGTTTCTCTATCAGGACGGCGCCTTCTACTTCATCGAGATGAACACCCGCCTTCAGGTGGAGCATCCGGTGACCGAGATGATCACGGGGATCGACCTCGTGCGTGAGCAGATCCGCGTCGCCCGGGGAGAGCCGCTCGGATTCAGTCAAGATGACATCGTCCTGCGCGGCCATGCGATCGAATGCCGAATCAATGCGGAAGATCCGCTGACCTTCGCCCCCTCCCCCGGCCAGGTGACGGACTACCATCCACCTGGCGGGCTGGACGTGCGCGTGGACTCGGCCCTGTTTGCGAGCTATCGCATCCCGCCCTACTACGACAGCCTCGTCGCCAAGCTCATCGTGCGTGGCGATAGCCGGGAAGAGGCATTGCGGCGACTGCGCCGCGCACTCGAGGAATTCGTGATCGGCGGCGTCAAGACAACCTTGCCCCTGCACCGCCGTCTCATCGCCGAGCCGGATTTTCACACCGGCAGCTACGACATCCACTGGCTGGAACGCTATCTTGCGAGCCTCCAACCCTGAAGCCGGACGCGCCCGGACGCCCCCCGATTCCACCCGACTCTCCCTTCCGCCTCCCCATCGGGGAAAGCCGGCGGATGATGGTCCAGTGATCAGTGACCGGTGATCAGTGATCAGGGGCGGTGATCAGTTATCGGAGAGGGGAAAGCGCGTGAGGCCGTCTTCCCCATCCACATCGTCTCCGCTTTCGGTTCTGATCACCGATAACTGATGACTGATGACTGATCACCGATAACCGAATCGTCATTCGCCGCCCCCGGGGCTCGGCCCGGGGCAAGCTTGAGCGGCGAATCCCTGGCCGGTGACAGCCTCACATCTCGTCGTTCGCCGGCCTGACCGGCGAACCCATCCAGCGGTGAGGCCGTCTCCAACGCTGAATGTTGTCCCCACCGTCCGCTGGATCCGCCGATCAAGTCGGCGGACGACGAGGGAGGGGTATGGCGGATGACGAAGAGAAGGGCGACGGCGGATGACGAGG
>CAZJPA010000014.1:0-24250 GCA_964547755.1 uncultured Sphingomonadales bacterium
GCCTCACCGCCGGCTGGATTCGCCGCTCTGCGGCGGCGAATGACGCAAAAAAGAACCGATCACTGATCACCGATCACTGATCACAGGAACGTCACCCGCCGGAGTCTCTTTTCCTCGTCATCCGCCGGCTTGACCGGCGGATCCAGCGGGAAGGGAAGGCAATCCTGAACGTCGGAGATCTCATCCCCGCCGGCTGGATTCGCCGGATGAACTGGCGAATGACGATTCGGTGATCAGGTATCAGTGATCAGAAATCCGTGTGGCGGACGATGGGGGAGGAGGCCGTCACACGCCTTCCCCTCACTGATTGCTGATAACCGATGACTGATGACTGATCACTGATCACCGCTTCCTGATCACTGGGCAGTCACCCGCCGACCCCGGATCAAAGTCCGGGGCAGGTTTGACCGGCGGGTCCCCCCCCCTTCCCCCGTCATCCGCCGGCTTGACCGGCGGATCCAGCGGACAGCGCAGACAATCCCCAGCGCCGGAGTTGCGAAACCATCGGATGGATTCGCCGATCAAGTCGGCGAATGACGCGGGACGGGGGCAGCCAAGGAAAGGCGGCGAATGACGCGGGAGTAGGGGCGCAGCCGGCTGGATTCGCCGGTTGAACCGGCGAATGACGATTCGGTGATCAGTCATCAGTCATCAGTGATCAGAGCCGAAAGCGGCGAATGACGAAAAAAGAGGTGTTGCCGGGGTGGACTTGCCGGATGAACCAGCGAATGGCGAGAGATGCTTTTATCCCCGGTCATAGGGGCAGGTGGCCGCCTTCTCTTCCTCCAGCGGTGCGGCCTTCTAACCGCGCGGGCGGCCGCGCCAGAGCTGACGGGTGAGCGTGGCCAGGTCGTCTTCCGAATCGAAATAGGCGCCGAGGCGATTGCGAAGCAAACGCTCGGCCGCGCGCCGATCGGCCGGCCGCTCCAGGCGGATCAGGGCCGCTGCCACACGCTTCAAACCATCTGCATCCATGGAAGCCATCATGTCCGTTCCCGTGTCTGTCTTGCGAGAGATCCGGCCGCTCGCGGCCACGGACATCTTGTCCATCTAGGCGATGTCGATTTCATGACGCAAGCGTATCCTGCGCGTGGGACGGGGCGGGATCTCCATCCTTCTGCCAGCATGCGGCCCGTCGCCCCGATCGGCAGAGAAGAGCGGACAGCGCTGACAGACCCAGCAAGAAAAGAACGCTCGGGCATGGCAGCCCACACAAACCGGCGGCCGCGCCGGCAGCGGTGCGCCGGTGGTTGATCAGGCGGTCAGTCGATGATGTCGATCCAGCCCTTCTTGATGGCTTTGGCCACCGCATGGCTGCGCGACGACGCACCCAGCTTGGCAATGGCGTTGCGGACATGGAAACGGGCGGTCTCGGGCGAGCGGTCGATGATGATACCGATCTCGCTGTCCGTCTTCCCGCAGGCGACCCAGGCGAGGCATTCGCGCTCGCGCTCGGTGAGCGGACAATCGTCAACGAGCCGTCGTCCCTGCGCTTCGACCAACTCCTCCACGCGGTTGAGAAAAGCATGGCCCGCAACGAACAGATCGCTTTCGTAGGGACGCACCCACCGCCGTATCTCGGCCAGCGGCTCCTCACTGATCCAGCTCACGAAACCGGTACGTCCCCCCGGCTGGTGCACGGGAACGATGATACCGGAGCGCACCCCCACTTCCTTGAGAACGCTGATGGTCTGCTGACCGATCGCCGTAAAGGGACGCTCAAGCCATTTGGGATCGACGCCGAGATTCTCTTCGTCCAGTCCCCAGGTGAACGGCCAGCGACGCAGCTTGCACGGGTTGACCAGAGGACAGGCGAGATTGTAGCCGCTTTCCACCCAGCGACGGATGAATTCGGGACTCCAGCCCAGTTCCACGCCGAGCAGTTCGCCGTTTTCGTCCACCGGCAACAGGGAATGCTGGACATCAAGGTCGAAAGCCACGCGCGAGAACGGCAGCGCGCGCGTATAATGGGCAAGAATCAGACACAGATCGCGCAGGTTGCGCGCCTGTGGCAGCTCCTGAAGCAGCTTCTGGGTCGGATCAGCCAACATCGTCCGGGATCTTCTCTTCCTGCTTGGACGTGACCGGCACGCAGATCACCTCAATCTCTTCCAACACCCGGCAGGACGGCCGCCACCTTCGCCACGAACAGCCGGGCGTAGGCGCCACGCGGATCGCGCATGGCAAGGACCAGACCTGCCAACTTGTGCAGGATACGACAAGAGAATGTTGTGGACACCTGCGATCTCGCAAGAATCAATCAAAACCTACCGGAATTGTGAGGGGTAAACCCCAGAATTCCGGTAGTTGACGCTACGTCACCTCTCCGGGGGATGTGCAAAGAAAGACGCCGCGAATCGGGGCGTGATTCGGCCCGTGATTCGGGGGGATGCGCTGCGATCAGTCTCAAGCTGGCACAGATTTTCGTGACGGGTGGGCGTCAGCCGTGTCCGGGTGAATGTTGGTGCCCGTTTTCATCCTCTTTGCGCCAAGGAGCGGCCATGGAGTGCGGGGGCATTTGGCCTGACGATCGGGGCCCGTGCGCGCCCCGCCTCGACGAACAAGTAAGGGCAACCGAAAGACGGCTGGCTCTGAGAGAGCCCCGCCACGCGCTTGGTGTGTTTTGCAAGCAGGTGAGCAGGCGAGGCGGGCGCCCATAAAGGCGCGTTGGGAACGCTCTATCCCCACCGGCCGCCCCCGACCGAGCGGGAAGCCTCCGCAAGTGGGAGCGCATGGAAACGACTTGGCTCTTTCTTTGCTGGTTACGATTCGGCCGCTACGAGAAGAAGGCTGCTTTTCATCTTCACAGGATGCGAGCGCCACGCAGCACACAGTTATCGACAAGCGGCGCGCATGGGGAGCGGAACATCTCCGACGGGGGCGCTTCCTTGGGCCTGGACGCCACCGCCGGGGGGCGGGCGATGCCTGCACCGGCTCTCAGGCGGACGAAGCTCTCCCCGGCCAACCGGCCGGAGAATGCAAGCCCCAGTATGAACAGCGTATAGGCCGCGGTGGTCAACAACATGGCCGCCCTTTCTCTATGATCTTCTTTTGTTCTCTACCGCGCCAGAAAGAACATGCCAAGAACATATGGCATGGCCCTTTGTCCACCGATGCTCCGTGGAGTGATGCGGCGACAGGCTGGCGGTCCGGAAGCTGCGCTAGCGCCTTTTCTCTTCGTCACCCATGCCGCCCCCTTTGCCTCGTCACCCGCCGGCAGATGCGGCGGATCCGTTTCCCCCTTCCTTCGTCATCCGCCGACCCCGGGTTGCGGCCCGGGGCAGGCTTGATCGGCGGATCCAGCGGGAAGAGAAGACAGCGCCCGGCGCCGAAGTCGTCTGCGCCGCCGGCTGGATTCGCCGCATCTGCCGGCGAATGACGATTCAGTGATCTGTGATCAGTCATCAGTCATCGGTCATCAGTTATTGGTGACGATCGTCGATTGAGAGGCGTGCCAGATGGCGAGAGAAGCTTAGCGAAGGACACTCTTTATTGTGTCCTTCGCCACACGACTTTCTGATCACCGATCACTGATCACTGATCACCGATGACCGATCACCGATGACTGATAACCGATCATTCGGACCATCGTCCGCCGGCAAGAGCGTTAGGGGGCGTGACGGCGGCCGGAGACGGTCAGCGCAAATCCGCAGGCAGGACGCAGCATTTGGCACGCTCAGACAAGCAGCCGGGATCATTTCATGCTAAATTTGCCACAGAATCAGAAAATCCGTATCGGAAGGAGGAGACAACCGATGTCAAACAGATCTGTCCTTTTCCCTTCGGCCGTTTGGACGCGCGGCCTGCTCGCCGGTTGTGCGGCGATTGCCATGATCGCCGCGCCGGTCCGGGCAGCTGAGTCTAAAAGTCCGGATGGAACCGCGGCAGCCAAAGCGGAGGCTCCCGCTCCCCAAAATACTGATGCCGCGGGCGAGCAGGCACAGGCGGTTGGTGCGATCGAAGAGATCGTGGTGACCGCCCAGAAACGGGCGCAGCGCCTACAGGATGTCGGTGTGTCGGTGACGGCGTTCACGGACTCGATGCTCGAGCGCATCGGTTTCAAGGACAGCACCCAGATCGTCCAGCAGGTGCCGAATTTCAACTATGGCACCCCCGTGGGCCAGGGCAATAATCCGGCGTTTGCGATGCGCGGTGTCGGCCTCGTCAATCCGTTCGAGGACAATCAGGAAGGCAAGGTCGCAATCTATCGCGATGGCGTTTATCAGGGCACGCTCGCCGGTCAGACCCTGCAGATGTTCGATCTGGAGCGCGTGGAAGTGCTGCGCGGCCCGCAGGGCACGCTCTATGGGCGCAACTCCACGGGCGGCCTCGTCAACTTCATCCCGAAGAAGCCGGGCGATGAGCTGGGCGGCTTCATCGAGGGCACGGGCGGCGAGTTCAGTCAGGTGCGGTTGACGGCGGGCGTGGATCTACCGGTCTCGGATCGTGTGCGCACGCGCTTTGCCATCGACTTCAATCAGGACGACGGCTATGTCCGCAATCGCTTTCGGGCCACCAACTTCAAACCTGCCGGCGTGCGCGGCAACGATACGAACACCTTCGCCGGACGCGCGCTGATCGCCATCGATCTCGATGACGATACAGACTTGCTGTTCAATGTGCACGGCAGCCGCGTGGACCAACTGGCCCCATATTACCAGCATCAGGGGGTGTTGCGCGAGGACCGCACATTCTGCTCGTCTGAAGAGATGCAGCAGATCAACGGCTGCTTCGACTTCTTCGACTATGCCGACCAAGACGGCCATGACGCCTTCGCCGGCAATTATGACCGACGCGGCGTGCTCCAGATCAAGAATGTCGGCGGCTATATGACTCTCACCCATCGTTTTGCGAATGGGATGGAAGTGGTCTCCCAGACAGCGGTCGAGCATTTCGACAAGCTTCATCAGGAGGACACCGACATGAGCCCGCTGGCGCTCATCGAGCCGGATTTTGGGGTGAGCGCCACCCAGTTCAGCCAGGAACTCAGGCTTTCGGGTGCCGGTGCCCGCAGCAAATGGGTGGTCGGCGGTTATTTCTTTCATGACAACCGCGATACGCCGCGCGGGCGGCTGCGGCTGACCTTGTTCGATGATGAGGCCAGCCAGCGGCTGGTGGGTGTGCCTTTTGCCCTCGTGTTCGATGCGCGCTGGGCGCAGAAGACGACTTCAGGTGCGGGGTTCGCGCAGATTGAGACCGATGTGCTGCCCACCGTCACGGTGGTGACAGGCCTGCGTTTCACGGCCGAGCGCAAGACGTTCAGCTATGACGTGTTCCAGAACGACCTTGGCCCGGTGATGCCGGGACGCATCCTTGATCAGAAGCGCAGCTTCTCAGGAGTCAGTGCGCGGGTGAATCTCAATTGGCATCCCACGCCCGATCAGCTTTACTACTTCGCCTTCTCGCGAGGTTTCCAGTCGGGCGGGTTCAACGGCGGCTTTGCCATCGGCGCCCCGCTCGGCTCCTTCGGCAAGGAGATCCTCAACGCCTTCGAGATCGGCGCGAAGACCGAATGGTTTGCGCGGCGCCTCCGGCTCAATCTCGCAGCCTTCTTCTATGACTACAACAAAGCGCAGTTGTTGGACTTCGATCCTGAGTCTTTGTCCAACATTGCGGTCAATGCCTCACAGGTGACGATCTACGGCGGCGAGGCGGAACTGGTGGCGGCGCCTTTGGCTGGGCTGACGATCACGCTCAACCTCGGTCTGCTGGACTCCGAGATCAAGACTCGTCCTGGCGAGATCGTGCTCGGTGGGCCGCTCCAGGCTGCCGCTCCCGGCGGAGCACAGATCGACATCCGCGGCAATCAGCTGCCGCTGGCTCCGCATGTCTCCTCGTCGGGGATCCTGCGCTACGAGCGTTCGCTGGGAGATGCGCGCGGCCGCCTCGGCTTCCAGGTCGAGTACAGCTATACTTCGCGGCAGTTCTTCTCGCTGACCAATGACCCGATCCTGGGCGAAAAAAGCTATGCGATCTGGAACTTCCGTGTGGACTGGACGAGCGAGAGCGAACGGCTGACGCTGCGCCTGTTCGCCAATAATGCCTTCAACAAGGTCTACAAGGTCTGGACGTTCGATTTCACCCCGGACTTCGGTTTCTTGCAGCAGTTCATCGGTGATCCGCGGCGCATGGGCGGCTCGCTGATCGTCCGATTCTAAAGTCGGGAGGAGGGCAGGTCATGGACGATATCAGCACGTCCCCCGATCCGTTGTCCGTGGTGCCGGAAACGGTTGCGGCCTTCGTACGTGCATCAAAGCGGCTGTTCATCGGCGGCGAATGGGTGGAGGCCACCTCGGGGCGGAGCTTCGATGTCTTCGATCCGGCGACCGGTCAGGTGATCGCCGCCGTGCCTGAGGCCGGAGCAGAGGATGTCGATCGGGCTGTGCGCGCCGCCCGCCAGGCGCTGGAGGAAGGCGAATGGGCGCAACTTGTTCCCGCCGATCGTGAACGCCTGCTGTGGCGGCTGTCGGAGATCATTGAGCGCGAGGCGGACGATCTCGCCGCACTCGAGGCGCTGGACAACGGCAAGAGTGTGCGGATGGCACGCCTGGTCGATATCCAGGGCGCGATCGATTATCTGCGCTATATGGCCGGTTGGGCGACCAAGATCGAGGGGGCGACGCTGACTCCCTCCTTCAAGGGAATACCTGGCGCGCAGCATACCGCATTCACCCTGCGCGAGCCGGTGGGCGTGGTCGCCGCAATCATCCCGTGGAACTTCCCGCTCTTGATGGCGGTCTGGAAGCTGGCACCGGCGCTGGCCGCCGGCTGTCCGGTGGTGCTCAAACCCGCCGAGGAAACACCGCTGTCGGCGCTGCGGCTGGGAGAGCTGGTCGCGGAAGCAGGATTTCCGGCCGGCAGCGTCAATATCCTCACGGGGCCGGGCGAGACGACGGGTGCGGCTCTCGTCCAGCATCCGGGCATCGACAAGATCGCTTTCACGGGTTCGACGGCCGTCGGCAAGATCATCGGCAAGGCGGCGATGGACGGCATGAAGCGTGTCTCGCTGGAGCTCGGGGGCAAGTCGCCGGTTCTCGTGTTGGAGGATGCCGACATCGATCAGGCCGCCCAAGGCGCGGCCCAGGCGATCTTCTTCAATCACGGACAGGTATGCACCGCCGGCTCGCGGGTGCTGGTGGCCGAGTCCGTGCATGATGCCCTGGTCGATCGGCTGTCGGCGATCGCCTCGTCCTTGCGGCTGGGATCGGCCTTCGAGGAGGCGGATATGGGACCGCTCGTCTCCAAGGCCCAGCAAGAGCGGGTGCTTGGTTATGTGGCGTCCGCGCGCGAGGAAGGCGGCGAGATCGCCTGCGGCGGCGGGCCGGCCGAAGATCGGCCCGGCTATTTCGTGAAGCCGACGGTGATCGCCCGTGCACGATGCGGCATGCGGGTGGTCGATGAAGAGATTTTCGGGCCTGTGGTCGCGGTTCAGACTTTCCGGAATGAAGACGAGATGATCCGCCTCGCCAACGCCACACCCTATGGGCTGGCGGCCAGCATCTGGTCGAACGATCTGCGGCGCGTCCACCGTCTGATCCCGCGCATCAAGGCAGGCACGGTGTGGGTGAACGCGCACAATCTGGTCGATCCGGCGCTGCCCTTCGGCGGCTACAAACAGTCGGGCCTGGGGCGCGAGCATGGACGCGAGGCGATCAATCTCTACACGGAGGTGAAAACCGTGTGGATGGTGGTATGATGAAGCGACCAATCCGGAGCGATGACAAGGCAGGTGTCCAAGAAACGGAAAGCAGCGCGCATGTCTGACGCCGAACGGCCGCAACCGCAGCCGAAGGGAGTGCCGTCCTGGCTGGTCCTTCTCGCAGGGATCCTGGCGGTGATATTGGGCGGCGTGGCGGTGGTGGATGCCTGGTGGGATCACGACGGTTCCAAGCGGGAGGCAGCAGAAGAGATCACCGCGTCCACGGAAACCGGGTCCGGGGCTGCCCATGCCGCTGCGTCGGCAGCTGTCGGCGATCCGGCGCCTTTGCCGTCCGAAGAGGTTGGGGTGGCGGGCCCGATCGCCTGGTCGCCGCATCTCGTCTGGGTCAACGATATCGCCTTTCCCGCCATGCCGGACGGGCGCGCGATCCTGATCGATGCAGATACGGGCCGCATGCTGGGTATGCTCTCCGGCGGCTATGGGCACAACAGCCTGCTATTCTCGCCGGACGGGCAGCGCATCTACAACCCGGAAACCTACTATGCCCGTGGCACGCGCGGAAAGCGCACGGATGTCATCACCGTCTATGATGCGGGGCGCCTTGTCCCGCTTTCGGAGATCGTCATTCCTGCCAAGCGCTTCCTCTCCATGCCGTTGCTGGCCAATCAGCGCCTGCTCGATGACGGGCGGCTTGCCGTCATCTATAACTTCACGCCGTCTCAGACGGTTACGGTGGCCGATGTCCGTGCCGGCCGGCAACTGGCCGAATTCGACACGCCCGGCTGTAGCCTTATCTTTCCATTGGCTGCCCGACGCTTCGCCATGCTGTGCGCTGACGGCGGCCTGCTCGATATCGCGCTCGACGCGAACGGCGAACCGCTTGTGCAGGCGGCGCGTCCCGTCTTCTTCGATCCCGATCGCGATCCGCTGATCGAAAAACCGGTCTTCGACGGACGGCGTTGGCTGTTCGTGTCGTTTTCGGGTGCGGTTTATGCGGTTCGACTGAAGGATGATGGGGCCGTCGGCGAGGCGGTCGGCTGGCGTGTCGCAGCGGCGGATTCCGGCTGGCGGCCGGGCGGCATTCAGCCACTTGCCTACCACGCGCCGAGCGGGCGGCTGTTCGTGCTGATGCATGAGGGCGGAGCCGGCACGCACAAGGATCCCGGCACGATGGTGTGGGCTTTCGATGCGGCGACCGGCCGCAAGCTGGCGCAATGGCCGCTTGCGGTTCCGGCGACCAGCATCGCGGTCAGCCCGGATGCGGACGATCCGCTCCTGTATGCGGCGCTGATCGGAGATCCGACTTTGCGCGTCTATTCCGCCAAAGACGGCCGTCTGCGTCGGGCGATCCCGGAAACGGGGATCACCACCACGATTCTCCAGCCGGTGCCGGCGCCTGCAACGATGCAGGAGCAGGGGCAATGATCGATCCTGTCATCGCCATCGTCGCCCGAGCTGCGCTGGCGGTCTTGTTATTGGCGGCCGGCCTCCACAAGCTGCGCGCTCCCCATCGCTTTCACGAAGCGGTCATCGGTTATCTGCCCGGCCTGCGGCGATGGCCGCGCCTCGGCGAGGCCATGCGGATCGTGATCGCGGCCGGAGAGATTCTGCTTGCCGGCGGTCTCGCCCTCACGGCCGCCCGGCCGGGGACTGATGGCATGGCGATGGTGGTGGGGACAATGGCGGCCGGACTCATGGGCCTTTATGCCATGCTGATCGCTCGGGCGCTCAGCGCCGGGCGCGGTGGATTCGATTGCGGCTGTGGCGGCCTGGCGGCGCGGCGCCAAAGCGTGGGCTGGCCGTTGGTCGCCCGCAATCTGTTGCTTGCCGGCGTGGCGCTCGTTGCGGCCACACCGGTGGCGACGCGGTCCTTGACCCTCTTTGATGGGCTGACCGTGATCTTTGGCCTGGTGGCGACGGCTTTGCTGTATGCGGCGGCTGAGACGGCGCTTGCGCTGCCGACGGCACCTCCTATGAGAGGAGGGGGGCGGCGATGACGATGCTGGACGCGCTGCTCTGGTCGCAGGTGCTGCTGTGGATCGTCGTGGTGGCGATGGCCTTCCTGTTGTTTGCGCTGATGCGCCAGATCGGTGCGTTGCATGACCGCGTGGCGCCGGTGGGCGCACTCGCGCTTTCCGGCGGCCTCAAACCCGGCGAGGCGCTGCCGGCCATGGTGCTGCACGATCTGTTCGGTGAGCCGGTGTCGGTGTCCGGGGAGGCGCCTGACGGTCGGGCCCGGCTGCTTGTGTTCACGGCTCCCAATTGTCCGGTCTGCCGCGAACTGAAGGAAACGCTCGCTGAGATCGCGCGCCAAGAACGGCGTTGGCTGTCCGTGATCGCGATCAGCGACGGCGATCCGGCCGAACACCGGGCTGCGGCAGAGGAAGCGCGCAGCACCGGAATCCGCTACGCCCTGTCGCGGAACCTGGGGGTGCTGCTCGAAGTCTCACGCCTGCCCACAGCGGCCTTGGTGGACGAACAGGGGGTGCTGGTCGCCAAGGGACTCGTGAATTCCCGCGAGCATCTGGAAAGCCTGTTCGAGGCCCGGCGGCAGGGATATGCCAGTTTACAGGATTTTCTCCGCGCCAAGGGCATGACCCGGCCTGGACATGCGGCGCAAGAAGAGGAAAGACGATCGAGACATGCTTGAGCGCAAGATCGATTCCTGGATGGAACGGCGGGCGCGGCGACTCTACCGCCGCACCTCACGGCGCAGCCTGCTGGGAAGACTCGGCGCTTGGCTCGTGGGCGGTGCGATGCTGCCGCTCTTGCCGGTTGCGCGCGGGGCGGCGCAAGACAGCGGCCATGGCGGCGCCGAAGGGGAAAGCCAGGCCCATGATCCCACCGCCTGCAGCTACTGGCGCTACTGTGCGATCGACGGATTCTTGTGCGCCTGCTGCGGCGGCTCGGCGAGCCAGTGCCCTCCCGGCACCGAACCCTCGCCGATCACCTGGATCGGCACCTGCCGCAACCCCGAAGATGGACGGCATTATGTGATCTCGTACAACGACTGTTGCGGCAAGACGAGCTGCGGGCGCTGCTTCTGCAACCGCAACGAGGGTGATAAGCCGGTCTATGTGCCCTATCAGTCGAACGACATCAATTGGTGTCTCGGGACCCAAGTCGGCGAAGTCTATCATTGTTCGACGGCCGTCGTCATTGGTGTCGCGAAACCATGAGGCGCACGACTTTTCCGGCGAGGAAGAGAGCTTTTGCGTGGGCGGCGCCGGCGGCTCTGCTGCTTGTTGCAGCGGCGCCAACCGGCGCATGGGCGGATCCCGCGCTCGACTACGTGCTGAATTGCCAAGGCTGTCACCTGCCTGATGGTGCCGGAACAGCGGGCAAGGTGCCGCCGCTCAAGGATCATGTCGCGCGATTCCTGTGGTTGCCGGAGGGACGGGCCTTTCTGGTCCAGGTGCCGGGTGTGGCGCGCTCGGCATTGCCGGACGACCGGATCGCGGCGCTGATGAACTGGCTGGTCTTGCGATTTGACGCAGATCATGTTCCAAAGAGTTTTAAGCCTTATACATCTGACGAGGTCGCCCGGCTTCGTCGTCATCCCCGGACCGAGGTCGCGGCATATCGCGCGATGCTGCTCGCGAAGATTGCCGCAATCGAAAGCGGCGATGGCGCGCCGTGAACCAGGGATGAGATGAACGGCGAAATGCGGGACACGGGCGCCCGCCACTTTCAAGGGTCGCAACGAAAGGGAGCAGGCAGCGATGGCCAAGGCTTTTGCGAGCGCAGCAGATCTCGAAGACAAGCAGATCACCTTCGCCCGGCTATCGGAGCATGCTTGGGCGTATACGGCCGAAGGAGACCCGAATACGGGCGTCGTGATCACGAACGAGGGGGTGATGGTGATCGACACCCAGGCGACTCCGGCCATGGCGCAGGACGTGATTGCGAAAATCCGCGAGATCACCGACGCGCCGATCCGTTATGTCGTGCTCTCGCATTACCATGCGGTGCGGGTGCTGGGCGCTTCGGCCTATGGCGCGGATGATATCATCGCCAGCCGCGGCACCTATGAGCTCATCGTCGAGCGCGGCGAGGCGGACTTCAAATCCGAGGCCGGCCGCTTTCCACGGCTGTTCCGGGGGCTCGACACGATTCCCGGCCTCACCTGGCCGACGATTGTTTTCGAGGAGAAGCTGACGGTCTTCATGGGCGGGGTCGAGATCCAGATCCTGCACCTGGGGCGCGGCCATACCAAAGGGGACACGGTCGTCTGGTTGCCGGCCGAGGGCGTGTTGTTTTCTGGCGATCTCGTGGAATTTGGCGCAACACCCTATACCGGCGATGCCTATCTGCGGGACTGGCCGGCCACCCTCGATCGCCTTGCGGCGCTCAACCCCAAGGCGCTGGTGCCCGGGCGCGGCGATGCGCTCACGAAAGCCGACGATATCGCCAAGGCGATCTCGGGAACCAAGGCCTTCATCACCGATCTTTATGAGAGCGTGGCCGAGGGGCGCGCCGCCGGTAAGCCGCTCAAAGACATCTATCGTGAAACCTATGACCGACTCGCCCCCAAATACGGCGAGTGGGTGATCTTCGATCACTGCATGCCCTTCGACGTTGCGCGCGCCTATGACGAAGTCGGCGGCAAGACGGATCCGGTGATCTGGACCGCCGAACGTGATCGCGAGATGTGGGCGGCCCTCGAAGGCGAGGGATGAGACGTCAGACATAAGGTTTCCTCGGAACGGCCATCGCCGCCCGGTAAGGGCGCAAGAACAAGAACAGGCGCGATGGCCCCGGCGTGCCACCACGGGCGAGAGGGAGAGACCCTTGCGGAGGAGCAACCGGGCAAGGGAGTGAAAGTGATGACGAAACGGGCCAGACGAACCTTTTCTTTCGTGCCACCACCGGAATTGAAGACGGGCGAAGGCGCTGCACCCATCGTCGTCGTGGGTGCGGGGCCCATCGGCCTGTCGGCCGCGCTCGATCTCGGACTCATGGGGCATCGGGTCATCGTGCTGGACAAGGACAACATCGTCTCCGATGGCTCGCGGGCGATCTGCGTTGCCAAGCGCACGCTGGAGATCAGCGATCGGCTCGGTATTGGAGACGCGCTGCTGAACAAGGGGGTGAAATGGAACATCGGCCGCGTCTTTTTCCGCGACGAGGAGATCACCGCCTTTAATCTGCGGCCGATGGCGGCGCAGAAATTTCCGGCCTTCGTCAATATCCAGCAGTATTACTGGGAGGAATATCTCATCGACCGGTTGGCGGCGGTCGAGACCGTCGAGCTGCGCTGGTTGTCGAAGGTGACGGCGCTTGAACATAACGATGACGGCGTTGTCCTGACGGTGGAGACACCGGAAGGCTCTTATCGCCTCCATGCTGACTGGGTGATCGCGGCCGACGGCGCCCACAGCACCATGCGGCGGTTGATGGGGCTGGAATTCAAGGGCCGCATTTTCGAGGACAACTTTCTCATCGCCGATGTTCGTTTCAAACATGAGCATCCGGACGAGCGCTGGTTCTGGTTCGATCCGCCGTTCAATCCAGGCAAGTCGGCACTCATGCACAAGCAGCCGGATGATGTCTGGCGGCTCGACTTCCAGCTTGGCTGGGACATCGATCGTGAAGAAGCAGTGAAACCCGAGAATGTCACCCCCTTCGTGCGCGGCATGCTGGGCGAGGATGTCGAATTTGAATACGAGTGGATTTCGATCTACACCTTCCAGTGCCGCCGGTTGGAACGCTTCCTTCATGGCCGCGTGATCTTCGCCGGCGATGCGGCTCATCTCGTTTCACCCTTTGGGGCACGCGGCGCCAATTCCGGCGTTCAGGACACGGACAATCTCGCCTGGAAGCTCGATCTCGTGATCCGTGGGCGCGCTCCCGCTTCACTGCTGGAAAGCTATGATTTCGAACGCACGCAGGCGGCTGACGAGAATATTCTCAATTCCACGCGCTCGACCGAGTTCATCACTCCCAAATCACCGCAGAGTCAGGCCTATCGGGATGCGGTGCTCGAACTGTCCCGGCATGTGGAGGGTATTCGCCCCTTCATCAATTCCGGCCGGTTGTCCGTGCCCCGCATCTATACGGATTCGCCCTTGAGCACGGAGGATCGGCCGGGCGAGTTTCAGGCGGGGCTCGTGCCCGGCAGTCCCGCCATCGATGCGCCCGTAACGGGGCAAGAGGGCCGGGGCTGGTTGTTGGGCCGCCTCGGCGGACGGTTCCAGTTGCTCGTCTTCGCCTCTTCGGCCGCCATGGCGCGCAGCATGGAGCAGGCGCTCGCGCCTTTGCAGGAAGGGGATCCGGCGCTTGAGCCGCTGTTCGTCTTGCCGCCCGGCATGTCGGCGGACGGGGTGGGCAGCCCCGTGATCGCCGATGCAGAAGGGTTGGTCCAGGAACGCTATGCCGGCCGCCCGGGAACCGTCTATCTGTTGCGTCCCGACCAGCATGTCGCCATGCGTCGCCGGCATTTGGAGCCGGCAGAGGTTGCCGCCGCCCTCGGCAAAGCCGCCGGGCGGGCGGACCAGGCCTGAATGTGCGGCCGGCAAGGGAAGGAGAGCGCTCATGGGTAAGCTGCTGAGGGAATCCCGGGTGACGGATCCGGACGGGCTTTATGAAGAGCTCGTGGCCATGCATGAAGGACGCAGTCTGGAGGAGAGCCTGAAACTCCAGGCCAAACTCGTCCTTCTGCTCGCCAACCACATCGGGGACGATGACGTGGTGCGTGAAGCGATTGCGCTCGTGTGCGCCGATGCACCGACCGCGGCGGCAGGCTAGCCGCCCGCCATGGCCAGGGAAGGTCTTCGCGCCAGGACGGACGCATCTTTCCTCTCGCGCGCATCCCGTAAGGGGAGGGGGGCGTGAGGGAAACGGGAAGGCATGCCGGGCCCATTCCTCTCACCACCCGCGCCACTCTGGGTGGGCTGGTGGCGCTGTCCGCCGTTGCGACCGACATTGCATTGCCGGCCCAGCCGGGGATCGCCGCCGATCTCGGCGGTACGGCCACGGACGCCCAGTGGGTGGTGAGCAGTTATCTCGCCGGTTTCGCGGCCGGCCAGATTCTCTGGGGCATGGCGAGTGACCATTGGGGGCGGCTCCCTGCGATTCGCATCGGACTTCTGGCCTTCGCCGTCATCAGCGCAGGGCTGGCGCTTGCGCCGTCCATGGCCGTCTTTTTGCCGCTGCGATTGTTGCAGGGGGTGGCCGGCGGTGTCGGGCCGGTGGTCGCGCGCGCCATCGTGCGGGATCTTGCGAGCGGCTCGAGCGGCGGCCGTTTGATGGCGGGGCTGACGGCCTTGCTCGGCCTGGGACCGCTGTTGGCGCCGCTCGCCGCAAGCGCCATGCTGCTCGTCTTTCCTTGGCAGGCATTGTTCTGGCTGAGCGCCGGCTATGCGCTCGTGCTGCTAGGGGCGGAGCGTTTCGCCCTATGGGAGACCCGGCGCGGTCCGGGCCAGGGCATGGGGATGGCCGCTTTGCGTCGTGGCGCCCGCCGGTTTCTCGCCATTGCGGTCTGCCGAACGGGTTTGTTGCTGGTCGCGCTGCCTTTCGCCGGCTATCTGACGGTGGTGGCGGCATCCTCGACCGTGCTCGAACAGGTCTACAGCGTGCCGCCGACACGCTTCGGTGTGATTTTCGCAACAGCCGCGATCGGCTTTTCCGGTGGTTCGCTGATCGCGCGCATGCTGCTCAAGCATTGGAGTCTGGCGCAGGTGCTCACGGCCGGGTGCCTGCTGCTGGCGTTGGCTGCGGCCGGGCTTGGCGCAGGAATGCTGGTAGGCTGGCACTCTCTTTTCACCTTCTGGGGAGGCGTCAGTCTCTATATCTTCGGGGTCGGCATGCTGCTGCCGAGCGCGACCATGCTGGCGCTTCAGCCCGTGCCCGAGATCGCCGGACTGGCCGCTGCTCTCATCGGGACCGTGCAGCTGGCCGGCGGGGCGGTCGTGTCGGCGATCGCCGCGGCCGCCTTCGACGGGACGGCGCGGGCGATGATCCTGGTGCTCGTCGTCTCGGCGCTCATGGCCGGTCTCGTACGCCTTCTCGCACGGCTCCAGCCCCAACGGCCATGACCAGAACCACCGATAAAGAACGATCCCCCCGCCCGGAGATGGGCAGGGGGATGCGCTCATGCTTTCTGAAAGGAAAAGATGAGTTCTGTCGTCTTCCACCTCAGTGGACGCAGATCGGATCCGGATTGCCATCGGGGTCATTGATGGCGAAACCGTCGGTGCGCGGCTGACCCAACAGGAGAATGCCCGCCACATGCGGAGTCGCCATGGAGGTGCCGGACAGCGTATTGTAGCCGCCATCCTTGTAGGTGGAGTAGACGGATACACCCGGATCAGCACAGTCGATCGGCGGGTTTCCCCAGTTTGAAAACGACGCGAACACGTCATTCGCATCGATCGCCGAGACCGTGTAGACATTCGGATGCTCGGTGCTGGCCGGGGAGACGTTGAGCGCATTCTGCGATTCGTTGCCCGCTGCGATGGCGAATTTGACGCCTGTATCGGCAGCCGCGGCAACGGCGTCGTTGAGGGCCTGGCTGAATCCGCCACCGAGACTCATGTTCGCGACGTCGCCGGGCTGACCGTTTGCGCCCACATAGTCCACACCAGCGATCACGTCGGCGAATGTGCCCGAGCCGTTCGCATCCAGCACGCGCACGGCAACCACCGTCGCGCCGGCTGCCACACCGATCACGCCGATGGAATTGTCGATCGCCGCGATGGTGCCGGCAACATGACTGCCATGGCCGTTGAGGTCGTCCGGCGTGTTGCGCCCGCGCGCAAAGTTCACCGAGCGCGAGACGTCCACATTGAGATCCGGGTGATCCAGATCGACGCCGGTGTCGATCACCCAGGCCGTGCCGGTCGCACCCGATACGCCGCCGTTGACGCGGGTGATCCCCCAAGGTGTGGTCTGAGGCGGTTGGCTGCCCCCACCAGGTTTACCCTTCTTGACGCGCGGATTATTGCCCATGAAGGCGAAGGCGGGCTGGTCCTTCTCATAATAGGCGATGGACGGATTGCGCGCCATCATCCGCTCGGCGGCCTGGGCCGAGACGTAAGCCGCAAAGCCGCGAATACTGCCCGTATAGACGCGGTCCACCCGGCCGCCTTCTTGGGCGACGATCGCTTCGGCACGCGCGGCGGCCTGCTCAGGCAGGATTTCGTGGGTGAAGACGAAGATGTAATGGTCTTGCAACGCCATGCGGGTGGCGGCCGGCACACCGAACTGCTGCGCCGAGGCCGAGGATGCGAGCGTCGTGGTCGCCAATGCAGCGGCGAGCACCGCTCCCGCGACGGTGAGTGTCTTGGTCATGCTTATGGTCCCTCTCCTTTAGGTTTAAATTGCCGTCCCTCCTGTTGCCGATCATTTCAACATCTCCCGGAGGTATCATGAAGAGAATGTGATAAAACGCCGCATCCGCGCGGGAAATTTCAAAGTATCGTTCGCACCAATCTTCATGGCTCTAAATTGGATAATGCTAATATTGTATTGTATAAAAACATGCCGTCGAATTTCTATATTTTATTAATCTTCTTACGTTTTTTCGTTTTATAGAATTTATTTTATTATATATCATAGAGAATATCCTATTTATCATAACTTTTTATCAAATTTCTTTCTAATCCTCTATCAAGCCAGAATATTTTATATATAAAGCTTGGTTCGCCCATAGAATTCTCGCCTGAGAGGCTCACGAAAATGTGAGGACAGGTCGCGAGATTGTGATTCCATGTGTGCGCGCAACCTATTCCCATCGCATCAAAATGTGTTCAAGATATGTTTGCCAGCCCGCAACCATCAATGGAGACGAGCAAGAAAGGGAGAGGCACATGACCACTCGTTCCATCAAAGCGGCTCTCGCCGGTGGCGTGGCGCTGCTGGCCATGCAAGCGGTGGCGGCGCATGCCACGCACGAACTGCTCCACAGGCAAAAGGCGCCCCAGTTCGGGATTTCCGCCGAAATGCGGATGAAGGTGCAGGACAGCTACATCGTCACCTTTGTCGATTCGATGCCGGCGGCCGAGGTGGAAGCTTATGCAAAGGCCATGGCGCGCGACTACAAGGGCAAGATCCTTCATGTCTACGATACGGCGATCAAGGGATTCGCGATCAAGCTGCCGCGTGCGCGCGCGATGCGGATGGCGAACGATCCCATGGTCATGCGGATGGAGGATGATGCCGTCGCTTTCGTCGACACCCACGAGCTGCTGCACAAGGTGCACAACCAGGCCAAGGGCGGTTTCGGCGTCCTTTCGCACACCTCTGGCTCCCAGACGACGCCTTGGGGCATCACCCGCGTCGGTGGGTCGATGGACGGTTCAAGACTCAACACCTATGCATGGGTGATCGACACGGGGATCGATCTCGATCACCCGGATCTCAACGTCAACACCGCCTGGAGCCGCAGCTTCGTATCAGGGTTGAGCTCACCCGATGACGGCAACGGGCATGGCACCCATGTCGCCGGCATCATCGCGGCCAAGAACAACAGTTTCGGCGTCGTCGGCGTGGCGGCCGGTGCGACACTGGTGGCCGTGCGCGTGCTCAATTCGCAGGGATCGGGCACCTATTCGGACATCATCGCCGGTGTGAACTATGTCGGCCAGGGCTCGATCCCGGGTGATGTCGCGAACATGAGCTTGGGCGGCCCCGCCAACTCCAGTCTGGACAATGCGATCATCAATGTCGCGAACATGGGGGTGTTTTTCTCGTTGGCGGCCGGCAATGAGTCGCAGTTCGCAGGCAACGTCTCGCCGGCGCGGACCAATCACAGCCGCGTCTACACGGTGTCCGCCATCGATTCGAACGACAATTTCGCCTCGTTTTCGAATTGGGGCAATCCGCCGGTTGACTGCGCGGCGCCGGGGGTGAGCATCTTTTCCACCTATCGCGGCGGCACATATCGGACATTGTCGGGCACCTCGATGGCCGCACCCCATGTGGCCGGTATTCTCCTGATCAATAATGGCACGGCCTTTGCTGGTGGAACGGCCAAGAACGATCCGGACGGCAATCCGGACCCGATCTGCGTGAAGTAGGAGAGGCGAACGGACTCCCACGGCTCACTCACGAGGCGAGCGGGGCGCGCACATCTGCCCCCCACCCCCGCTCGTCGGGGACAGAGCCGATGCCACGGGAGGGACGGTCGGACCGCCATCAGCGGCCCGACCGTTCTTTTTGCGGCCATGCCCGTGTCGTGCTGTGGGCGCGCAAAGGGCGCAAGCCGTCTTGGCCCGCGTTGTCGGCGCTTTTCCGCACACCGGTCGATATCTTCTCTCGTCATTTTCCGGCACTCCCTGTCTCTTGTCATTTGCTACCTCTCTTCGTTATCCGTTGTCCCTCTCCCCTCGTCATCCGCCGGCAGATGCGGGAGATCCATTTCCTTCTCTTCGTCATCCGCCGGCTTGACCGGCGGATCCAGCGGACGGTGGGGACAGTATCCAGCGTCAGGGATGCCGTGTCTGTCGGATAGATTCGCCGCATCTGCCGGCGAATGACGTAAGAAGAAGAGCATCCGCCAATGCCCCTTCTCGTCATCCGCCGACTTGATCGGCGGATCCAGCGGGAAGGGAAGGCGGCATCTGGCGTCGGGACTGCCTCACCGCCGGCTGGATTCGCCGGATGAACCGGCGAATGACGACCCAGTGATCGGTGATCAGTCATCAGTTATCATCGGAACAGAAAGCAGCGAGGATGTGGATGGGGAAGGAGGCCGTCACACGCCTTCCCCTCGCCGATAACTCATCACCGTCCCCTGATCACTGATCACCAGTCTCTGATCACTGATCACCGGTCTCTGATCACTGGAACGTCATCCGCCGACCCCGGGTCACAAGCCCGGGGCAGGCTTGATCGGCGGGTCCGTTTTCCCTTCTCGTCATCCGCCGGCTTGACCGGCGGATCCAGCGGGAAGGGGAGACAGCGCCCGACGCCGAGAATGTCATCACTGCCGGCTGGATTCGCCGCTCTTCGGCGGCGAATGACGTAAGAAGGAAAGTGTCATCCGTCGGCATTTCTCCCCTCGTCACCCGCCATCATCCCCTCTTCGTCATCCGCCGGCTTGACCGGCGGATCCAGCGGGAAGGGGAGACAGCGCCCGACGCCGAAGTCGTCTGCGCCGCCGGCTGGGTTTGCCGCATCTGCCGGCGAACGACGCGGGAAGGAGCAGCCGGGATAGGTTCGCCGGTCAAGCCGGCGAACGACGAAAAAAGAGGTGTCACCGGCACGGATTCCTTGGCGAACGTGGAAAGGGCGCGTTACCGGTCGATATCTTCTCTCGTCACCCGCTGTTTTCCCTTCGTCATCCGCCGGCAGATGCGGCGGATCCAGCGGGAAAGGAAGGCAGCATCTGGCGCCGGGACTGCCTCACCGCTGGTTGGATTCGCCGGATAAACCAGTGAATGACGCGAAAGGAAGCGATGCGTCCCACATCGGTGGATGAGGTGTAAGGAGGCACGACCGGAAGGTCGATCTCCGATTACTGGTGACGGGCGACCGGTCTTGCCTGTCCGACTGGTGATCACCGCCCGCGGGGAACCGGCGCCCGAGAGCCAATCACCAACAACCGGTGACCGCCAATCGCTTCTGATCACGGGGACGCTACCCACAGCGGGATGGTGTTTTCTTTCTCCGCTCCCGCTTCAGGAAAATCTTGCTCACATAGAGGCAACCTAACGCAGGGCACGGGTGAGCAGGGTTACGAGCTCGGCGATCTTGGCCTCGCGATCGGCTTCGTCCGCGGACGCAAGACTGGCCTTGATGCAGCTCCTGATATGATCTTCGAGGATCATCAGCTCGACCTTCCGCAAGGCTGCTTTCACCGCCTGAAGCTGGGTCAGGATATCCATGCAATAGCGGTCATCGGCCACCATCTGCTGCAAGCCCCGCACCTGTCCCTCGATGCGACGCAGGCGGTTAACCTTGTCCCGGGTCCGCAACTGACTGCCTGGCATGATGGCTTTCCTTAGATTCCCTTCCTTGCCATTTCGCGCGGGATATTATACCCTATACCCGTATACTATCATTTCTACGGTATCGCAGACGCCTTGTGGAAGACAAGAGGGAGATGGACTCATGAGCATGGGCAGCGAACGGGACGGCCGCACCGACAAATCGCTTGCCACAAGCGCCCATTCATCGACGCAAGGAGAGGCGTCTTCCTGTCACGGCGCGGGTACAGATACGGGCAGGCCGACTGGACACGTCCATCATGGCCACAGCGCCGATGGCCATGATCACGATGACGCCCATCATGGCCACCAGGCCTGTGGGCATGAGCACCATCATCATCACCATCATCACCATGGGTCAGCCCCAACTGCGTCTTCTGCGGATCCGAACGCCATCTATACCTGCCCGATGCACCCCGAGGTTCGTCAGAAGGGGCCGGGAAACTGTCCCATTTGCGGGATGGCGCTCGAACCGCTCGCGCCTTCTCTGGGGACGGAAGACGTCAAGGAGGATGCCGAGTATCGGATGATGTGGCAGCGGTTCGTGGTGGGAACCGTGCTCAGCATCCCGTTGCTGGCCCTTGCCATGGGGCCTTACGTGGGGTTGCCGGTTGCGGAGTGGCTGGGTTGGAGTGGGCGGCTTCAGCATCTGGTCGAGCTGCTGCTCGCAACCCCTGTCGTGCTCTGGGGCGCTTGGCCCTTCTTCGTGCGCGCCGTGCAGTCGCTCAAGGGCTTCAATCTCAACATGTTCACCCTTATCGGCTTGGGGGTGGCGGTGGCCTATGTCTACAGCCTTTTTGCCACTCTCTGGCCGGAGCTCTTCCCCGCGGCCTTCCGCGAGGCGGACGGCTCGGTGCCCGTCTATTTCGAAGCGGCTGCGGTTATCACCACGCTGGTGTTGCTGGGGCAGGTACTGGAGCTGCGGGCTCGCCACAGAACATCCGGCGCCATCCGGGCGCTGCTCTCGCTCGCCCCGCCGGAGGCCGTGCGTATCACCGATGACGGCCATGATGAGGTGGTGGCGCTGGCCGATGTCCGGGTCGGTGATCGCTTGCGCGTGCGCGAGGGCGAGAAGATCCCTGTCGATGGCCGGGTGGAGCAGGGCCAAGGCGTGATCGACGAGTCGATGGTCACCGGCGAGCCGATCCCTGTGGAGAAAGGGCCGGACGATCCGGTGACGGGGGCGACCGTGCTGGTTTCCGGCAGCCTCGTGATCCGGGCCGAGCGGGTCGGCGCGGATACGGTGTTGGCGCGGATCGTGCAGATGGTCGCCGAAGCCCAGCGCTCACGGGCTCCCATCCAGGCATTGGCCGACAAGGTGGCGGGAATTTTCGTGCCGGTGGTGGTGGCCGTCAGCATCATCACCTTCGTGGTCTGGGGTCTGTTCGGCCCGCCGCCGCAGCTGGCCCATGCGCTGGTCAATGCGGTCGCCGTGCTGATCATCGCCTGTCCCTGTGCTCTGGGGCTGGCGACCCCGATGTCGATCATGGTGGCCACCGGAAAAGGCGCGCAATACGGCGTGCTGATTCGCAATGCCCGGGCCATCGAGCGCCTGGAAAAGGTAACGGCCGTCGTCGTCGACAAAACCGGCACCATCACCGAAGGCCGGCCGCGCCTGACGGCCGTGGGGTTGCTGCCCGATGCCGGTATCGCCGAAGACGAGCTTCTGCGGTTGATCGCCAGCATCGAGCGGGCGAGCGCGCATCCGCTTTCGGCTGCGATCGTGGCAGCGGCGCGCGAGCGCGATCTCGCTCTTGTCGAGCCGGAAGAGGTGGAAAGCGTGACCGGCGCCGGCCTCAAAGGCACGGTGGAAGGACACCGGCTTGCCATCGGCAAGGCCGCTTTTGTGGCAGCAGAGACGGGCCGGGACGGAGACGACCTTTCGGATCAGCCGGAGTTGCGCGCACAGCTTGAGACGGGCGCGACCGTCGTGCATGTGGGCCTGGACGGACGACCGGTGGCTTGGCTTGCGATCGCGGATCCAATCCGCCCGACGAGCAGGACGGCCGTGGAAGCCCTGCAGCGCTTGGGGATTACCGTCATCATGGCGAGCGGCGACCAAGAGGAAACGGCGCGCGCCGTGGCGGCCCGGGTCGGGATCACCCAGGTTCATGCCGGTGTCGCGCCGGAAGACAAGGCCCGAATCGTCAAGGAACTGCACGATCAGGGGCACCGCGTCGCCATGGCCGGAGACGGGATCAATGATGCGCCCGCACTGGCGGCGGCCGATGTCGGCATCGCGATGGGTTCCGGCACGGATGTCGCGATCGAGAGTGCAGACGTCACCCTGCTCGCCAACGACCTGGTCGGGGTCTGGCGGGCCGTGCGTCTGGCGCGCGCAACGATGCGGAACATCCGGCAGAACCTGTTCTTCGCCTTCGCCTACAACGCGTTGGGTGTTCCGATCGCCGCCGGTGTGCTCTATCCTTGGACGGGCTTGCTTCTGAACCCGATCATTGCGGCCGCGGCCATGAGCTTTTCGTCCGTCTCCGTGGTCTCGAATGCGCTCCGGCTCAACCGCGTGCGGCTCGACCTGCCGAGGGATGTGAAATAGCGTCGCTGGTCATACGGGCTGTTGCATCCATCGGAAGGCTTGACCCGAGGGCAGGGGCATTGGATGAATATGCACGCATTGTCCGGTGGTCGTCCGACCGCCTGGGCGTCTGTGCGAAGGAGATGGCCATGGCCCATATTCCGCCCCTGCGGCGTGCGGATCTTCCGCAATTCAAAGAGCGCTTCGATCACTACGAGCGCACACGTGGTTTCGTGCCCAACAGCATCCTAACCATGGCGCGCCGACCGCGGATCGCCGAGGCCTTCATGGACCTCAATCAGGCGGTGCTTTACGAAGGCACGGTGCCTGAGGAGCTGAAGATGTTGGTTTCGCTCGTCGCCTCCCAGGCGGCAGGCTGCCGCTACTGTCAGGCGCATATGGCCAATCTGGCCCAGGTCTACAAGGCAAGCGCGGAGAAGATCGCGGCCGTATGGGAATATGAGACGAGCCCCTTGTTCTCGGATGCCGAACGCGCCGCTCTGAGGCTCGCCCACAAGGCGGCCTTGCAGCCCAATCTGGCCGAGGCCGATGATTTTGCGGCGCTACGCCGGCATTTCAGCGACGACGAGATCGTCGAGATCGTCGCAACCATTGCGCTCTTCGGCTATCTCAACCGCTGGAACGATACCATGGCCACCGACCTTGAAGACCGCCCCCAGCGTGTTGCGCAGGAGACGATTGCGTCTCGTGGCTGGCAGCCGGGGAAACATGGAGGGGGGCAAGGCTGAAGAGCGCTGCTTCTCTTCAACCTGTGCCGCAAAGCGCCGGCATGCTTCCGTCGTCCACGATATTGGTGAGTGCGCCGAAGCGCGGCCGAAAGACGGCTCGCTCATACAGGCGGGTCGGCTGCGTGACGCCGGTGTTGCCAAGGAGAGGTGTATAGGAGAAATAGGCCTCGGCCACGACCACCGTATCATTGACGGCCAGCTGAATACCTCCCGGCAGGGCGACCTCGCTGGCTCCTGCCGTGCCCAGCTGGCTGCCGACCGGAAGATTGCCCGCACAGCGCTGCCAGACGATCACATTGCCGTCCAGGGGGGCGCCGACCAGCAAGGAAATGATGACCCGCCCCTGTGTGGCGATCGCAAAGGGACGCGCGATGTCGTC
>CAZJPA010000015.1:0-24020 GCA_964547755.1 uncultured Sphingomonadales bacterium
TAGCCATAGCTGCTCTTAAACTTCTATCTGCGTTCTGTGTGGCTGCCTGTAGGTTTGCAAGGGCGGCCCTCGTGGGGCCGGCCATGCTGACGGGCGCGACATGGGCGGCGCTGGCGGTCCTGGGTTATTCCGGACTGGGGGGACCGCAGGATCTGTTCATCATCTTCGTGATCGGCGGTGTGTGCCTGGGTTCGCTTGCCGTCTCGGGCGCCTATCTACCGGCCTATTACGCCTTTTACCTGACGGCCTTCCCGCCGGTGATCGCCGTCGTCTTCCTGCGCGGCTCCGGCCATTTGCCGGCGGCCATGGGGCTGATGCTGACCGTGTATTTCCTGGCGGTCCTGCTCTATGCGCGGCGATTCTCACGCACGCTCGCCGAGCAGATCATTGCGCGCATGAGTGAAGAGCGCATGCGGGCCGAGCTCGCGCAGACCAAAGAGATGCTCCAAGCCGCGCTGGAATCGCGGCGCGACAGCTTTGCGGTCTTCGACGAACATGACCGCCTGCTTTTCTGGAACCGACCGTTCGCGCGGGGGCTGGAACCCCATTTCGGCAAGCTGCACGCGGGCGTGCGGTTCGTGGATCTCGTCCGTGCCTCGGCTGCAAGCGGTGCTGAGGCCGCCGGCGTGGATCCCGAGGAATGGGTGGCCGCCCGTCTCGCCCACCACCGCAATCCGGGCGCACCATTCGAACAGCAGGTCGATGGACGCTGGATCCTCGTGCAGGAATACCGCACCCCCCGCGGACATACGGTGCTCGTGCACACCGACATCTCCGAACTCAAGGCGCGGGAACACGCCTTGCGCGATTCGGAGGCCGAGAAAGCCGGAATCCTGGAAGCAGCGCTCGATGCCGTCATCACGGTCGACGGGCAAGGCCGGATCCTCGATTTCAACGCGGCGGCGCAACGCCTGTTCGGCTGGCGGGCGGAGGAAGTGGTGGGACGGGCGCTCACCAAGATCGTCGTGCCGGCGCGTTACCGCCCCCTCATCGAACGCGCGATCCGCCGTTTTACCGAAACGGGACAGGTTCCCGATCTGGATCGGCGTTTCAAGACCCGCGCGCTTACCCGCAGCGGTGAGGAAATCCCGGTGGAGGTTTCCGTTGCTCATGTACGCACCGCCGCCGGTGAGCTGTTTGCCTGCTTCATCCGCGACATGCGGGCGCAAAAGCAGGCGGAAGAGGCGCTCAAGGCCGCCCGCGACGCGGCTGAATCGGCCTCGCACGCCAAATCGGAATTCCTCGCCATGATGAGCCACGAAATCCGCACGCCTATGAACGGCATTCTGGGTGCGCTGGATCTGTTGGCCGAAATGGCGCTCGAATCCAAGGCTCGCCGTCTTGTGCGCATCGCGCAAGGCGCAGGCGAGTCGCTGCGCAGTCTTCTCGACGATCTCATCGATTTTTCGCGGATCGAGGCCGGGCGGCTGGTGCTCGAACGCATTCCCTTCGAGCTGCCCCAGCTGCTTGCGGCCACCGCCGAAATCTTCCGGCATCAGGCCGAGACCAAGGGGTTGGTGCTTGACGTCGCGCTGGCCGAGGATCTGCCCCGGATCGTGATCGCGGATCCGGCGCGGTTGCGTCAGGTGCTGTTCAATCTGCTGTCGAACGCGGTCAAATATACGCCTTGTGGCACGGTGACGCTGGAGGCCTGCCGCCGGGCCGGCAGCGAAGGCTTCTGTGTCGTCGATATCACCGTGCGCGATACCGGCATCGGGATCGCGCCCGATATGTTGCCCCGGATCTTCGACAAGTTCACGCAAGCCGAAAACGCCCGTCGGGCGGGGGAAGGCGGCATGGGACTGGGGCTTGCGATCTCGCGTTCGTTGGTCGAGCTCATGGGCGGCTCGATCACCGTGCAAAGCACACCGGGTCAAGGCAGCTGCTTTACCTTGCGGATCCCATTCCTCGTGTCCGAAGAGGGGCTGCTCGTCCCGCAGCAGACGCCAGAAGACGATGGGCGCCTGCCCGATCTGACCGGCGTGCGTGTGCTGGTGGTGGATGATTCGGCCACCAACCGGCTGGTGATCGCCGAGATGCTCCGACGGGCGGACGCCGTCGTGCTGGAAGCAGCGGGCGCGCGGGAGGGGCTGGCGGTGCTCTCCCGCAGTCCCGTGGATCTCGTGCTCATGGATATCGCGATGCCCGAGATGGACGGATTCGCAGCCCTGGCGGCCATCCGGGAAGCGGGGCTGACCGTGCCTGTGGTGGCGCTCACGGCGCATGCGGGACCGGAAGAACGGGAGCGTATCTTGCGGGCCGGGTTCCTCAGCCATGTGGCCAAGCCGGTCGCGCGTGCGACTTTGCTGCGAGTCCTGGCACGGCTGCTGGGGCGCTGGGCGGAGGATGGCGGGCAGGAGCAGGCGGGCTCCGCTCGGGAAGACAGGCAAGGCGACGAATCGGCCGCTGTTTCAGCGGCTTCGGAAGGTGAGGACGACGGCGAGAGTACCGACACGCCTCCCCTTCTCATCCGACGCTTCCGAAACGAACTCAACGAGCGAATCGCGGCGATTCGCCGAGCGGGTGCGCGTCTCGATCGCCCCGTCCTCGCGCTGGAGGCCCATGCACTCGCCGGCGCCGCGGCCTTCGCGGGCGAGACGGCGCTGGCCGAAAAGCTCCGGCTGCTGGAATCGCAGGCCCAGGCCGAGGCAGGCGATCCGAATGAAGTGAGGCGATTGCTGTCGGAGGTTTTCTCTCTCGCCGAGGAAGTCGCGGCCCGCCTTCTGGAGACCTGGCCGGGGTTGGGGAAGACGT
This sequence comes from uncultured Sphingomonadales bacterium, assembly GCA_964547755.1. Taxonomy (GTDB): domain Bacteria; phylum Pseudomonadota; class Alphaproteobacteria; order Sphingomonadales; family Rhodothalassiaceae; genus J084. The sequence continues at coordinate 2,755 of CAZJPA010000015.1, forward strand.
CAGACGTGTCGGGGAAGGAGGAAGATCGCCCCGCCTGCGGGTGAGCGGTAAGGAAGCGGCCGCTCTGTCTTCCCGCCCCTGCCTCCCCCCTTGCTGGAACGGCCGTCCTCACAGGAAACGAACGGTCGCCTGAGATCACAGAGGCCTCAACTCTTCTTCGCGGCGCCGCGGCCGCGGGTGGCGCGCGCGCTGGTGCTCTTGCCGGTCGTTTTGCGGGTCTTGCCGCCGGCCGTTTCCAGGGCAGCCAGGCGCTCTTCGAGCGCGGCCGCTTTCTCCATGGCGTTTTCGGCGAGCGCCCGTACGGCCTCGAATTCGTCGCGGGTCACGAGATCGAGCTCCGACAGCCAGCGCCGGAAAGCCGCCTTCAACGCCGCCTCAAACTCCTCTCTGGCCGCCGCGGCCGCCCCCAGAGCACCGCTGGCCAAGCGGGCCAGATCATCGAGCAGGCGATTGTCCGTTTGCATGAGTCCGTTCCTCTCGGCCGTCGTCCTGTCAGCCCCGACAAGGAAAAACCTTGTCCAGGCACACCACCTGTCCTCTTCTCGCACGGCGTGCGCCTTTCTGCCAAGAGACCATCGCGCAAGAGGCGGACTCGGGCAAACTTGCCAAGCGGCGATCCCCTCGCCATCCTTGCGCGAGCCCGGCCAAGAGGGCATGGGGCCGCGAGAAGGGAAGCAAGAAACGATGGATGCCGTGATCGCCGGAGCCGCCCTCATCTATCCCCATATCGATCCGGTGCTGGTACGCATTGGACCGTTCGCGATCCGCTGGTATGCGCTGGCCTATTTGGCGGGGCTGCTGTTCGGCTGGTGGGCGCTGCGGCGGATGGTCAAACCCGCCGGTCTGCCGGTGAAGCCCGAGCAGGTGGACGATTTCCTGCTGCTTGCGACCTTGGGCGTCGTGTTCGGCGGGCGACTCGGATACGTCTTCTTCTACTACCCCTCGCTTTATCTTGCAGATCCGGCCGAGATCCTGCGGCTGTGGGACGGCGGCATGTCTTTTCACGGCGGGCTCATCGGCGTCGTGCTGGCCACCATTTGGTGGACACGGCGGGTGGGCGTGCCGTTTCTTGCCTTCGCCGATCTCGTGGCCGCGGTTGCGCCCTTGGGTCTGTTTCTCGGACGCATCGCCAATTTCATCAACGGCGAGCTGTGGGGACGGCCGAGCACCGTTCCCTGGGCGATGGTCTTTCCGCGCGATCCCTTGGGCCTGCCGCGCCATCCCAGCCAACTCTATGAGGCGGCGCTCGAAGGTGTGCTGCTGTTCGTCTTGCTTCAGTTCCTGTTCTGGAGGCGGCCGGCGGTGCGCCGTCGGCGTGGGATGTTGTCGGGGATTTTCCTCATCGGTTACGGCAGCGTCCGCTTTCTGGTCGAATTCTTTCGCGAACCCGACAGCTTTCTCGGCTTCGTGTTGGGACCGTTTTCGATGGGACAGGTGTTGAGCAGCATCATGATCATCGCCGGCCTTGCCATCGTCGCCCACGCCCGGCGGCATTCGTCCGAGAGGGTATGAGTCGTCGTGGCGGCCGTGCCGGACGATCAGACACCGCTTCTCGCCCGGATCGCGGCCCGCATTCGCCGCCGCGGCCCCTTGCGCGTGGACCAGTTCATGGCGATCGCCCTCCAGGATCCCGAGCATGGCTATTATCGCCGGGCCCACCCCATCGGCCGAAAGGGCGATTTCGTCACCGCCCCCGAGATCTCCCAGATTTTCGGCGAGCTGATCGGATTGTGGCTGGGTGAGCGCTGGCTGGCCATGGGCCGTCCCCGGCCGGTGCGACTCCTGGAGCTCGGCCCCGGGCGCGGCACGCTGATGGCGGATGTCTGGCGTGCCTGCCGGGTGGTGCCCGGTTTTCACGAAGCGGCCACCATTCATCTTGTCGAGATCAACGAAACCTTGCTCGCCGAGCAAGGCAAGCGTGTGGACAACGTCACCTGGCATGAGAATCTCGCGGATGTCCCGTCGGGTCCGACTCTCGTCATCGCCAACGAGTTCTTCGATGCCTTCCCCATTCGCCAGTTCGTCCGGTCCCATGGCCGCTGGCAGGAGCGCGCGGTGGGGCTGGCCGATGACGGCAGGCGGCTGTGCTGGACGGTGGTCCCGGCGGCCGAATCCGATCTTCACGTCATGGCCCCCGCCTCTTGGCTGACCACTGCCGCGGAAGGTGCGGTCTTCGAGGCGGCACCCGCGGCGGCCGCATATGCCGAGAGGTTGGCCGAGCGGCTCGCGCAGGACGGCGGGGCGGCGCTGATCATCGACTACGGCTATGAGGGACCGGCTTTCGGTGACAGCCTGCAGGCCGTCTTTCGGCACCGTTTCGCCGACCCGCTGGCCCGCCCCGGCATGCAAGATCTGACCGCGCATGTGGATTTCACCATTCTGCGCAGGGCGGCGCAAGCGGCGGGGCTTGCCGTGTTCGGCCCCGTGCCGCAGGGACGCTTCCTGCTGGAGCTGGGGCTTGCGGTGCGGCTTGCCCGACTCGTTGCCGGAAAGCCGCCGGCGGTTGCCCAGACCTTGCAAACGGCGGCGGAAAGACTGGTGGCGCCGGACCAGATGGGGGCGCTGTTCAAGGTCATGGCCTGGACGAGCCTTACCGACACACCGCCCGGTTTCACGACGGCAAACGCCGAAAGCGGCGGGAAGGAGACGCCGTCATGACGGGCCTGGCGGACAAACACCGCGACCCCGCCCCCGCTCCCGTTCCCGTGCAGGCGCGGCTGTGGGCGGCAGGTGCGGCCGGTGCGGCCATTCGCCATGGTTTCTTTACCCGCCAAGGCGGTGTCTCGACGGGGCTCTTTACCAGTCTGAACATGGGGCTTGGCAGCGGTGACGATCCCGATCATGTGGCGGAAAACCGCCGCCGAGCGCAAGCGGCCCTGGGTGCCCAAGCACTTTACACGCCCTATCAGGTCCATGGCGTGGCGGTCGTGGAGGTGACAGACCCCATGATGGCGCGTGTGCCGGCCGATGCGGTGATCACCCGCCGACCGGGGATCGCCGTCGGCGTGGTGACGGCCGATTGCACGCCGGTGCTGATCGCCGCGCCCGGCAAGGGGATCGTGGGTGCGGTTCATGCCGGCTGGCGGGGCGCCGTGGCTGGAATCATGGAAGCCGCGGTGGCCACCTTCGACCGACTCGGCGCGCCCGCCTCGACACTGACGGCCGCTCTGGGCCCGGCCATCGCCCAGGATTCCTACGAGGTGGGCGAGGAGGTGCGGAAAGCCGCCTGCACCGCATGGCCCGCGGCCGAGCGGTTCTTTCGCCCCTCGGCCCGGGCGGACCGTTGGCTTTTCGATCTGCCCGGTTTCGTGGCGGCGCGGCTGCGTCGGGCCGGGATAAAGCGCTTAGAGGTCTTGGGCCTGGACACCTATCGCGACGAGACACGCTTCTTCAGCTATCGGCGCAGCAGTCACCGTGGCGAACGCGCCTATGGCCGGCAGCTGTCCGCCATCCTGCTGCCCCCGGTCGGCGGGTGAGCGGGCAGGTCCGCAGGACCGTGGAACCACCGCTAGTCGTCGTGCCGGCGGATGAAGGTTTTGAGCGCAGGTGCGATCTCCTCGCGCCAGCGGCGGCCGTTGAAGATTCCGTAGTGGCCGACATGGCGCGCGAGCAAATGGGCCTTGCGATTGGACGGCAGGTTGACCGCCAAGGCGAGTGCTGCACGCGTCTGGCCGACGCCGGAGATGTCGTCGCGCTCGCCCTCGATCGCCATGATCGGCGTGCGCCGGATTGCGGCCGGATCGATTCGTCGGTCGCGATGGACGAATTGTCCGCGCGGGAGCAGATGGCGCTGGAAGACCCGGTCGATGGTCTCAAGATAGAAACGCGCCGGCAAGTCCATCACCGCCCGGTATTCTTCGTAGAAGGCGCGGGTGGCCTCGGCGCTCTCGCCATCGCCCTCGACGAGATGCTGAAAAAACTCATAGTGCTTAACCATGTGGTTGCCGATGTTCATGGCCATGAAGCCGGCCAGCTGCAAAAAGCCCGGATAGACGCGCCGGCCCGCGCCCGGATAGGGCGGCGGTACGCGGGTGATCACATGGCGTTCGAACCAGGAAAGCGGCCGGCTTTTCGCGAATTCGTTGACGAGAGTGGGATTGATGCGGGTGTCGATCGGCCCGCCCATGAATGTCGCCGAGCGCGGCAGGGCCGGATCCTCGTCCTCTTCCATCAGCGCCAGCGCCGCCAGCACAGGCACCGAGGGCTGGCAGACGGCCACGACATGAGTTTCGGGCCCCAGAAGCCGCAGCCAGTCGATGACGTAGTCGATATAGTCGTCAAGGCCGAATTCGCCCTCGAAGGCCGGCACCATGCGCGCATCGCGCCAGTCGGTGATGAAGACGTCGTGATCCGGCAGCAACGCCGCGACCGTGCCGCGCAGCAGCGTCGCGAAATGCCCCGACAAGGGCGCGACCAGCAACACCCGCGGGTCGCCGGCTGATGCCACGGCCCGTCGGAAATGCTTCAGACGGCCGAAGGTCTTCACGCCCAGATGCTCTTCTGTGACCGCCACGCTGCGGCCCGCGATCTCCACCGTCTCCAGCCCAAAGGGCGGCTTGCCATAGCGCCGGGTGGCATGCTCGAAGACATCGCAGGCCGCCGCCCAGACACGCGCAGCCGGTGTGTAGCTGAACGGATTGTAGGGATTGCGCAGCCAATGCTGGGTATGGTCCGCCAGGATTCGCGCCGGCATCAGGGCCGCACGCTGGGACTCGTAAAGCGCATAAAGCAGCATCCCACCTTGTTCCGATCCGATTTTGCGTTGCACCAGGGGCTTTCGCGGGTGCAATAATAAAGCTTGAGGACCATCGCGCAAGATTCGTCAAGAATCGGTGAAGAGGATGCGTGCGCGGTGCCCGGCAGGAATGGGGAGATGCGAAGATGAGCGGTGACCACAGCTTGCGCGGTCGGGTTGCGCTGGTGACGGGCTCGACCAGCGGGATCGGCCTGGGAATCCTGAAGGCGCTGGCCGCCGCGGGTGCGGATGTCGTGATGAACGGTTTCGGCGATCAGACGGCGATTGCGGCGACGGTGCGGACGATTGAGCAGACCCATGACGTGCGCGTGATCTACTCGGATGCCGACATGCGGGATCCGGAAGCGGTCCGCTCGCTGGTGGCGCGCACGGAGAACGAACTCGGACGGCTCGACATCCTCGTCAACAACGCCGGCATCCAACATGTCGCGCCCATAGAGGAATTCCCGGACGAAAAATGGGATGCCATCCTCGCCATCAATCTCAGCTCCGCTTTCCATACCATCAAGGCGGCGCTGCCGGGCATGCGCCGACGGGGCTTCGGGCGGATCGTCAATATCGCTTCCGCCCATGGGCTGGTCGCCTCACCGTTCAAATCCGCCTATGTGGCGGCCAAGCATGGGGTTGTGGGGTTGACCAAGGTGGTGGCGCTGGAGACGGCGGAGGAAAACATCACCTGCAACGCCATCTGCCCCGCCTATGTGCGCACGCCGCTCGTTGACAATCAGATCACGGACCAGGCGAAGGCGCATGGGCTGAGCGAGGAGGACGTGATCCGCAGAGTGATCCTCGCCGCCCAACCGACGAAGCGATTCGTGGAGGTCGGCGAGATCGCTGCGCTCGTCCTGCTGCTGGCGCGAGAAGACATGCATTCGATCACCGGCGCGGCGCTGACCATCGACGGCGCTTGGACGGCCCGGTAAGCGCCGCTGTCTGCCACCATTCGCTTACTGCTGCGCTCGGCAAGGCCTCCCTCGCGTTCAGTAGAGCCCGGGCAAGAGCCGCCAAGGCGTCCGTTGCATGTAGCGGCGATAGTCCGCATTGGCGGCCAGCAGTTCCTCTTCGAGACGGATTCTCGATACGAGCAAGGCCCAGCTGCAGCCATAGACCGCGGCATTCCAAAGGCTCGGTTGGGCGAGCAGGAAGCCGACATGGGTGATCATGTAGCCGAGATACATGGGATGGCGCACCAGCCGGTAGAGTCCATGCGCGCAAACGCCCCGGTCGGCGGGCACGACACCGAAGCGGCGCCACAAGGACAGCTTGGCGCCCATATGCAGCACCAGACCAACCAACAGCAGTCCCACCGCCAGCCGGGGCGCGAGGGGGGCTCCGGCGCCGGCGCGCACCAGCAGCGGCGCTACGGTCCCGGCGAAGGCGATCGCCCAAGCGCTCGGCCGGCGGGCGAGTTGCCGCGCCGGTCTGCGCAGCAGAAGCAGCACCACCACCAACCCCTCGGACATCAGCAGCAACCGCGCGTAACCACCCGTGTCCGCCAGCGCAGCGGGCCACAACCGCCATAGCAGAGCCAGATAGATCACCAGCACGGCCATCCGTTCGACCAGATCCCATATTGCGATCGGCTCCGATTCCTTCTCGTGCATCACCCCCGCAGAGCGGGTATCATACAGAGGGGCATCGCCTACAAGGAAAAGCCCCTGCCGGTGATCGTCCGCCATGTCACAACCCTTTGTCGTTTCCCACCCAGCCCATAAACCCCAACGCCCGTAAGGCGCCGGGCCAGGACATGGTTCGCCGGATCATCCGGTGGCGGGTATGAAGAATCCGCTCACGATTCCCGCCTTTTTTCCATGGATTTGTCGCGATATTTGGTCAAATGCGCTAAAGAATGACGCGCCGATATGCGGATGGGGCATCCCCTCATATAAAGAAATCTTTATATCCCGCTTGCGACGGGGAACGGTGACTGCTAGAAGGCGCGGCAGGCTGCCGGTGCACAAGACCGCAGGCGGCAGGAATGCGAACAATGGCGAGAGGACGGACGCGAGAGATGGCACAAGAGGGCGACTACAAGGTCAAGGACATAGCGCTGGCGGATTGGGGCAGGAAGGAGATCTCGCTGGCCGAGACCGAGATGCCGGGGCTGATGGCCCTGCGCGAGGAATATGGGGCGAGCAAGCCCCTAAAAGGCGCCCGCATCGCCGGCTGTCTCCACATGACGATCGAGACCGCCGTGCTGATCGAAACATTGGTGGAATTGGGGGCCGAGCTGCGCTGGAGCTCGTGCAACATCTTCTCCACCCAGGACCACGCCGCCGCCGCCATCGCCGCGCGCGGCATTCCGGTCTTCGCTTGGAAGGGCGAGACGGAGGAGGAATATGTCTGGTGCATTCGCCGGACGATCGAAGGCCCCGACGGCTGGCGGCCGAATCTGATTCTCGACGACGGCGGCGATCTCACCGAGATCATGCATGAGGAATACCCCGAGCTGATGGCGGATGTGCTGGGGATCTCGGAGGAGACGACGACCGGCGTTCATCGCCTCTATGAACGCGAACGCAAAGGCACGCTGCTGGCGCCGGCCATCAATGTCAATGACAGCGTCACCAAGTCGAAATTCGACAACCGCTACGGCTGCCGCGAGAGTCTGCTCGATGGCATCAAACGGGCGACCGGTGTCATGATCGCCGGCAAGGTCGCGGTGGTGTGCGGCTATGGCGACGTCGGCAAGGGCTCGGCGGAGGCGCTGCGCGGCCAGGGCGCGCGGGTGATCGTCACCGAGATCGATCCCATCTGCGCGCTGCAGGCGGCGATGGAAGGCTATGAGGTGCGGACATTGGAGGAGGTGGCGGCGATCGCCGATATCTTCGTGACCGCGACCGGCAACCGCGACGTGATCACCATCGAGCACATGCGCCGCATGAAAGACCGCGCGATCCTGTGCAACATCGGCCATTTCGACAATGAGATCCAGGTCGCGGCGCTGCGCAACTACACCTGGACCAACATCAAGCCGCAGGTGGACGAGATCACCTTTCCCGATGGCAAGCGCCTGATTCTGCTGGCGGAGGGGCGGCTGGTGAATCTCGGCTGCGCGAAGGGGCATCCGAGCTTCGTGATGAGCGCCTCCTTCACCAATCAGGTGCTCGCCCAGATCGAGTTGTTCACCAATCACGACAAATACGAACGCAAGGTCTATGTGCTGCCCAAGCATCTCGACGAGAAGGTGGCGCGCCTGCATCTGTCGAAACTCGGCGTCTCGCTGACGACGCTCACCCCCGAGCAGGCCGAATACATCGGTGTGTCCGTGGACGGCCCCTATAAGAGCGAGCACTATCGTTACTAGCGCTTTCCCCAGGCCGCGCCGTCCGGTACGAGCTGCTGGCCGCGTGGTGAACGTGAGGCAAGGCGATCTGTCGGCAGCGGCAAGAAACCCCTGCTTGACGCAGGCCGATCGCATTCCTAGCTTCACGCTCGGCGCAGCGGTGCCGGACCCCGGGAAGGTCGAGGCCGGATGTGCCGTTGCAGGAATGATGGCAGAATCGCAAGGCAGGATGAGAAGATGGCGGTTGAATCGATCTCGGATGCCGAATTCGAAGACAAGGTTCTCAAATCCGACAAGCCGGTGGTGGTGGATTTCTGGGCCCCCTGGTGCGGGCCGTGCAAGATGATCGCGCCCGCGCTCGAAGAGCTGGCGGCCGAGCGCGAGGATGTGCGCTTCGTCAAGATCAATATCGACGACAATCCCGAAACGCCGACCCGCTTCGGCGTGCGCGGGATCCCGACCCTCATCGTCTTCAAGGACGGCCAGCCCGCGGCAACCAAGGTCGGGGCGCTGCCCAAGCAGCAGATTGCGGCCTGGCTGACGGACGCGTTGCTCTAGCAGGAGCGGGCCGTGGGGCCGAGGCCGGCCTGGCGTGGGAGCGTCCTGCGCGGGCGCGGCTGTTGGCGGTATCACAACAAGACGAGACAGCGACGCACAGGAGAGGAACCATGTTCAGCTCCCCTTCTTTCAGGCGTGCGATGCGGTATGCGGTGGCGGCGACGATGTTGTCGGCGTTGCTGGTGAACGGGGGTGGAAGAGCGCAAGAGCAGGCGGCTGCGCGCGGCGGTGATGATGCGGCCTTGCGTGCCGAGGCTTCCGCCCTGTTCGCCCCGCTGCCACCGGCCCCGCCCGTCACCAATACGGCGGCGGTCGAGCTTGGGCGGATGCTCTATTTCGACCCGCGCCTGTCGCGTGCGCAGACGATCTCGTGCAATTCCTGTCACAATCTGGGACTGGGCGGCGGTGATCTGCAGGCCCATTCGATCGGGCATGACTGGCAATTCGGCGGCCGCAACGCGCCGACCGTGCTCAACGCCGTCTTTCACATCGCCCAGTTCTGGGACGGCCGGGCGCCGGATCTCAAAGAACAGGCCAAGGGGCCGATCGCCAATCCGGTCGAGATGGCCAACACCCATGAGGCGGCGGTCGGCACGCTTCAGGCGATCCCGGGCTACCATCCGCTGTTCGCAGCGGCTTTCCCGGGCGAGGAGAACCCGATCACGATCGAAAATGTCGCGCGCGCCATCGCGGCTTTCGAGGCAACACTCGTTACCCCCGATGCGCCCTTCGACCGTTGGCTTGCCGGCGCGGATGCAGCGCTTTCACCCAAGCAGAAGCAGGGATTGAAGCTGTTCATCGATACCGGCTGCGCTTCCTGCCACAACGGCCCGCTTCTGGGCGGCAACAGCTATCAGAAGTTCGGCGTGGTCGAGCTGCCGGACGACCGCGTCCTGCCGCGCGACGACAAGGGGCGGATGGCGGTCACCGGCGATGAGGCCGACGAATATGTCTTCAAGGTGCCGTCCTTGCGCAATATCGCGTTGACGCGTCCCTATTTCCATTCCGGCGCGGTCTGGGAGCTCTCACAAGCCGTGCGCATCATGGCGCGCAGTCAGCTGGGCACCACACTCAGCGACGCCGACGCCGAGGCGATCACGGCCTTCCTTGAGAGCCTCACAGGCCGCCAGCCCGAGGTCGCCTATCCCGTCCTGCCGCCCAGCGTGGCGGGCACGCCGCGGCCCGATCCGGGACGGTGAAAGATTCGGCCCCTCTGGGTGAACACCGGCACAGCCCGACATAAGCAACGGTCTCACGAAAAGGTTTCTGCGCTTCCGTCGCCTGTCGCATGAACATCCGGCAAGGGCGGCGGGGGTCTGCTTGGGTCTTTCCGAAACAGGAGAGAGGGCAGGCGTTGCGTTTATTTCGATTATGTGATATGAGCCGCTGTTGTCGGGAAAACGCTTTGGGCGATTTCTGTTCCTGTTTGTCACCATGTTGCTCTTGCCGAAGCGAAAAAATGCCTTGAGGCGGCGGTGGAAGCCATGAGCATCGATACGACATCTCCTCGCATCCCCTCCGGTCGCGACCGGAAACTGGCCAATCGTGCCAGGGAGAAATTGGCGGCCATCACACGGGGGCAAGAGGTTTTGCGCATTTCGCTCAAGCGTGAAGATAAAGAAAAAGAAGAAGAGATTCTTCTGCCTTCCACGGTCTTGGTTCTGCTTCAGAAGATTCTGGAAGAAACAGCAGCGGGGCGTGCGGTGACTGTTTTTGCGCAGGGAGCGGAGCTGACGACCCAAGAAGCGGCAGACATGCTCAACGTTTCCCGGCCCTATCTGATTCGTCTGCTGGAAAAGGGGGAGCTTTCTTACCGTATGGTGGGCACGCATCGTCGTATTCCGCTGGAGGAGGTGCTGCGCTACAAAGACGCGATAGATACGCAAAGGCGAAAGATCTTGGGCGAACTTGTCCGTGAGGCGCAGGAACTGGGACTCGGCTACTGAGGTCCCTTCGTGGTTCGCCCCCGGCCCTTTACCGTGTTTCTCGACGCGTCTGTGCTCTACCCTGCTCCCTTGCGTGACATTCTGCTTGAGCTTGCGGTCTCCGACTTCTTTCGCGCCAAGTGGTCCGCCAAGGTCCATGACGAGTGGACCAAGGCCGTTCTCCGCAACCGCCCGGACCTTGATCATGCACGGCTCGTGCGCACGAGAAATCTCATGGATACACATGTGCGCGACGCATTGGTCACCGGTTATGAGCCCCTGATCGAGGGCCTTCACCTACCCGATCCTCATGATCGTCACATTCTGGCGGCAGCAATTGTCTCGCGCGCTGACATGATCTTGACGTGGAACATGAAGCACTTTCCCAAGGATCTGCTCGAACCATGGGGCATGGAAGCGCAGGATCCTGACAGTTTCCTGGTTCATCAGCTTCACTTGGAACCGGAAGCCTTCGTTTCAGCCTTGCGCCGGGTGCGTAAGCGGCTGTGCAAGCCTTCCAAAACGGCATCGGAATATCTCGATATCCTGCGCAAGCAGCGGCTTGCTGAGACTGTAGCCGCCATCGAAGCCTATCAGGAACTCATATGAGAGAGCTTGCCGTGACTCGACAAAGTCAGCCGCACGGCCATTCTCTTCCCAGCGATTCGGTGAGCCATTTGCGTTTTGGGCGAAATCGGGGCAAGGTGGGAGCCTCGATCTGCGAGCGGAAAGACGGCCCGTCTTCGAACGGTTCCGGCAGGGGTGCCGGGCGAGCGGGCCGGAGAAGGCAAGGGAGGTTTCATCATGGGCAAAATCCTCGAATCGCTGCCGGCGACGGTGATCGCCGGCTTGGTGTTGACGGTGATCGTGCTGCTGGTCGCCCCCGTGATCGCGGCGGGCTGAGAACAAACAGGGAGGAGACAAGCCATGGACATGGATATCGGCGCGTTGGCCATGTATGTGCGCTGGCTGCATGTGATCGCCGGCGTCATGTGGATCGGATTGCTGTGGTATTTCAACTTCGTCCAGATTCCGACGATGCCGGAGATTCCCGATGACCAGAAACCGGCGATCGGCAAGCACATCGCCCCGCGCGCGCTGTTCTGGTTCCGTTGGGGCGCGATGTTCACGCTGATCTTCGGCCTCTTGCTCGGCTATCTCAAATACGATCTGAGTGATCTGCTCACTCTGTATTGGGGCCAAGGCAATCTGCCGCTCACCCTGCTCGGGATCGGCATGTGGTTCGGCATCATCATGTGGTTCAATGTCTGGTTCGTGATCTGGCCGAGCCAGAAGATCGCGCTGGGACTCGTCGATGCGCCGGCGGAAGCCAAGCCCAAGGCGGCCCGGCGCGCGATGCTGTTCTCGCGCACGAACACGCTGCTGTCGATCCCGATGCTGCTCGGGATGGTGGCGGGCTCGCATTTCGCCGGCTGATCGCAGGCGGCGGACGGCCCATAGATTGGAGCATTCCAGCGATGAGGGGAGGTCGCGGACCATGCGGCCTCCCCTTCGCATTGCAGGCCGGTGGACTGTGCGGCGCCGCTCGGGCTTACTCTTCCGCAAGACCGAGCCAGGCGAGGATGGCGGTCCGGTCGGCATCGAGCGCCGGTGGGGGTGGCAGCGACACCGACTTGCCCTCGGCCCGGCCCGTCGCCGCGCTTTCCCGTACACGCACGGGATTGGCCGCCATCATGAGCCGCCCGCCGCCCGGCAGCGGCGCGGTGCCGATCATCCCGCGCGCGATCGTCTGGGGATGGTGGACGGCCTGACCGACTGTCTGGATCGGCCCGCAGGGGATCCCGGCGGCCTCCAGCCGCGTGAGCCATTCCGCGACCGGTGCGTCCGCCAGCGCCGACTCGATCAGCGCGGTCAGTGCCTCCGCATGCGCCGTGCGGTCGGCATTCGTGCGAAAGCGGGGGTCGTCGGCAAGCTCCGGTCGGTCGAGAACCGCGCACAGCCGCGCAAAGAGCGTGTCGTTCCCGGCCGCGATCACGAGATGGCCGTCCGCGGCGCGGAAGGCGGCAAAGGGCGTGATCGACGGATGACGCGCGCCGAGCGGCTCCGGATCGCGTCCTGTGGCCGCATAGCGGGCGATGGCGTTTTCGAGAATCGCCAGCTGACCGTCCAGCATCGCGACATCCACGAAGCTGCCGCGGCCCGTTGCGGCGCGCCGGCGAAGCGCCGCGAGAATGCCGACGGTCGCGAACAGTCCGGCGGTGATATCGCCGATGGAGGTGCCGACCCTGACCGGCGGTCCGCCCGGCGTGCCGGTGACCGACATGATCCCACCCATCGCCTGCACCACCATGTCATAGGCCGGCCGGTCCTTGAACGGTCCCGTCTGGCCGAAACCGGAAACCGCCGCATAAATCAGCCGGGGATAGCGTGTGTGAAGCGCCGACCAGCCGTAGCCGAGCCGGTCCATCACGCCGGGCCGGAAGTTTTCCACCAACACGTCGGCGCGCGCGAGCAAGGCTGCGAAGATGCGGCGGTCTGCCGGCTTCTTGAGGTCGAGCGCGATCGATTCCTTGCCCCGATTGATGCTCGCGAAATAGGCGGAGAAACGGCCGCCGTCTTCGGTCTCGACGAAGGGGCCGATGTGACGGGCATCATCGCCGCCGTCCGGACGCTCCACCTTGATCACACGCGCGCCAAGATCGGCCAGTACCATGGTGCAATAGGGACCGGCCAGCACCCGTGACAGGTCGATGACCACAAGCCCGGCAAGCGGACCGTCTTTCTTCTCGTTCCCTTCCCCCCGCGGCTGATGCGCCATGGGTCTCACCCCTCGGTATCCGGCGTGCCGGGCGACCGGCCGCGGCCCAGCTGCGCCAGCAGGTTCTCGAGTTGCTTCCGCTCCTCCGGCGTCAGCGCCGCGGCGAACAGACGCTCATGGGCCTCGATGGCCGGATAGAGACGATCGAGAAAGCGGCGGCCTGCGGCCGTCAGCCGCAGCACATGCGCGCGTCCGTCGGCGGGATGGCGCTCCTTGACCACCAGTCCCTTGGCGACCAGCTGCGCCAGCGTCTGACCAAGGCTGGCACGCTCGATGCCGAGCGCCCGGGCCAGATCGGACTGGCTGGCCTCGGGATTGTCGTCGGCGAGAATCAGCAGACCCGCCTGGGCCGGGCTGATCGCGAATTCGGCGAGTGTTTCGGCGAAATGCTTGAACAAACGTACCTGCGCCATGCGCAGGCGATAGCCGAGCAGCCGCTCCAGGCGGCGCATGTCGAGAGCGGGAAGACGGTCGCGAGAATCGGGCCGTGTCGTCATGATGTCCTCGCTCTGCCCAGGCCGCTGGGCGGTCTTGGATTGTCACGATACTTGACAATCCTGCCCGGCGGGTTGTCCTAATGTTTCCGGGGTGGCTGGATAACCCGTCACAGATGAAAGGTCCAGCCGTCGCCACCGGGGGAGAGCCGATGAGTCGGCAGGCAAGGGAGGAGCGAGCGGCCATGCGGCCGGCGGTGTCGGATACGCACGGCGCCATAGGCCATCCTCTGCCTCGGGGAGGCGCGATGGCCTTACGCCGGCTCGCCGGTGCGCCGGATGCCGCTTCCTGGCTGTTGGCTGCCGCCCACCGCCGGGCGGGGCGTGACGAACCGCTGTTGCGCTGGCCCGAAGGCGCTTTGCGTCTGGAGGAAATCGCCGCTTGCGTGCGCGCGTTGGCCGCCCGGATGATTACGGCCGGGCTGCGCGCGGGCGATGTCTGTGTGTTCACCGGCGACCAGACGCCCGCAATCTGGTTGACGCTTCTGGCCTGCTGGCATGTGGGTGTGATCGCCATGCCCCTCTCGCCGGCCGTCTCCTTAAGGCGCAGGCTGCTCGGCTTTCTCGGCGGCCGCCGGATCGTGCAGCTGCGCGTGGGGGGACTGCCCGCACCCTTGCCGCGCGCGGCCTTGCCGGTCGTCGATCTCGGCGAGCCTGTCACAGCGGCGTCCGCCCCTTCATTGCCTCCACACCGGCCCCTTCCCGAATCCTGGCCGGCGCTCATTCTGCATTCGAGCGGGACGACAGGTTCTCCCAAGCGCATCCTGCATGATCATGGCAGCATCGTCGCCCTTGCCCGGAGCCTTGGTCGCCATGTGCTGGACAGGCAGGGGATGGGCGTGCTCGCCGGCACACCCGGCTTCGGCTTCGCCTATGGCCTCGGCTTGTTGCTGATCGCCCCGCTTGCATGGGGGCGGCCCGTCGTTCTGGCCGGCCGCAGGCGTCTTGCGGAATTTGCCGCGCTTGCGAGCGCGACCGGCATCGATACTCTGGTCTCCGTCCCGACCGGCTATCGCCGGCTGCTGGCGGATACCGGCAACCGCTTGCCCGCCGGCCTGCGCGGCCTGGTGACCGCCGGTGAGCCTTTGGATGCGGGAACCTATGCTCGGCTGGCGGTAAGCGATGTGCGGATCGTCGATCTCCTGGGTGCAAGCGAGATGCTCGCGCCCTTTGCGGCCTCCGACGGCAGACGGCCGGGGTTGCGCGCGCTGCCGGGATTCCTGCTGGCGATCAGAAGGGGGCGGTCGGTGACGCCGCCGGCGCGCGGGCTCGTCGGCGAGGTGCTGGTCCGGGGGCCGACGGCCGGTCGCATGGCGACACGGGCCGACTGGCGCCGGGCGTGCTATCGTGGCTGGTTGCGCAGCCATGATCTCGTCGAGATCGACGCCGCAATGCGCCTGCAGGTGCAAGGGCGACTTGACGACATCATCATTGCCCGAGGCGTCAATATCGCTCCGCGTGAGGTGGAGGCGGCATTCGCGGACGTCCCGGAGCTGGCTGCGATCGCGGTCACGGGCCTACCGGACGATCGGCAAGGCCAGCAGATCGTGGCGGTCGTGGTGCCGAAAAGCGGCGGCCGCGCCGATCCGGACGACGAAATGCTCCTCGCCCGGCTGCATCGCCTGGCCCATGCGCGGCTCGTGCCCTGGAAGCGCCCGCAGGCCTGGCTCGTCCTGCGCACGCTGCCGATGACCGCGACCGGCAAGCTCCGCCGGGCAACGCTGCGCGCGATCGTGGCCGACCGCCGAGCGGATCTCTTCCGGCCGAAGGATGACAGGTGAGCGGCGGGAGAGAAGGAAGGCCGGCTTTCTTTTCAGGCGATTTCTTCCGGCGATTTCCGCAAGCGATCACGATTTCGACACAGGCAGGCCGGCCCCGCCTGGCAACCCGTAGCCAGGGCGAGCGCATGCTTGAGCGTGGAGGCGTGACGGGCCTGCCAAACAGCCGGCCCGCAGCCGCACGCGCTGGCCCATATTGTTTGACACCCTTACAATATCGCGCTATCCTGCCCCCCACAAGAACAGGGGCCGGCTACAAGAGTGGGAGACGATCGCAAGAATGCGGGGCGGGTCACAGGAACAGGAGGCAAGCCGCAAGAATGGGGGCGGGTCACAGGAATGCGGGGCGGAAAGCCGCGCCCGGCGTGGGCGAGAATGGTGAGGAGCGACGGGAAGGGGCGCGGCCGGCTCTATCGCAGCTGTCGTTCCGCACCAGCCGGCAAGCGGTGGGAAGCGAGGCGGGCGAGCGGTCATGTATCATGTGCGGGTCGGTGAGGACCGGGAACTATCCGTGGCGCTGGGCGAGACCATTCTGGACGCCGCCCAGCGTCAGGGAGTCGCGCTTGCGCACAGCTGCCGAGCGGGCAATTGCGGCAGCTGCAAATGCCGGCTGGTCGCGGGCGAAGTGGAGATGATGCCCTATTCGCCCTTCGCGCTGAGTGCGGAGGAGCGCGCCAAGGGGGTCGTTCTCGCCTGTCGGGCGGTGCCGTGGTCGGACTGCGCGATCCTGCCGCTCGTGGCCGAAGATCTGGTCATGCATCCGGTACGCCTGCTGACGACCGCCGTGATTGCGGCCGAGCGGGTCGCACCTGCCGTCTGTGTGCTGCGGCTCACGATTCTGGAAGGCGGTCCCTTTCTGTTTTCGCCCGGCCAATATGCGCGGGTGACGCTGCCCGGCGCGCCGCCCCGGGATTTCTCGATGGCCAGTCAGCCGGGTGGGGAAGAGCTCGTCTTCTACATCCGCCTGTCGCCGGGCGGTCGGGCGGCCGAGGCGATCCGCGCCGGTCTGCGGCCCGGTGATCACGTGATCGTCGAGGGCCCCTATGGGACCGCCTATCTGCGCGAGCAGGATCGCCGGCCGTTGATCGCAGTCGCGGGCGGCACGGGGCTCGCTCCCGTGAGGGCCATCGTCGAACGGGCCCTGATGTGCGACTGGCCGGAGCCGGTACATCTCTACGTCGGCGTGCGCCGGCGGCGGGATCTCTTCGCCGAGGAGGCATTGGCGGCGTTGGCGGTTCGCCATCCGCATTTTCGCTTCGTGCCGGTGTTGAGCGACGAGCGGGTCACCGGATACCGGCACGGCCTCGTCACCGAGGCGCTGGCGGAGGATCTGGCGTCGCTTGCAGGGCATGTGGCGCATGTCGCCGGGCCGCCGCCGATGGTGGAGGCAGCGCGAGACCTGCTCCTGGCGCGCGGCGTCGCGCCGGCCGACATCCATGCCGATCCCTTCACCCCGGCCGGAGACGAAGGGGACGACCGCTTCCTTCCATGCGCCGGAGTCCGGGGATGACCGGGGCGCGCCAGGCCGCATCTCCCATCTTCCAGAGGCGGGTGGCGCTGGTCACCGGCGGGGCGCGCGGCATCGGTCTTGCGATCGCCGCGCATCTGGCGCGCCGGGGGGCACGGGTCGTGGTCGTGGACAATGGGGCGAGCATCGACGGGCGCAAGCGGGATGCGCAAGCATGCGCCGCCGCGGCCGAGGTGCTCGGCCCGCATGCCACGGTCATCGATGCGGATGTCGGTGACGCTGCGGCCGTTTCACGCGTGCTGAAGCATGTTGAAGAGGCGTATGGCCGGCTCGACATCCTGATCCATGCGGCCGCGATCATGCGCGACGCCGTGATCGCCAAGCTCGATGCGGCCGATTTCGCGGCGGTGCTGCGCGTCAATCTGACGGGCGGTCTTCTCATGATGCGCGCCGGATTGCCGCTGTTGCGGGCAAGCGTGCGGGAAGACGACGGCTCTCGGGAGCCCGCGATCCTGCACCTCGTCTCTTCGGCCGCCTTCTACGGCAATATCGGGGTTGCGGCCTATGCCGCCGCCAAGGCGGGGCTGATGGCGCTCACCCGTGTCGGTGCGCTGGAATGGCGGCGTTACCGGATCCGTATCAACGCCTTGATGCCCTTTGCGGCGACGCGGGTGACCGAGTCCCTGCCTCCCGTCAATCCGCTGCTGGCAAGCTATCGCGAACGGGCGCTCACGATACCGCCCGAGACGGTGGCTCCCGTTGCGGCCTGGCTGGTCTCACCCTTTGCGCGCGGGATCACGGGACAGCTCGTCGGCGTGCGCGGCCGGCGGGTGTTTCTCATGAGCCAGCCGCGCCCCGTCGCCGAGGCGATCGTCGGACGGGCGGCGGACGAGGAGAGCGTGGATCGCGCAGCGCGCTCGGCCTTCGCCGGGCGCTGGGCGGACCTCAGCAGCGATCTGGAAGCCTTCAATCTCGACCCTCTCATCTGATCAAGGAGCCGAGGCGATGAATCAGACGGTCCCGGAGGTGCGCACGATCGAGGAATTCTTCGACCAGCCCGAGGAATACCAGGAGGCGGTGCGCAAGGTCGTGCGCAGCCATTCGGTCAACGAGCTCTATGGCGCGCAGGTCTTCGACGAACCGGCGATCGCACTCGCCCCCACCCCTTACGCCAAATGGCTCACCTGTCGGGTGGCGATGGAGGAATACGGCCACCACGTCCGCTTCCGTGAGCTGGGTGAGAAGATCGGGATACCGGAAGAAGAGTTGCTGCCCGGCGGTCCGAAGAAGCCCTTGAGCATCTTCTCTTTTCCCATGAAATCCTGGGCGGATTTCTGCGTCATCAAGCTGCTGGCCGATCTCGCCGAGATTCTCCAGGTGGAGGACCTTCTTCACTGCTCTTTCCACCCCTTGCGCAATCTCGCGCGGGCCACCATGCCGGAAGAACGCTTCCATGCGGACTTCGGCAAGCATTTTTCGGCCGAGCTCGTGCGCACGCCAGAGGGAAGACGGGCGGTCCAGGCGGCGATCGATGCCTATTTCCCGCTGCTTCCGGCCTTCTTCGGGCGCGACAACTCGCCGAACAACGCACTCTTCCGCAAATGGCGGATCAAGCTCAGGCGCAATGAGGACATGCGTGCCGACTATCTCAAGCGCGCGCGGCTGCTGGTTGCGGAGCTGGGATTGACCCTGCCCGAGCCGCCGCCGGCCGTCGTGTCGGCCTTGGGCTGAAAGGGGCGGACAAACAGGAGGCGGTCAAATGAGCGCAGAGCAGCAGGCCGACATCCCGCCCACGCTCGCCCGCCGGCGGGCGGCCTTCTCCGAGCGGCTTGCGGAACGCGCCATCCGCCCATTGTGGACGGTGTTCCGCCATCTCGTGCCGCTTGTTCCCCATCGTCGGCTCGTGCCCGCGATCTGGCGCTACGGCGAGCTCAAGGCCGCGATCATGGAGGCCGGCGAATTGATCACGGCCAAAGAGGCCGAGCGGCGGGCGCTGATCCTCGAAAATCCCGCCCGTCCCGGCGAAGCGCGGATCACGGCGACGCTGTATGCCGCCATCCAGTTGGTGCTGCCCGGCGATGTCGCGCCCGCCCATCGTCACACCCAATCGGCGCTGCGTTTCGTGCTGGAAGGCGAAGGGGCGTTCACCGCCGTCGATGGCGAGCGCACGCGCATGAGCCGAGGCGATCTCGTGCTCACGCCGCGCTGGACCTGGCATGACCACGGCAACGAGACGACCGAGCCGATGATCTGGCTCGACGGTCTCGACATTCCGCTGATCGCCGATCTCGATCTTGGTTTCGCCGAGCATTGGCCCGAGGACCGCCAGATCCTGTCGCGGCCCGAGGAGGACTCGCCGATGCGCTATGGCGAAGGGCTGTTGCCCGATGGCTACCGGGCGGCGCCGGCCGAAGCCTCTCCGGTCTTCAACTACCGCTACGCCCGTTGCCGCCGGGCGCTTCTCGCTGCGGCCCGGGGCGGTCCGCTCGATCCCTGGACGGGGTGCAAGATGCGCTATGCGCATCCCGGCACGGGCGGCTGGCCGATGGCGACCATCGGTCCCTGTCTGCAATTCCTGCCGGCCGGCTTCGCGACACGGCCCCTGCGGGCCACCGACGGACGCGTGTTCGTGAGCGTGGAAGGCTCGGGATCCTGCCTGCTGGAAGACGGCGTGCGGCTGGACTTCGGCCCCAACGACATCTTCGTCGTGCCCAATTGGACGATCCATCGCTTCGCGGCGGAAGACGATCTCGTGCTGTTTTCCTATTCCGACCGCCCGGTCCAAGAGGCGCTGGGCCTGTGGCGGGAAGAGCGGCTGGAAGAAGAGGCATGAGACCACAACAGGCCTTCGGCGGGGGCAAAAAGCGGCTCCGGGCGGCAAGCAAAGGCGCGGCGGCCGGCGTGGATCCTTCCGCCTGTGCCACCGCGCTGGTGCGGGCCTGTGCCGACGCGGCCTGGTTCGCCGCGCTCGGTGAGCCGCCGACGAGGGCCGAGTCACAGCAGGCGCGGCTGTGCGCGCAGGCGCTGGGAGCGCGGCGGCCGGCGGTTTCCTGGCTGCAGGAGCCGACGGCCGTCGAAACGCTGCTCGGGCAAGCCGACGCGACCGGCTGTTGGTGGGAGCGCGAGGAGGCCGAGCGTCGGCGTTTGCGCCTGCGGGCCGAGGGGGCGCGGGACAAGGCCGCCGTGGACGCCGGTATCGAGCGGTTGATTCCCTGGTTGTTGGCGCCTCTCGAAGGGGCCGCGGCTCGGGCTCTGTTGCGGCTGGGCGCGACGGATGCGGCGCTCGCCAAGGTCGCGGCCGGCGCGGCGGCGATCGCGGTCCAGCAGGAGTATCTGCGTCGCCTGGCAGGGGCGCCGGAAGACCACGGCTTTGCCCAGAAGTTCCACCTGTTTCTCGCCGGTCGCTGGCCGCTGTTTCTGGAGGGAGAGCGCCTGTGGGTCTTCTAGCGGGCCGACGGAACGGGTGATGGCTTGCTTTCGCTCCCGAAAGGGGTGAGGAGCGTTGTGAGAAGCGAATAGCGAAGGGAAGATGACGGTATGTCGCGGCTGTTTGAATTGTCCTGTCCGAGCGTCGCCATCGCCGGCGACGAAAGGCGGTTTCCCGTGCGGCGGATCTTCTGTGTCGGGCGCAACTATGCGGCCCATGCGCGTGAGATGGGCATGGATCCCGGTCGCGAGCCGCCCTTCTTTTTCATGAAGCCGGCCGAATCCGTGACCGCGAATGGGGCGGATGTGCCCTATCCGCCGGGCACCCGCAATCTCCATCACGAAATCGAGCTGGTGGTGGCGATCGGCGGACTGGCGCAGGATCTCACGGTCGAAGAGGCACACGCCGTCATCTTCGGCTATGCCGTCGGCAACGATCTCACCCGCCGCGATCTGCAGTTCGCGATGCGCGAGAAGGGCCGGCCCTGGGAGGTCGGCAAGGCCTTCGATCATTCCGCGCCGATCACCGCCATCCACCCGGCTGCGCAGATCGGCCATCCCACGACGGGGCGGATTTGGCTCACCGTCAACGGCGAGCGGCGCCAGGAGGCGGATATCGCCGATCTCATCTGGTCGGTGCCGGAGATCCTGATGCATCTCTCCCGCCTGTTCACGCTCAAGCCGGGAGACCTGGTGTTCACCGGCACGCCGGCCGGTGTGGGACCGCTCGTGCCCGGCGATGCAGCAGGTTCAGCCCGGTGCCGAATCCCAGTTCGGCCACATGAAACCCGGGACT
>CAZJPA010000016.1:0-23149 GCA_964547755.1 uncultured Sphingomonadales bacterium
AGCAGACGATGAGATAGGGGGCGGTCTCAAGGAAGGGTTTCTCGGGACCCGTGCCGAGCGGGGCGAGATCCGCCAGCCATTCCGGTGAGGCGCGTTCGGCATAGAAGAGCCGCTCTTCACGCTCGGCGGCTGCGCGGATCCGGCGCTTGACATCTGGATCCGAGACGACGACGAAATGCCATGGCTGCTTGTTGGCTCCCGAAGGAGCCGCGCCGGCCGCCTTGAGCGCCTCTTCGATCACCACCCGCGGGACCGGCTCCGGCGAAAACATCCGCACCGTGCG
The DNA here is from genome assembly GCA_964547755.1 of uncultured Sphingomonadales bacterium. Classification (GTDB taxonomy): domain Bacteria; phylum Pseudomonadota; class Alphaproteobacteria; order Sphingomonadales; family Rhodothalassiaceae; genus J084. The sequence continues at coordinate 284 of CAZJPA010000016.1, forward strand.
CCGCTTGACCATATGCTCCCGGAACAGGCCTGCGCGCGCCACCATCTCATCATCGGAAAAAGCCGGAAAATCGGCAAGCGGCACCGGCTGGTAGGATGCATTCCGGGCAGTCATGGCAGCGCCTTTCGCTGGTTCCCTTCCTAGATGCTTGGAGCGATCGTGACCGTCAATCCATCCAGACTCTCGTCGAGCTCGATCTGACAGGCAAGCCGCGAATTCGGGCGATAGCTCTCGGTCTCGCTCACGAGCTCGTATTCCTCTTCTTCCTGCGGCGGCAGACGGTCGAGCCAGTCTTCGTCCACATAGACATGACAGGTGGCGCAGGAACAGCACCCCCCGCAGATCGCCTGCAGATCGTCGAATCCGGCGTCCCGGATCGCTTCCATCAGCGTCTCGCCGACCTCAGGCGTGATTTCCTTCGTCTGTCCCGACAAATCCGTCACGATGACACGCGGCATGAACAACACACTCCCTTGAAATCGCCTTTCCCTCTTCGCCGGCCACGCGCGACACGAACGATTCCACCTTGCCGGATCCGCGCAGCCGAGCTAGCGCATCCTCCTTAAGCGGCCCGCCCCACTGCGGGCAAGACCGGAACCATGCGCAAAAGCGTCTCCCGGTGGCGGCAAAGGTGAAGGAGCCATGATGACGACTCCATGCGACCCCCATCATCCCAACGCATTCGTGGAGCTTGCCCGTCGCGACGCACGGGTTGCCGCCGCATTACAACACCACGGCACACCTCACCCGCGCCGCCGCCGGCCCGGATTTGCCACACTGGCGCGCATCATCGTCGACCAGCAGGTCTCCGCAAAGGCCGCCGCCAGCATCTGGACCCGGCTGGAAGAGACAGCCGGCGGCAGCGTCTCACCGGCTTCCATTCTTGCTCTGGGGCCGCAGCGGCTGCGCACGGCCGGCCTGTCGCGCCAGAAATGCCGTTATCTGCTGCATCTGGCCGAAGCCGTCACGACCGGCGGATTCGATCCCTGCGCCCTCGCCGAGGGCGACGACGAAACGGTGATGCGCGCAATCACGGCCCTGCCGGGGCTCGGTGTCTGGTCGGCCAAGATGTATCTGATCTTCGCGCTCGCCCGCCCCGATGTCTGGCCGGTGGAGGATCTGGGTGTGCGGGCGGGATTGGCCCGCATTTTCCACCTCGATGCACAGCCGCCCCTGGCGCATGCCGAGGAGCTGGGAGCGGCATTCCGTCCGCTGCGCAGTGCCCTGGCGCTGCTATGCTGGCATGTGCTCCACAACGAACCGGCGTGAACCGTGCGACACCGCCGGCGCCATCACCCCGCCTGCTCTTCCGTCAGCCCATGGCAGGCCAGAATGAAGGCATATTCTTCGGCGACTTCCTCCAGCTTCGCATAGCGCCCGGAGCGTCCGGCATGTCCGGCTCCCATCTCGGTCTTGAGGATGACGGGATTGTCGTCCTCCCGTCGCTCCCGAAGCCGGGCGACCCATTTGGCGGGTTCCCAATAGGTCACCCGCGGATCGTTGATCCCGGCGGTCACCATGATCGGCGGATAGGCCTGCGCCAGGATATTCTCATAGGGGCTGTAGGAGCGGATGTAGCGATAGGCGTCCTTCGCGCGCAGCGGATCGCCCCACTCCGGCCACTCGATGGGAGTCAACGGCAGGCTTTCGTCGAGCATGGTGTTGAGCACGTCCACGAACGGCACATGCGCGACGATTCCAGCCCACAGATCCGGCGCCCAATTGGCCGCCACACCCATCAAAGTGCCGCCCGCCGACCCGCCGGAAATCGTGATCCCGCCGGCGCGCGCCAAACCGTCTGTGATCAGATGGCGGGCGGCCTGGATGAAATCGTGAAAACTGTTCTGCCGCAAGAATCGTCGCCCCTGCTCATACCACTCCCGGCCACGCTCGTCACCGCCGCGCACATGCGCGATCGCAAAGGTCACGCCCCGGTCGAGCAGCGAAAGGCGATGGCTGGAAAAGCGTGGGCGCATGGCGATCCCATAGGCGCCATAGCCATAAAGATGCACCGGCCCGGGCCGGGATGCATCCCCCCGCCGCACCAGCGTGACCGGGATCATCGCTCCATCGTGCGCGCGGGCGTACAGTCGTTCCTCCTCATAGCGGTCCCCTTCGAATACACCGGCCACCGGCGTCTGTTTGCGCAGCGTGGGCGTCCCGGTCGTCAGATCGACATCGAACACCCTGGCCGGCCGGGCGAGCGAATCGAGGGCGATGCGCACCATCGGCGCATCCAGCTCCAGATTGTCGGTCAGGTCCACGCTCGCCCCCCGTGCCGGCAGGCTGACGGTGCGCAGACCACCATTTTCGTCCAGGATTTCGAGCCGCTCCTCACCGGCCACGCGCGAAACCACGGCCACCGCCCGTCGAAAGACGGCGAAATCGAGGATGTAGCGATCATCGTCTCCAACGAGCAGCGGTTCCCATTCGTCTTCCCCGGCCGCCTCACCAGCCGCAAAAAGCGTGAAATTGGGATGCCGGCGATTGGACCGAATCACGAAGCGGCGACCGTCATGGTCGAGCGCATACTCATGCCCCGCCCGCCGGGGAGCCACCACCTGCATTTGCGCATCGGGCCGGCCGGCGTCGAGCAAATGCACCTCGCTCGTATCATGGCTGCCTGAGGAGATGATGAGAAAGCGCCGCGATGTCGATTTGGCGAGCGAGACGAAAAATCCCGGGTCGCGTTCCTGATAGAGGACGACGTCTTCCCGCGGATGCCGCCCCAGACGATGAAGCATCACGCGGTCCGGCCGCCATTCAGCATTGAGCTTGAGATAGGCGCACATGGGCTCTGCCGTCTCAAGGAAGACCGGTGCGCCGATGGTCTCAGGAATGGGAGTGTCCACCTCCTCACCCGTCTCGAGATCCCGGATGAGGAGCACAAATCGCTCAGCCCCATCACGATCCATCGTCAAGGCGAGGAAGCGGCCGTCGGGGCTGACGGCGAAGCCGCCGAGACGAAAGGCCTTGGCTCCCTCGGCGAGAGCCGGCCCATCGATGATGAGCATCCAGTCATCGGGACGGGAAAGCGGCGCCCGATACCAGCGACGATGTTCCGATCCCTTCTCGTACCGCCATTGATAGAGAAAGTTTCCCAGGCGGAAGGGCACGCCGGAATCCTCATCCACGATCCGCGCACGCATTTCCTCGGCGATCGTCTTCTTGAGCCCGGCCAAGGGCGCAAAGACCGCATCGAAATAGCGGTTCTCGGCCGCAAGATGCGCGAGAATCGCCGGATCAGTGACCTCAGGGTAAGACGGATCCCTGAGCCAGGCGTAAGGATCCGTCTCTGTGAAACCATGGTGCGTGCTGGTCCGCGGCCGGCGCGCGGCACGCGGAGGCGTGATGGCGTCTGCCCATGCAAAGGCGTTCCTGGGGCTCATCGCTTCCCGACTTTCCTGCCATTCAATGTCTCGTGCGGGTGCCTTTCATTGCGGCAAGCGGCCGGCAATGCAAGGTCCGCCTCTTGCCTTCCGCCCCGCCCGGGTGCGATAGCGGCCGGGAAGAACCAAGACGGGGGCGCTGGATCAGGAAGCGGGAGACGACAGATCGTGAGCGAGCAGCGGGAAAGACTGGAGGCGCTGCGTGAATCCCTGCGCATGCGCGATCTCGACGGCTTCATTGTGCCGCTGACGGACGAACATGGCAGCGAATACGTCCCGGCTTATGCGCGACGGCTGGAATGGCTGACGGGCTTTACCGGCTCGGCCGGCACCGCGGTGGTGTTGACGGCAGGGCCGGCGGCCCTGTTCGTCGATGGCCGCTACACGCTTCAGGCGGCCGAAGAGGTGCCCGATTCCCTTTACGAGCATCGGGACATTCCGGCCGATGATCCCATCGGTTGGATCCTCACCCATGCGCAGCCCGGCGCGCGCATCGGTTTTGATGCGAAGCTCCATCCGCAAGCCTGGTTCGAAAAGGCGGGCCGCCGACTGGCGCCCAAGGGAATCACGCTCGTCGGTTGTCGGGACAATCCCATCGACATTCTCTGGCATGATCAACCGCCGCCGCCGGCCGCCCCTGCGCGCGCACATCCCCTTATCTTCTCGGGCGAGGAGAGCGCCGACAAACGGCACCGACTGGGCGAGGGGCTGGCCGCCAAAGGCGCACGGATGGCGGTGGTCACCGCTCTGGATTCCATCGCCTGGCTCTTCAACATCCGCGGCGAGGACGTCCTGCACACACCGGTGGTGATGGCCTTCGCCTTGCTGCATGCGGACGGCCGGGCGGATCTGTTCCTTGCACCGGATAAGGTCACCGAGGAGGTGACGCGTCATCTGGGCGCGGAGGTCACCCTTCACGACTATGGCGATTTCTTTGCGCATCTGGCCGCCCTGCCGGCGGATGCCGGTCCCGTGCTGGCGGATCCGGCAACCCAGAGCGTGGCCGTCTTCCAGGCACTCGCGGCAGCCGGAGTGGTGATCGTCGAGGGCGAAGACCCCTGCGTACTGCCCAAGGCCTGCAAGAATCCCACAGAGATCGCCGGCACCGAGGCCGCCCATCTGCGTGACGGCGCAGCGGTCACCACCTTCCTGGCCTGGCTGGACAAGGCTATCGGCGCCGGTGAGACCATCGACGAGCTGACGGCCGCCGCCCGCCTGGAGGCCCTGCGTCGGCAGCAGGACCGCTTCATCGACCTGTCTTTTGACAGCATCGTCGGCGCCGGCCCCAACGGCGCCATCGTTCATTACCGGGTCAGTGAGGAAACCAACCGCACCCTCGAGCCGGGCACGCTGTTTCTCATCGATTCCGGCGGCCAGTATCTGGACGGCACCACAGACATCACCCGCACCGTGCCCGTGGGCCATGTGCCGGACGAGGCCCGGCGTCATTTCACGCTCGTGCTCAAGGGCCACATCGCGCTCGCCCGTACCCGCTTCCCGCAGGGCACGGCCGGTCAGCAGCTCGATTCCATCGCCCGCCGGCCGCTGTGGCAGGAGGGGCTGGACTATGACCACGGAACGGGGCACGGCGTGGGCTCCTACCTTTCCGTTCACGAGGGGCCGCAGCGCATCGCAAAGGCGGCCAGCATGGTTCCGCTCGAACCCGGCATGATTCTCTCCAACGAGCCCGGTTACTACCGGGCCGGCGCCTATGGCATCCGGATCGAAAATCTCGTCCTCGTGGAACCGGACGAGGACGGCCCCGAGGGCCGCCGCCTCTACCGGTTCCGGACCTTGACCCGAGCGCCCATCGACCGGCGTCTGATTGTCAAGGATATGTTGGAGGAAGACGAACGGCGCTGGCTCAACCGCTATCACGCGCGGGTATTCGCGGAGCTTGCCCCCCTCCTCGACGAGGACACACGCAGCTGGCTCAAAAAGATGACCGCGCCTCTCGACTAGACGAGGGGGCAGGGTGCGAGACACGGAAAGGATCGGCCATGAGCGCAGACGAAAGCGATGACATTCTCCTGTGTGCGTGCGAGGGGCCGATTGCCCATGTCCGGATCAACAATCCCGCGCGTGCGAACGCGCTCTCGGCCCCGTTCTGGGAGGCATTGCCACGTCTCATTGACCGCCTCGACGCCGACACCAGCCTGCGTGCGATCGTGATTTCGGGCGCGGGCAAGCATTTCACCGCCGGGATTGATCTGGCGATCTTCCAGGCCTTTGCGCCGGACCCAGCCGCGGATCCGGCCCGTCAGCGCGAGCGCCTCTACCGTCGCATCCGCGCGATGCAAGAGACTTTCTCTTGTCTTGAGCGCTGTCGCAAGCCGGTGATCGCGGCTATTCACGGCGCCTGTTTGGGCGCAGGTGTGGACATGGTGACCGCCTGCGACATCCGCATCGCCTCAAAGGAGGCCTTCTTCGCGATCCAGGAGATCAATATCGGCATGGTCGCCGACGTCGGCACGCTGCAGCGCGCACCGCATCTGCTGCCCCACGGGATCCTGCGCGAGCTCGCCTTCACGGGCCGGCGCATGTCCGCCGATGAAGCGCATCGCTGGGGATTCGTCAATGCGGTGCATGAGACGAAGGATGCGGCGCTGGCGGCAGCGATGGCGCTCGCCCGCGAGATCGCAAAGAAGAGCCCGCTTGCCGTCGCCGGCACCAAGGAGATGCTGAATTATGCCCGCGACCACCGGGTGGCGGACGGACTTGCCTATGTCGCCTCCTGGAACGCCGGTATGCTGATCGGTCATGACATCGTGAAAGGCGCCACCGCCGCACTTGCCGGCGAGATGCCGGATTTCGACGATCTGCTTGCCTGAGAGGCTGGATCGGCCCGTCATCGTTCCCCCACGACCGACGACCGATGACTGATCACCGATCACTGGACTGTCATCCCTTGGGTCGGCGCCCCAGCACAGCGGCGAGCGAGACCTGCCCACTGCCACGCCGGGCCGGACGCGGCTGATCCGGCGCCGGTTTGAAGCCCGCCATCACCACGAAATGGAAAGTGATCGGGACGAGGCCTTCGGCATCACGCCGGGCGTCGAGCGCGGAAAGCGTGGCCGCCTCCAGCCGACGCGACCAGGAGGGACGAGATGTCAGCACCTGGGCCTCGCCCATCGCATGGATATCGGCCAGCAGCCGCTCAGGGGCACGATAGCGCACGACCAGCGGTTCCAGATCAACGACCGAGAGCGCAAAACCCGTCCTCTGGAGAAGATCGCCCGCCTGCCTGACCGGAATAAAGGGAATGACGCGCGGATGGATACCGCCCGCAACACGCTCTTCCGCCTCATACAGCGCGGCCCGCAGCTCCCGCAGACTCTCTTCGCCCAGGGCGACGGCCAGAAAAAGACCATCGGGTTGCAGCACACGCCATGCCTCCGCCAGCACGGCCGGCGGATCATTGGCCCAGTGGAGCAACATGTTTGAGATCACGAGGTCCAGACTACCGTCGGCACAGGGCAGAGCGGCATCGTCGCACACCAGCCCCGGCCGAGCGACGAGCCGCTCAGCCACGAGGTCGGCATGGATCACCGCCTCGGCCGGAACGGCCAGCGGCCGGGTGAGCCCCATCACCAAGGCCCGCTGCCAGCGTCGGCGATGATCGGCGAGCCGTTCGGCGAGCAGCCGTTCGGCCGCCGCGTGCAGGAAGAAACGGTCTTCGTCTCGCCCGGCCGGCCGATGGCGAGCGCGTCGTCGCCGCAAAAGCGCCCGATCGAAAAGCTGTTCGGCCATGATCAGCTGTCCACCTGCCACCCTTTCCACTGACCGCTTGACCATACTCCGGCCTGTGACGCATCTAGCGGGGTCAGGAGGTGCGATGCAAAAGTTTTTGCGAGGACGAGCGCGAATCGCGATCGCCGGCATCCTGTGGATGGCGGCCGTTCTTGCACCCGGCGGGACGGGCGGGATCACGCAGGCGATCGCGTCTGCGGACCAGTCAGCGCCGCATGTGCCCGCCCCCGCTGCGCTTAACGCGCAGGAGCTGTTCGCCGTCAAGACCACGGTGGCGGCGGTGGATCTCTATACGCCGGCAGCCCCAGAACAGCCGCATGCCGTAGGAAAGCTGACCTTTCTGTCCGGGCTCCAGATTCACGGTCATGACGATCGCTTCGGCGGCTTTTCCGGTTTCGTTCTGGACAGGACCGGTCGGACTCTGCTTGCGGTTTCCGACAACGGGTTCTGGATGCGGGCCGAGCTGCGACGCGACCGCAACGGCATCCCGCGCGGATTGCAGAATGTGGTGATGGGCCCCATCCGCGATTTCCGTGGCGAGCCCCTCACACCGGTCGGCGAGGATGCGGAAGCCCTCACTCCCCTTTCCAGTCGCCTCGGCCCGCGACTCCTTGTTGCCTTCGAGCATTGGCACCGGTTGTGGACCTACCCGGCCGGCACCCATGGGCCGCCTTTCCTGGCCGTCATGACAGCGATGGCGGAGCCATTGCGGGTTCCGAAGCCGGTGCTCGCCCATCCTCCCAATCGGGGAATCGAGGCCGCGGTCGAACTCCGCTCCGGCCGTCTGCTCGTGTTTTCCGAGGGCGCCCGCCCCCCACGTTCTGAGACCGGCGCGCTGCAGGCCTGGCTGATCGAGACCCACATGGGCGATGGAAGCACACGTGATCCGTCGCGGGCACAGCCCTTGACCCTGCAGCCCGTGGAAGAGGGTTTCGTCCCGACGGCCGCCGCCCTTTGGCCGGGTTGCTGCGTGATCCTGCTCGAGCGACGCTATCGGATGGTGAGTGGCGTGGAAGCGGCGGTTGTCGCCATTCCGCTCGCGCGCATCCGCCCCGGCGCCCGATTGACCGGACAGCTGCTCGCCCGGCTTGCGTCGCCCATGACCGTTGACAATTTCGAAGGCCTGTGGGTTGAGGCGGACACTGAGGGCCGCCCCCGTCTCCTGATCATGAGCGACGACAACTATCGCCGCAGCCAGCGCACCCTACTCATGACCTTCTTGTGGACAGCGGGGCCGCGCCTTGCCCAAACGACGCATTAGCCCATGCCGCCCGAAGCGGCACGTCTCCGCTGCGCACGCCCTGAAGGCTTCGCTAGTTGGATGCCAAACGGGCGCGGATGAGAGCCTTGATTCGCCGGGCACGCGGGCTGAGCTGGCGATCGTCCGCTTTGAGCAGGAAACGGTCCAACCCTTCGTTGTGATCCACCGAACGCAGAGCGGATGTTGCGATCCGGAAACGGATCTTCTGCCCCAACGCATCGCTCCACAGCCGCACCGTCTGCAGATTGGGCTTGAAGCGGCGCTTGGTGCGGATGTGGCTGTGGCTGACATTCATGCCGGTGCGCACCCGCTTGCCCGTCAATTCGCATACCCGCGACATGGCCTTTGATCCTCGCATTCCCGTTTCGATTTCCAAGAGAGCCTCTTTCAAGTGGAGCCTGTTCGCTCTGCCCCACAGACTCTCCCGATCGCCGGATGGATACGCTTCCTCTCCGCATCGCCCCGCGGGCGATACGGCCGGCAAGTCCGCCGCCCCTTAAGCCAAGCACGGGAGCGCCGTCAAGAGCATTGCCCATGTGGGGCAAAAGCGGACAGCGCGGCACTCTCACCAGCAGGCCGAAAGGGAGAAAAACGGCAGCGCCCGTCTTCCGCTTTTTTCCGCCCATGACCAGCCACACGCTCAACCGCCGGCCGCGGCGGTTTCGATCGCTTCCAGCAGGGTCCACATCCCCGTGCCCGTGACCGCGGTATAGCGGCGCAGGGTATGGAGCGAGGAAGTCACCCGCGCCCGCTGTCCAGGCGCGTGACGGCCACCTGCATCGTACCCAGGCGGCGCGACTTCGGCCTGAGCATCCGAACCCCGCGCGCCAGCAGCGTAAAGCGCCCGACACGCCTTGCGACCTGTCCGACCGGCGACGGGCGAATACGGCATGGGGACGATGCGCGCCCCAATTCCTCGCACCCCCCAATCCAGCAAACGGGCATGGGATGGGGCTTGATGAAATCGGCGATGAAAGGCCGATGACGAGACGAACTGGCGGAGCGGGTGGGATTCGAACCCACGAGGGGCATTGTGGCCCCAACACGCTCTCCAGGCGTGCGCCTTAAACCACTCGGCCACCGCTCCAAACCGCAAGATGGCGGCTTGGCGCCTATCATGCAACGCCCCTCTCTGACAAGCCCACTGCGCCTTGGGATCTGCTTGTCGGCGCATTGTTCCTTTTTGCTTGTCGCAGGCGCACAGGCGGCGTATGCTCTGCTCGGCGCAGACAGCTGCCATCTTTTCCGAGGCGGGAGAGATGGATGTCTGTGGTTGCAAACGATCGACGAACGGAACGACCACTTCATGACTTTCAAGACACCGACGTCGGAGCGGCCGATCAGCGGCGCCGCTCGGAAAACCGCTTCGCGCGCTGCCATCGACTGGCCGTCCACCATTCCCTTCGGATTGGCGCACCTGGCCTGTCTCGGTGCGATCTGGACGGGCGTGAACACGGCTGACATCTTGGTTGCGCTCGCCCTGTTCTGGGCGCGCATGTTCGGAATCACCGCCGGCTATCACCGCTATTTCGCGCATCGCAGTTATCGCACGGGACGCGTCTTCCAGTTCCTGCTGGCGCTGCTTGCACAGTCGTCGGCTCAGCGCGGCGTGCTGTGGTGGGCGGCCACCCATCGCGATCACCACAAATATTCGGACACCGAGCAGGATCCGCATTCACCATTGAAGAAGGGCTTCTGGCGCGCGCATGTCGGCTGGTTTTTCGAAACCGGCGCCAGCGAGACCGATCTCGCCCGGATTCCGGATTTCGCGCAATATCCCGAGCTCGTCTGGCTCGACCGACACCCTTATCTTCCAGCTGCGGTGCTGGCGGTGCTGTGCTGGCTGATCGGCGGCTGGTCGATGCTGATCGTCGGCTTCTTCTGGAGCACGGTGGCGCTGTGGCATGCGACATTCTCGATCAATTCGCTTGCGCATGTGATCGGCCGGCGGCGCTATGTCACCGGCGATTCGTCCCGCAACAACTGGTGGCTGGCGCTGCTGACGATGGGCGAGGGTTGGCACAACAACCATCACTATTACCCGGCCAGCGTGCGCCAGGGCTTTCGCTGGCACGAGATTGATATCACCTGGTTGATCCTGCGCCTGCTCGGTTGGATCGGGCTTGTCCGGGACTTCCGGACACCGCCTGAAGCGGTGGTCGCGAATGTCCGCCGTGTGCCCTCTCGCGCGCTGGAACGGGCGGCCGAAGAGCTGCTGGCCAGGCTGAAGGTCGAGACGCGCCTGATGCGGCTGCGCCAGCAACTGAGCGCAGCGGGTGCCGCTCTCGAGGATCGAGCGGCGGACTGGCAGGCCCGATTCGCCCGCTCCCGATCGGATCTTGTCGCCGGCCTCCATCAGTTGCGCGAGGACTGGCGGGCGACCACGACAGCCGGCCGCGCGGCGCTCGACACCCATATCGCCGCCATCGAAGCACAGCTGGCCGCTGCGCTGCCCACACGCGCGGAGCTGCGCCGCAAGGCCGAGCGCATGTTCCGCGATGCCCATGTCGTGGAGGCGATTGTCACGCGGGCCGAAGAGCGCCTGCGCGAACGGGTCTCCCGCCTCCTCGCCGAACTCGGACGGGCCAGCGAAGCCCGGCACGCGCCGGCATAAGCGGGAACGCTCGGTGGACGCCTCGTTCGCCAACATTCCCTGGGCCGCGTTCTGGCGGCTGCTGACGGTGATCTTCGCTCCGTTCTGGGGAAGCTTCCTGGCGCTGTTCGTCAGGCGCTGGCCGGCCGGGGAGCCGGTGATCACGGGCCGCTCGCGCTGCGACCATTGCGGGCGGACGCTGGCGGTGATCGAATTGATTCCCATCCTGTCCTGGCTGTGGCTGCGCGGCCGCTGCCGGCAGTGCGGGACCGCGATCGGCCTCGGCGTTCTGGCCTTCGAGCTTGTCATGCTCGCGCTTGCCCTTGTCCTGGTGGCCGTCGGCCCTGCGGGTGTGCAGGCCTTCGTCTGGCTGATCACGGCCGGTCTGCTGCTGGCCGTCGGCGTCATCGACGCGCGGCACCTCATGATCCCAACCGGCGCGGTTGCGGTGATTCTCCTGCTCGGCCTTCTCGACAGTTTGGCCGCGCACCCCTTGGTTCCCCTCTCGCTGACCACCCCACTGCGGGAACGGCTGCTCGGAGCCGTCGCCGGCTACGCCGGGATGGCTCTCTTGCGCCAGGCTTATCGCAGCTTGCGCGGGCGTGAAGGGCTCGGCGGCGGCGATCCCCTGCTGATGGCCGCCCTCGGCGCCTGGCTGGGGTGGCAGGGACTCCCGATGGCCTTGCTGATCGCGGCCGTGATGGGACTGGTCTTCGTCCTAGCCAGCGGTCTCCTTCGCCGCCGCTGGCCGCGGGCGACAGACACGCTCGCCTTCGGCCCCTTCCTCATCGCAGGCGCTTTGGGCGTGCGCGCCTGGCAGTTGGCCGGCGCATGGACCATGGGCTGACCGGAAGCCGAGCGAAGGGCTGCCTATCGGTCCGGCTGCCGGCCACGCCCCTTTGCCGGCTCGGCAAAAGGAGAGGGCCGGAATTTGCCCACAGCTTATCCCCAGGATACGCGCGGTGTTATCAACATCTTGTAGAGCAGCCACCGTCTACCCACGCCATGTTGACGGCAATGGCCTTTCTGCCTTAGCATGATGGCGACGCGGCGGTGGCAGGGAAAATCATCCGCACAAAGCGGCATGTCGGACCTTGATGTTCGCACTATGTTCCATATGATGGAGCAGGCCTGCCGGCGCTTGCAGGCAAGCGGTGTGGCGCTCATATGACAGGAATGGGGGCGGGCGCCCCGGGCAGGATGAGGACGCGGGACGATGTTCGAGGCTCCAGCTGGGCGGTTGTCCGAAAACGAGACTGAGGCAGGAGAAGCACGGCTGCTGAAGTCACCGCCCTTGCAGGTCGGCGGGCATCCGGCGGTCGAGATCGAGCCTGCGCGCGACGCGCTGCTGACCGCCTTCGGCAAGGCGACATTGAAGGACCGCTATCTGCTGCCCGGCGAATCTTATCAGGATCTGTTCGCCCGGGTCGCCAGCTACTATGCCGATAACGCCGCTCATGCGCGCCGGCTCTATGACTATATCTCGAAGCTGTGGTTCATGCCGGCGACACCGGTGCTCTCCAACGGCGGCACAAGCCGGGGATTGCCGATCTCCTGTTTTCTGAACGAAGCAGAAGACAGCTTGGAGTCCATCATCGCGCTGTGGACGGAAAACGCCTGGCTGGCGGCCAAGGGCGGCGGCATCGGCTCCTATTGGGGGAACCTGCGGTCGATCGGCGAGACGGTCGGCGGCATCGGCAAGACGAGCGGCATCATCCCCTTCATCCGGGTGATGGATTCGCTCACTCTTGCGATCAGCCAGGGCTCCCTGCGGCGCGGTTCGGCGGCCGTGTATCTGCCGGTCTCGCACCCCGAGATCGAGGAGTTCATCGAACTGCGGCGCCCCACAGGGGGCGACCCCAACCGCAAGGCGCTCAATCTCCACCATGGCGTGCTGATCCCGGACGCCTTCATGCGCGCCGTCGAACGCGATGAGGACTGGCCGCTCGTAAGCCCCAAGGACGGCCATGTGGTGCGCACAGTCAAGGCCCGCGAGATCTGGATCCGGCTCTTGACGGCCCGCATCGAAACGGGCGAGCCGTATCTCGTGTTCTCGGACACCGTGAACCGCACAATCCCCGAGCATCACAAATTGGCGGGGCTGACGGTCAAGACATCCAATCTGTGTTCGGAGATCACGCTGCCCACCGGCATCGACCATCTGGGACGCAAGCGCACCGCCGTGTGCTGCCTGAGCTCGCTCAATCTCGAAAAATGGGACGACTGGCATGCCGACGACCAGTTCATCCCGGATGTGATGCGCTTTCTCGACAATGTGCTCGAAGACTACATCACCCGCGCCAAAGACATCCCGGGTCACGCGAACGCCCGCTATTCGGCGATGCGCGAGCGCTCGGTGGGGCTGGGTGCGATGGGCTTCCACTCATTTCTTCAGAACAAGCGCATCCCCTTCGAATCCGCGCTGGCCAAGGCCTGGAATCTCAAGATCTTCCGTCACATCAAGGCTGAGGTGGACCGTGCCTCGCGCATGCTGGCTGCGGAGCGCGGGGCTTGCCCGGACGCCGCCGACTACGGGATCATGGAGCGTTTTTCGAACAAGACGGCGATCGCGCCGACGGCTTCCATCTCGATCATCTGCGGCGGCACCTCGCCCGGGATCGAGCCGATCGCCGGCAACGCCTATCTTCACAAGACCTTGTCCGGCAGCTTCGCCGTGCGCAACCGGCAGCTTGCGGCATTGTTGGAGGAAAAGGGCCGCAACGACGAAGATGTATGGGCCGAGATCATGACGGCCGAAGGCTCGGTTCAGCATCTCGACTTCTTGAGCGAGGACGACAAGGCTGTCTTCCGCACCGCCTTCGAAATCGATCAGCGTTGGGTGGTGGAACTGGCGGCCGACCGCGCGCCGCTGATCGACCAAGCGCAATCCGTCAACATCTTCCTGCCGGCCAATATCCACAAACGCGACCTCCATCGTCTGCATTTCACAGCGTGGCGGAAGGGGCTCAAAAGCCTCTACTATTGCCGTTCCAAGTCGATCCAGCGGGCCGAAGTCGTGCGCCGGCGCGCGGATGCCCCGGCCGCCGCTCAGCCAACCGTCCAAGCCCCCGACTACGAGGAATGCCTGGCCTGCCAGTAAGGGGAAAGCCATCCGTCCCCTGAAAAAGCCAGGTGCGTTGCGGATACACGGCAAGACGGGTCATGGAGGTGCCGTTTTATGGAGACGCAGCCAAGCTTGTTCGCGGGGGCTGAAAGCGCCTTTAGTCCTGGTCTCCACTCCGCCGACCGCGCCACCCCCGGTGAACCATTTCTCGATCGCGTCCGGGCATACGCGCAATTCGGACGGCGAACAATCGTCCGTTGGCATGATGGCATCCCGTATTTCATCAACGAATTCTGGACGGCGAAGCAAAGAGCGGCCAACAGGATCCATGAAATCAGCTACCGGGCCTGCTTCAAGCCGCAGCTGCCGCGCTTTTTCATCGCCCATCTGACCAGTGTGGGTGATGTGGTCTATGATCCCTTCATGGGACGCGGCACTACCCTGATTGAAGCGGCTCTGATGCGGCGCGTGCCCGTCGGCAATGACATCAACCCCCTTGCCCGCGCCCTCGTGGAACCACGTCTCAATTGCCCTTCCATCGGTGAAATTGCGGCACGGCTGGATGCGATTCCTTGGGAGACATTCACGGACTTTGCCCATACGGATCTTCTCGCCTTCTACCACCCCAGCGTCCTTGCCAAAATCGAAGGATTGCGGAATTGGTTGATCGAACGGGACCTGTCCGGACGACTGGATATGGTCGACAAGTGGATCCGCATGGTCGCCATCAACCGATTGACGGGACATTCCAAAGGCTTCTTTTCCGTCTATACCCTGCCGCCCAACCAGGCCGTATCCGTTGCGCGACAACGCAAAATCAATCAGCGTCTGGGACAGACCCCTCCTGTGCGGGATGTCAAAGGACTGATTTTGAAGAAATCGAAGAGCCTGCTGTCCCTTGGTGGGGTGCGGTCTCCCAGCCACGTGCTGTTGAGTGGTGATGCGCGGTGCACCCCCGAGATCCCGTCCAACAGCGTTTCTCTCGTGGTCACATCTCCGCCCTTTCTTGATGTGGTCAACTACGAGCAAGACAATTGGTTGCGATGCTGGTTCATGGGCATCGATCCGGCTGGGGTGGCCTTGGCCCATCACCGATCCGTCGCAGGATGGCGCGTCTTCATCATCAGTGCCGTCTTGAAGGAGCTGGCACGTGTGGTGAAGGCCGGCGGTCACATCGCCTTCGAAGTGGGTGAGGTGCGCGCGGGCAGGGTCCTCCTTGAGAAGGAAGTGCTACGGGCGGCCGGGAGTCTTGCCCTCAAGGCATTGGGTGTCATCGTCAATGACCAGGCCTTCACCAAGACCGCCAATTGCTGGGGGGTCAGGAATAACGCGGCTGGGACGAATACGAATCGCATCGTTCTGTTTCGGGTCGACCGATGATAAATCATATCAAAAACGGCTGAAGAGAGGTGAGGGAGCAGGCCATGTCCCTTCTGGAAGAGAGAATCGCCTACAAGCCCTTCGCATATCCTTGGGCCTATGAGGCCTGGTTGACGCAGCAGCGCATTCACTGGCTGCCCGAAGAGGTGCCGCTGGCCGACGATGTGCGCGACTGGCGCCAGACGCTCTCTGAGCCCGAGCGCAATCTGCTCACCCAGATCTTCCGCTTCTTCACCCAGTCCGACATCGAGGTGAACAACTGCTACATGAAGCACTATGCCCGCGTCTTCAAACCCACCGAAGTGCAAATGATGCTGGCGGCCTTCTCCAATATGGAGACCGTGCATATCGCCGCCTATGCGCATCTGCTGGATACCATCGGCATGCCGGAAACCGAGTATTCGGCCTTCCTCGAATATGCCGAGATGCGCGCGAAATATGATTACATGCAACGTTTCGGAACCGAAACGAAAGAGGACATCGCCACCACACTCGCCGTCTTCGGCGCCTTCACGGAAGGCCTGCAGCTGTTTGCCAGCTTCGCGATGCTGCTCAACTTCCCGCGTTTCAACAAGATGAAGGGTATGGGCCAGATCATCTCCTGGTCGGTGCGTGACGAGACCCTGCATTGCCAGTCCATCATCCGCCTGTTCAAAACCTTCATCGCCGAAAACCCGGATGTCTGGACGGAGGCTCTGCGCAGACGCATCCGCACAGCCTGCACGACCATCGTGGGGCTGGAGGACGCTTTCATCGATCTCGCCTTTGGGCTTGGACCCGTGGAGGGGCTCACGGCCGATGACGTCAAGCGCTATATCCGCTACATCGCCGATCGCCGGTTGACCCAGCTGGGGCTGGAACCCGAATACGGTCTCGATCGCAATCCCCTGCCCTGGCTCGACGCCATGCTGAATGCGCTGGAACACACCAATTTCTTCGAAAACCGCGCCACCGAATATTCCCGCGCCGCCACCCAGGGCACATGGGAAGAGGCCTTCGCCGACTGATGGTCGCCATCCCCAGCCACCTGGACAACGGATCGTTTCGATTCCGAAATAAATGACCGGCCCGGATTCGCCTTTTTGCGCCTCGTTTGTTGGAGATGCTGTGTCGGCTGTTGAAGATCGCTGTGTCGGCAAGCCGGTGAGGGGAGGAAGACATGACGAAAACATCTCAGCAAAGCGGTCCGCCCGCATCACCGACGGTCGGACCGCGCGTCACCCGCCGCAACCTGCTACGGACCGCCGCCGGTCTGGGACTGGTGACGCTTGCGGCCTGTGATCCCTCCCCCGACGACGGCAAGAAGCCCGGAGCGGACAAGGCCGGGCCGGCTGTCGGCCGCACCCACAAAAACACCGAAAAGCTGCCCCCGCCGATTGGGCGTGCGGAATACGAGGACCGCATCGCGCGTCTTCAGCAAGCGATGCGCAAGCACGGTATCGACGCCTTCTTCGCCGAGCCGGGTGCCAATCTCTTCTATCTGACGGGCGTCCGCTGGGGACGCTCGGAACGCGTGCATGGCGTGCTGATCCTGGCTGACGGCCCACCGCACTACATCTCGCCCGCATTCGAGGTGCCGCGGCTTGAAGAGCGCATCATCCTGCCCGGTCCCATTCATCCGTGGGAGGAGGACGAGTCTCCTTTTGCGCGAATCTGGCAGGCCGTGCCAAAGCCCCAGACACCGCGGCCGCGCCGGATGGCGCTTGCCGGCGATACCCGCCTGTTCATCCGCAGCGGCCTGGCCGGCGCGGATCCCGATGCCGCCGTCACAGACGGCACGGCGATGATCGCGCCCTTGCGCATGCGCAAGTCGGCCACCGAACTCGCGCTCATGCAGGCGGCCTTTGCTATCACCTTCGCCGCCATGCGCGCGACCGCAGCCCGGATCGAGACCGGTATGACACCCGGCGACATCGCCGCCCTCATCGATACCGAAACCCGCCGGCGGGGCGCGCGGCCGGTCTTCTCCCTCGTCCAGATCGGCGAGGCGAGTGCCTATCCGCACGGCTCCACGATGCCGCAGCGACTGCATGAGGGTGATGTTGTACTCTTCGACTGCGGTGCCAGCGTCCATGGCTACCAGTCCGACATCTCGCGCACATTCGTCCATGGCGAACCCGACGCCCAACAGCGCCGCGTCTGGGAGGATGCGCGCCGCGCCCAAGAGATCGCCTTCGCGGCCGCACAGCTCGGCGCCCCCTGTGCGCAGGTGGACCAGGCGGCCCGCCGCTTTCTCGAATCTCGTGGCTACGGCCCCGGCTATCGCACGCCCGGCCTGCCGCACCGCACCGGACACGGAATCGGCATCGAAGGCCACGAGCCGCCCTACTTCGTGGGCTCGGATACGACACCGCTTGATATCGGCATGTGCCTGTCGATCGAGCCGGGGATCTATCTGCCGGGCCGCTTCGGCGTGCGGCTGGAAGACTGCCTGTATATGACGGCAGCCGGCCCGCGCTGGTTCACCGAGCCCGCGCGCAGCATCACCGCCCCCTTCGGATGACGGTGAGGGGGACATCCTCATCGCTTAGTGGATTCGCCGGCTAAACCGGCGAATGATGGGGGAGGGAATGTCATCCGCCGAGTGTCGACAGATCACCGACATCTGCCCACTGAGGACCGGTCACGGACCGTCATCCGCCTTTCCCTTCTTCGTAATCCGCCATCCCTCTCTCTTCGTCATCCGCCGACCCTTCTCTTCTCGTCGGCCGGCGTCTCCTCTTTCGTCGGCATCCGCCAGCTCTCTCCCTCGTCATCCGCCGGCCAAGACCGGCGGATCCAGCGAACAGCGAAAACAGCCCCCCAGCGCCGGAGATAGGCTTTACCGCTTGCTGGATTCGCCGGCTAAACCGGCGAATGACGCAGGAGGGAGCATGGTCCCCTCACCCTCTTGCGCGGGCTCACTCTCCTAACGCGGCGCTTGCTCTCCGAAACTGAGTTGATAAAGAGTGACCAGGCCGGTGCGGACATTCTCTTTCGGCATTGCGAAAGGATCTTGCAGCGCAATGCCCTTTGCGCGAGCCGTGCGGCGGAGAAGAGCGCGCCACCTTGTCTTGACGCCCGATTTGCGGCTAGGCATGCGGCAGGACGACCGCAGCCACGCGAAAGGCAGACAGCCATGCACGCCCTTTTCCTTCTGATCGACGCCGTGCTCGGCCTTTATCAGTGGCTACTGATCATCTGGGTGATCATGAGCTGGCTGGTGGCCTTCAACGTCATCAACAGCTACCAGCCCTTCGTGCGCAGCGTGATGCATGTCCTGGACGCGCTCACCCGCCCGGTGCTCAGACCCATTCAACGGGTCGTGCCGCTGATCGGCCATGTGGATATCTCGCCGCTTGTCGCGCTGCTGCTGATCTATTTTCTGCGCAATTTCCTCTGGCTCGATTTGCGCCCGCTGCTGCTCGGATGAGCGCTTCGCCTGAAGGCCCGGCGCCATGCCCTATCGTTGCAGCGATGACAGCCTGGAACTGGCGGTCAAAGTCATCCCGAAGGCGGGACGGGGTGCGATCGTCGGCACGCGTGAAGATGCAGCCGGCCGACGGCGACTCGTGGTGCGGGTGCGGACCGCACCCGACAAGGGCAAGGCGAATGCGGCGGTCATCGCCCTGCTGGCCAAGACGTTGCACCTGCCGAAATCGGTCATCACGATCACCGCAGGCGAGACGGCGCGGGACAAGCGGCTGCGAATCGCCGCCACGGGCAAGGATGTCATCGCTCGGCTCGCCGCGCTCTGCGATGACGGGAAGACTTGACGATCACCCTCTTGCCGGGCGACAGGCAGGCGCGAAGGCCGCGACGGCGCTTTTGGGAATCGCCCGGCTCCCGCCGTCGCTCCTGCAATCGCTCATATCAGACGGGACAAGGTGAGGATGACGGCAACAATCATCGACGGCAAGGCGGAAGCCGCCCGTATTCGTGAACGGCTGCGCGAGAAGGCCCAGGCCTTCCAGGACCAGATCGGGCGCCCACCGGGGCTGCATGTGATCCTGGTGGGCGAGGATCCGGCAAGCGAGGTTTACGTCCGCAACAAGGCCCGGGCGGCGGAAGCGGCGGGGTTCGCTTCCTGGGTCGAACGCTTGCCGAGCGAGACCACCGAGGCCGACCTGCTCGACCGTATCGCGGCACGCAATCTCGACCCACGCGTGGACGGCATTCTCGTCCAATTGCCATTGCCCGCTCATATCACCGAAGCGCGGATCATCGAGGCGATCGACCCGGCCAAGGATGTGGACGGCTTTCACCCCATGAATGCCGGACGGTTGCTCACCGGCGCCCCCGGGCTCGTTCCCTGTACGCCGCGCGGCTGTCTGCACCTCATCCGCATGGTGCGATCCGACCTGTCCGGCGCGCGCGCCCTGGTGATCGGGCGGTCCAACATCGTCGGCAAGCCGATGGCGCTGCTGCTGCTGCAGGCGCATGCAACGGTAACCCTCGCCCATTCGCGCACCCGCGATCTGCCGGCCCTGGCGCGCGAGGCCGATGTGTTGGTGGCGGCCGTAGGGCGGGCCGAGATGGTCCGCGGGGACTGGATCAAGCCTGGGGCGATCGTGATCGATGTCGGCATCAACCGCCCGCCCCCGACCGATGGCGAAGGGAAGGGCCGGCTGGTCGGCGACGTCGCCTTCGCGGAGGCGGCGGAAGTCGCCGGCGCGATCACACCGGTGCCCGGCGGCGTGGGGCCGATGACGATCGCGATGCTGCTCGCGAACACGCTGACGGCCGCCATCCGCCGTGCGGGGCTGACGGCAGAACAGGATCTCCTTGCGATCTGATCCACTTTCTCCCGGTCGATAGAGAGCCGCCCGCCTGCTGGATTCCCGCCTCTTCTCCACCGGCAGGAATCCGCCTGCCGAAGGCGCAGGTGGCTCTGCCAACTTTGGTTGCCGCCGTCCGGACTGGACTTTTGCGTCTCATTCACTAGGCTGATTCACTAGGCTGAACGTCTCCCCGAGACAGCGGGGGAACGTGCATGCTTGTGCGCATGAGCGCGAAACAACGGGAGGGTGGAGCATGTGGACTATGCGTGGAAAACGGGAACGAACGGCGACCACGGCATGGCTGCAAGGGGCGCTGTGGGCGCTGCTGATACTTGGGATGAATGGGGGGCAAGCCTGGAGCGCATCGGAACGCTATACCTTCGATCCAGCCCACAGCTACCTCGGCATTGCCTGGCAGCATCTGGGGTTTTCGACGAGTTACGGTCATTTCCAGCGGTTTTCCGGCGAGTTGTGGCTGGACCCGGATAATCCGGAGAATTCGCGACTGACGGTGACGATCGCAATCCCGAGCCTGTGGGTGGCCAGCGACAAGCTGCAGCAGGAATTGTTGAGCCCCGCCTTCTTCGACGCCGCCAAATACCCGACCGCCACATTCGTCAGCGATAAGGTCGTGCGCACGGGGCCGCAGAGCGCACAGGTGCACGGCAAGCTGACCATCAAGGGCATCACGAAACCGGCGGTGCTCGAAGTCGTGCTCAACAAACTGGGCGATCACCCCATTCGCAAGGTCAAGGCCGCCGGCTTCGATGCCCGTGCCGTGATCAAACGCTCCGACTTCGGCATGGGCGCTTATGTGCCGATGGTCTCCGACGCGGTCGGAATCTTCGTCTCCACCGAACTGCTCCGCCAGGACGCCGAGGAGTGACAGACCGCCCACAAGGGCCGGAACGGAGGACAGGGAGCGGCCAATGAGCAAGATCGGCATGCATAATACGCAAGACCGCTATGGCTGGGTGGCGATCGCCTTCCATTGGGCGATCGCGCTCCTGGTGATCGGACAATGGCTGCTGGGCGAGGCGATGAGTGAGTGGGTGAGTGACCGGAATCTGCGCTTCGCCCTCTTTCAATGGCACAAGTCCTTTGGCCTGCTGATCCTTCTGCTGGCGGGTGCGCGAATCCTGTGGCGCCTGTGGGAGCCGGTTCCGAGACCGCCTGTCGATCAGCCGCTCTGGCAGGTGCGGTTGGCGCGCGTCGTCCATTGGGCACTCTATGCGCTGATCCTGCTGATGCCGTTGTCCGGCTGGCTGCGCGTGTCCACCGCCGAGCGCCAGCTGCCGATCATGTTCTTCGACCTGTTCGAAGTGCCGAAGCTGATGGGGCCGAACAAGAGCCTGAGCGCGATTTTCGAAGAGGCGCATGAGGTGATGGCGTCTCTCATTCTGGTGCTCGTGCTCATGCATGTGGCGGGCGCACTTTATCACCACTTCGTCCGGCGTGATGGGGTGCTGCGCCGGATGCTGGGACGGACGTGATGCGGCCTTATGGCGCGCATGTCTTCCTCGGCCTTCTAAGCGCCGCCTTGACGGTATACCCGGCCGAACGCGCAGCCGCCGCCACTTCGGCCTCCGATACCGCTCAAAGCTGCTGGCAGGTCGCACCAGACAGTCTTTCCCTCACCTGGCAAGCGCGCTGGGGCGACACACCGATCGTCGGGGGATTCCACCAGGCGGATGTCGCCATCCGTTTCGACCCGGATCATCCCGAAACAGCCCGCATCCACGTCCGCATCCCCATCGCAAGCCTGTATGCCTCCGACCCCGAAGCGGTGGATTTGCTCATGGATCCCACCTGGTTCGACCCGGACCGCCATCCACAGGCGGAATTCACGGCCGCGGGTCTGAATCTTGTCGAAAAAGACGGCTGGCGTCGGCACTACCGCACCGAAGGACGGCTGTATCTCAAGGGCCGCAGCGCGCCGCTTGCTCTCGATATCTGGCTCACCCCCGCCGACGACAAAGAATGGAAGGCCGAAGCCCGCGCCGTGATCGACCGGACGACTTATCACATCGGCGCCGGCGCGATCGCCGAGGCCACGGCACCCGATGTTGCGCTGCGCATCCATCTCCTCGCCCTTCCGGCCGCCTGTCGCAAACAGCCCCCTCCCTGATAAAGGTGCCGCTTCGCCCGCCTCCACCGTCGCTCCAGGGCCAAATGCACCCGCCCGATGTGCGCCCGCCCCGCCGGCGGGCCACCTTCCCGCAACCACGACCGTCCCCACCGACGGGAAGACCGACCATCTCTCACCAACAGCATCCGATCGCCCCAGCACGTCGCACCAGCACGGACGATCACACGCCGCCGGCCCGAACCGATCGAGACGGACGCAATCGGCCATAGGTGTCCACTTACGAGATGGACCACGTCCCAGCATCTCCAATCCCTGCCCTCAACGGTCTTGTCGCCGCTGCGGTCCGGAAGATCCGCCCCTTGCGCATGCCGGCCCGTAACATCCACCCCCATATATGTATGATTTTCATCACTTAAGCGAAATTTCTGCTTCCGTACCGGGCAATATGTAATTATATTGCCCATCAATCGATCGAGCAGGGCGTGTCATCTACGTCTCCGATCAGCCTTACAGCTCTCCTTGCGACCAGCCCCATCCCCCATGGCCAGGCTGGGGGAAGAAAGCGTCTCCGGTCTGGGGC
>CAZJPA010000017.1:0-20572 GCA_964547755.1 uncultured Sphingomonadales bacterium
CAGACGCTTGGCGGCATCCTTTTCGGCCATCGCGCGCATCGCCTCGGGTGACGGGCCGATGAAGACGATCCCGGCTTGCGCACAGGCGTCCGCAAAGGCCGGATTCTCCGAAAGGAAGCCGTAACCAGGATGGATCGCCTCGGCACCTGCGGCTTGGGCGACGGCGATCAGCGCCGCACCGTCCAGATAGGCCTGCCGGGGATCGCTGCCGGTCAGAGGAAAAGCCACGTCCGCCTCGCGCACATAGGGCGCATCCCGATCGGGTTCGGCATAAACAGCCACCGACGCAATCCCGAGCGCCCGGCAGCTGCGGATGACGCGTCGGGCGATCTCTCCCCGGTTTGCGATCAAAATGCGCTGGAACAACGACACGGAAAGCCATCCTTCCCTTCAATGATGGGCCGTTATAGGGTCGTGATGTCAGCCCTTGTTCTTCTCCGGTGCCCAGGAGGGGCGTCTGCGATCGAAGAAGGCGGCGATGCCCTCGCGTGCTTCTGCGCTGTCGCGACGCGCGGCGATGATCTGTGCCGTCTCCTGCCTCAGCGCGGCATCGATCGGCCGGCCCTTGACGGTTGCGATCAGCGCCTTGGTGGCGGCAAGCGCACCGGGCGGCGCCGAAAGCAGCATACCGGTGATGCGTTGGGCTGCGGTATCGAGATCCTCGGCCGCCCCCACCAGCTCATGCACGAGCCCCATCTCATGGGCCGCCACTGCATCGAAACGCTCGCTGGTCAGGAACCAGCGGCGCGCCGCGCTTTCCCCGATCTTCGCGATCACATAGGGGCTGATGGTGGCCGGCGTCAGACCGAGACGCACTTCGGTGAAGGCAAAACGGGCATCGCGGACCGCGACCACGATATCGGCACAGGCGACCAACCCCACACCGCCGCCCACCGCCGCCCCTTGAACGAGGGCCACCGTCGGCTTGGGCAGGCTGTTCACGCGATGGAGCATATCGGAGAGAGCCTCGGCATCCCGGCGATTCTCATCGGGACCGAAGTCGGCCGCACGCCGCATCCAGTCGAGATCGGCACCGGCGCAAAAATTCGCCCCACGCCCGCGCAGGATGACGACACGCACGGCCTCATCCCGGCCCAGGGCATCGAAGGCCTGCGAGAGCGCCGCGATCAGCCCTTCGTTGAAGGCGTTGTGCACATCCGGTCTATTCAGCCAGACGGTGGCAACGCCGTCCCCGCTTATCTCAACATCTAGAATCCCACACATCCCCTGCTCCTTCCCGCGTTCCGCCAACCCATCCTACATCCGGAAAACACCGAAACGGGTGTCGGCGATGGGGGCATTAAGAGCGGCCGAGATCCCCATCGCCAGCACACGCCGCGTATCTTCGGGTGCAATCACGCCGTCGTCCCAGATGCGCGCACTGGCATAGTAGGGATGACCCTGACGCTCATACTGCTCGCGGATCGGTGCCTTGAAGGCCTCTTCTTCCTCGGCCGGCCAGGCCTCGCCCTTCTTGGCCAGGGAATCGCGCCGGATGGTGGCGAGCACATTCGCCGCCTGTTCGCCGCCCATCACCGATATACGCGCGTTCGGCCACATCCACAAAAACCGCGGTCCATAGGCGCGGCCGCACATGCCGTAATTGCCGGCTCCAAAGGATCCGCCGATGATCACCGTGAACTTGGGCACATCCGCACAGGCGACGGCGGTCACCAGCTTCGCCCCGTCCTTGGCGATGCCTCCATGCTCGTATTTCTTGCCGACCATGAAACCGGTGATGTTCTGGAGAAAGACGAGCGGAATGCGCCGTTGACAGGCAAGCTCAATGAAATGCGCGCCTTTTACAGCCGATTCCGAGAACAACACGCCGTTGTTGGCGAGAATCGCGACCGGATAGCCCCAGATGCGGGCAAAACCGGTGACCAGCGTCGTGCCATAGTTCTTCTTGAACTCGTCGAACTCCGAACCATCAACGAGCCGCGCGATCACCTCCCGCACGTCATAGGGCTGGCGGGGATCGGCTGGGATGATGCCGCCGATCTCGGCCGGATCGTAGAGCGGCTCGCGCGGTTCGCTGATTGCGAGCCGCCCCTGCTTTTCCCAATTGAGGCGCGCCACGATACGGCGCGCCATCATGAGCGCCTGGGCGTCATCTTTCGCCAGGTGATCCACCACGCCCGAGATGCGCGCATGGACATCGCCGCCGCCCAGCTCCTCGGCCGAGACCTCCTCGCCGGTCGCGGCCTTGACCAGCGGCGGCCCGCCCAGGAAGATCGTGCCCTGGTTCTGAACGATGATACTCTCATCCGCCATCGCCGGCACATAGGCGCCGCCGGCCGTGCAGGAGCCCATCACCACCGCAATCTGTGGGATCCCGGCGGCCGACATCCGCGCCTGATTGTAGAAGATGCGGCCAAAATGGTTCTTGTCCGGAAACACCTCGTCTTGACGCGGAAGATTGGCGCCGCCCGAATCCACCAGATAGATGCAGGGCAGACGATTCTCTTGGGCAATTTCCTGGGCGCGCAAATGCTTCTTCACCGTCACTGGGTAGTAGCTGCCGCCCTTGACGGTGGCATCATTGGCAACGATCATACACTCCACACCGCTGACCCGCCCGATGCCGGTCACGATACCGGCCGCCGGCACGTCATCCTCATACAGATCGGTGCCGGCCAGCTGCGAGAGCTCCAGAAACGGTGCGCCGGAGTCCAGCAGCAGGTCGATACGCTCGCGCACGAGCAGCTTGCCGCGGGCCTTGTGACGCGCACGCGCGTGCGGCGGCCCGCCTTCGGCGATACGCGCCGTCTTCTCCTTCAGATCCAAGACCAGCGCCGCCATCGCCTCGGCATTGCGCTGGAATGTGGAATCGCGAGGGTCGATCGCGGACTTGAGGATCGCCATGGTCCGATACGCGCCTTTCCCTTTGCCCGCCCTTCGCCCGGGAGGGATCTCAAGTCATGACGTCTCACTCACCGGCGCCTGCGCAGCCTGGCCGCGCCTCTGCGCCCCGCTGATAGCCGATCACCGAGTGGGAGGGAAGAGAAACAGCCAGTTCTTCCTCTTCTCATCGCCCAAGGAGCGCGCTATTTTTCCCGCCAGCGCTGCGACAGGCGCGTGCGAGGCGGGAGAGCCAGGCCCATGAAAGCGGTCAGACTGCGCATTACCGGCAAGGTGCAAGGCGTCTTCTACCGCGCCTGGGCGGAAGCGCAAGCGCGGCGGCGAGGGCTGCACGGCTTCGTGCGCAATCGGCGCGATGGTTCCGTGGAGATGCTGCTCGTCGGTCCTCCGGACAAGGTGGAAGAGATGATCGCGGCCGCCCATCAAGGCCCGCCGGCCGCGCGTGTGGAATCGGTGGCCGTGGAGCCGGCCCAGGGAATCGTGCCCGCCCGCTTCGAGATCAAGCCGACCGTCTAGCAGAAGAGGCGGCATCCCGCACAAAGGGCACGCCTCGCCTCCATCCCATTCGCCGCCATCCACCAGCGGCCGTACCCCAAACCCCGCACGCGCACCGTGGTCTGCCGCCCCTCGTCAGACCAACCATGGACGCAGAACCGAATCCTATTGCACCCGATCGTCCTGATAGATGCAGCATGTATCGGCCTCCGCCCCGAACTTCCCGACAACCGCGGCGAACAGCAGCTGTGATCGGTCCGCGGAATCGAGCCACTGGGTGTGTCCATCCAAACGCAGGAACCGACAGGACACCGTGATGTGTTCGCCGCTCTTGTTGTGAATCGCAAGCGCGATCCGGCGCAAACTCCTACTGGTGGCTGCCTGGATGACGTCGATATTGTGGGGCGCGGGCGGTGGCCGAAAGCGCAAGGCGGACACCAGCTGTGGGGTGTAGTTGGGATAGAGCAGACGAATAGCCTGTTCCGGCGTGAGGATCTGCTCCGATCGGCGCATGAGTTGCACCCTTGCCGCCTTCCACGCGCGGCCCTTCTCGACAAGGGCGACCTGGCGACACAATTGTATTTCACGAGCAAGATCGGGGACCGGACGCAGCCAGGCGAGCGTCACGCCGCCGGCCAAAAAGCCCAGAAAAGCGACCGCCAGCGGAAAGGATTGCAAGGCGCAAACCAGCGGATGCGCCTTCCGGCGCCGGCCCGTCCCCGATTCCCGCGCCCAGTCCGCCCGGTCATGCAGGAGAGATGCCGCCATCATCGCCCCTCCTTCAGCCGCTCCTTCCTCGCCACGCCGGCCGACGCGAAAGAAAGGAAGGCCGTCCCCTCTTTGCCCCGTTTTTTTTCCTTGTCACACTAGGTTATCGAGTGGCAGCTGACAAGCGACACCTTTTTTCAGTCGCACCAACTGCCGGCCTGATCATCCGGAAGCGACCCGCAAAGCGTGATCTTCTTCCCGCCGATCGGCGCCCTCCAGCACCCGCCGCGCCGGTATGCGAATTTCGGCCCGGGTGCCCTCTCCTTTTCGCGAACGCAGAATGAAGCGCCCGCCATGCAGCTCTACGAAGGTCTTGACCAGCGTCAGACCGAGACCGGACCCTTCGTGGTTGCGCGACATGACAGACTGCACCTGCCCGAACGGTTCCAGCGCGACCCGGATCTCTTCTTCGTCCATGCCGATGCCGTTATCGACCACGGCGAGCATCAAATCCCCCTGGGGCAGCCGCACGATCTCCAATCGGATTTCTCCGCCTTGCGGTGTGAACTTGGAGGCATTGGAGAGTAGGTTGATCAGGGCCTGACGCAGGAGGCGGGAATCAACGGTGATCAGCAACTCCGGTTCTTCAATGCGCTCCACGAATTGCTGATTGCGCTTTTCCATCGCCGGCAGCAGCATGCTGACGACCGGGGACACGAGCTCGCTCACGGAAAGCGTTTCTTCCTGCAGATCCATGCGCCCGGCCTCTACCCGCGAGAGATCGAGGACATTGTTGATGATATCGAGCAGATGCCGACCTGACCGCAGGATCGCCTCACCATATTCGCGATAGCGCGCATGGCCGAGCGGTCCGAACATCTCCGTGACCACCAGTTCCGAGAAACCGATGATGGCATTCAAGGGGGTGCGCAGTTCATGAGAGATGTTGGCAAGAAAGGCGGACTTGGCCTGACTGGCGGATTCGGCTCGTCTGCGGGCCTCTTCCAGCGCGCCCGCCATCCGGCGCTGGTAGAGAAATCCGACCAGCGCAAACAGGGCCAGGGCGCCGAACAAGGCCACCCACAATTGCTGTTCCCGCAGTTTTTGCGCCGCAAGCAGCTGGCGTTGTTCGGCCAAGGCGCGCTCGGCCCGCTCCTGACCGATTTCGGTCTCCAGCCGGGCGCGGATCGCCTGAACGTCTTCCGTGAAGGCCTGGCGAACGGCTTCCACCCGTGCCTTGACATAGCGTCGCATGAGCGCCAGCGCCGTGCGCGTGTCCCCTTTCGCCGCCGCCAGTTCGGCATGCACGCGCAATTTGAGCGCACCCAGCTCGCCCCGATCGAATTCGGGGTGATCGGCCAGAAACCGCTCGAAGGCGCGCGCCTTGGCTTGGGCGGCCTGCAAGTGGCCAAGACGGGCTTGGGCAATGGCTTCGATGACATTGAGCCGGGCCGCGAACCGCACATCCGGCTCCCAAACCTCCCAAGCCCGATGGGTATATTCCACGGCTTTCTGGAAATTCTCGAGCTCAAAGGCCGTCAAGGCCAGCCCGTATAGAGGATAGAAGGTGCTGTCCGGCCGCCCGTTCGTGGCGGAAATATCGTAGAGGATCTCATAAAGCCGGCGCGCCGTCTCGTACTGGTGCCGCTCGATCAGCACGCGCGCGATATTGTAGATGATGGTCTCGCCATCGAGCGGCTCCTTGCTCCGCTCGGCATCCTCGACCGCCGTCTCGTAGCGCTTGAGCATGAGCTCGAGATCTCTGAGGCCGGCATAGACGTAACCAAGCGTCATACTCAGCTCGACGGCCAAACGCGGACGCAACGGCCCCTCATAGCGCTGAAGTTCCTCAAGCGCGCGGCGCACCGCCACCAGGGCCCGGTTGACCTGGCCGGTCGCCGGTGCGGTGAGCGCGATCATCTCTTCGGCTTGAATCACGGCCACGGGATCCTTGGCCGCAACGGCCTTATCGCGCAGCGCCTTCAATCTTTCCAGCGTCTCCTCGTAGCCGACGGAAAGCCCCTCGCTGACAACCTCATAGATGTTGGCGATCCGCACAAAAGTCGCATCATCCTGTGCGGCAGCCTCCTGCGCGAGACGGTTCGACCATTTGCGCGCCTCGTCCCAGCGCTCAAGATCGCCGTTCAGACCGGTGAGACGGTAGAGGAGAAAGAGACGATCCCAGCCGTGCGCTTGCTCCACCTGGCGCGCCAGACTGGCGAAAAGCCGCTCACGCAAAACGAGATCGTCGGCCTGAATGCGCTCCGCCAACGCCACGGCCCGCCTTGCCAGGCTGGCCTGCGCACCAGTCCGGTTCAATTCGAGGGACTGGTCTCCTTCATGCGGGTCGATATCGGGAGGAGTCTGCGCAAACGCCTTGCCGGAAAAGCCCAATACCAGCCATGTCATGACGACCGCCACAAACGCCCACCCACGCAAACGAGCCGACCGCAACGGCATGTTCCGGGGATGGTTTCGTTTATTCATGACTCGCCAACACTGGCTCGTACCGGTCTCTTTCGACGGCGCCCGCTGATGCTCGCCCATCAGCTATCGGCCCTCCCCCTGCTTACCCGTTCCTGACCCAACGACTCGATCCGTCATGACGGACCCTTCTCAATCTTTTCGCTGGATCGTTACGATTACCTTAACACTCCCTCTCATCTGCAACCAAATCGCTCCTTTCACGCGACCATGGATCCGCCCCCCTCCCGGATTCGTGGGGGCATTTCACCCTTGGTTTACGATCTTGGCGCGCATTTCCAAAGAAAGAGGGAGGGGAACACGCTTTTCGTGTCTTTCATGCTATAGACACACGGATTAGAATGTGCGCGGGTCGGTTGGTTATGGGGGAAACAGGGCGCCAACTGACGAGGGAGGGACCAACATGTCCATCATGCGAAAGGCCTTGCGGGCCGCCGGTTTGGCGGGTGCAGTGGTCTGTTGTCTTGCGGTCGTGTGGGCTGGTGCGGTTTCAGCGGCGCCATGTCTGATCTTCGTGCATGGCAAGCAGACCGACACCGGCACCTTCACGGACTGGAACACGGCCCGCAACTATTGGGTGAACGGCAGTCACGACTTCATTCGCACGGCCACCAAGAATTTCGCGACGTCCTATTACGTCGTAGGCTACAACGGCACGCGTCCCTATTGGGAATCGCAATCGGCCGGCGAGGTGGCCAATGAGATCGTCAACGCCACCAATGGCGGTGCGGACGGCGGCGGAAACCGTTGCGCGCAGACATGGGCACAAGGCGGTACCTTCTGGGTGATCGCGCATTCCATGGGGGGCACGATCATGGACTTCATCATGGGCAACAACGACCCGTCCGATCCGAACTTCAATTTTTCGGGCCCCTTCGATGTCGTGGCTCAGCGGGTCTCGCTGGTGATCACGCTCGGCGGTGCCCATCGCGGCTCCCAGGGGGCGGACGCCGTATGCGGTCAATCCAATTTTCTGTGCAACTTCCTAGCAAGCTTCATTCAAAGCTGCGATGATGCAACCTTCTGGCTGCGCAGCTCGGATGACGTCCAAGTGCGCACCTTCTCTTCTGCACCGGCCCGCAACATCTACCTGACGGGCGGTTTCGAGGCGATCTTCGGGGCGAGCGCCTGCCTGTCGGGCGAGGATGACGGCGTGGTGCAGTATGCCTCGATCTTCGCCTGCGGCGGGAGCGCCACCACCGGCTACGACAATTCCAATGTCTGCGGGAACAGCTTCAAGCAGGAGGCGTTCGGCTTCCGCAATCTCGACGGGGCGCATGAAAATCACAGCGACGAACGCGATGACAGCGATTCAGACGAGCGCCGTCAGGTCCCGGATGGAATCTGGCAGTGCAACGGCGCGCCCTGCCCGCCCAATACCCTGGTGACATCCTCCATGACCACCGCAGCCTTCATTGCGCTGCTCTATTAGGCCATGGAAAGACATGGGAGATCATGAGATGAAGCGGTTTGTCACGATGGCGGTCTTCGGCCTGTCTCTGGTCCTGACCGCACGACCCGCAGCGGCCCAGAAGATCTGGGATCCTGCCCAACACCTGCCCGATATCGCAGCCCAGGCGGCCGCAGACTACCGCGCCCGCGCCCGTTTTCCGGACTGGTGCGCGCCCATCGCGCCGGGTCAGCCCGATCCGCTCAAGGCCAAGCGGCATCCTTCGCCGGTCGCACTGCCCAGCGAGGATGGCAGCACGCTCACCGTCTGGGGATCGGAGATCCGCTACGAAGCCGGCGATACGGCCGTCTTCTATGCGCGGCTCGATGTCGTCGAAAGCCGCGATGAAGACGACCTCAAGGTGCCGCGTGGCCGGATCAAGCGCGCCGGCTGGCGGGTATTGGCCGAGGTGGTGCATCCCCAACACGGCAGGATGACCCGCTTCCTGCTGCGCGACGATGGCGTCGGTGTGGACGAAAAGCGGGGCGATGGAATCTACACCGGTCGCTTCCGGCTGCCTTTGAAAGCGGCCCCCGCCCTGGGAACGGCCGAGAACTACATGGTGCTCGTCAAGGCCAAAGGGCCACGCGGACGCCTGCTCAAAGGCATTTCGGGCTTCCTGTTCTCGAACCCGGCTGCCCGCCTGACCGGCCGCTACCGGGATTATGTCGAAAATGGTGACCTCGTCATCGAAGCCGAAGCCCGCGTGCTCAAAACCGGTCGTTTCCACCTTTCGGCGAGCCTGCATGATGCGCGCGGACAACCGCTCGCAGTCGCCCAGACGGCTGAAAAACTCGCGCCCGGAACCCACTGGCTGCGGCTGCGGTTCTTCGGAGCGGCACTCAAAGAAAGCGGGCGCAGCGGTCCCTACTGGCTGGACTCGGTCAGCCTGACGACCACGGGCAGCTTCCCCAACGCCTTGGGGCCGATGTATGAGGACGCCCATGTCACACATGCCTATCTGACGACCGATTTCTCCAGCCGGCCGTTCGTCAATCCGGATCTGATGGAGGCGGCCGAGCGCCTCGAACGCCTGTCCGCCGAGCGGGCGAAAGGCGCCGGCGGCTGACCGCAGAAAACGGAAGGGCCTGGTGTCTTTCCACCGATCGACCGAGAACGACCGAGAGGGGAGGCGTGGCCGCTGTTGACGGCTGATGGCTGCGCCTCCCCTTTCCTTTGCGCCGATAGGACGGAAGAAAACGGCCGGCGGCGCATCGCCGCGCAATGGTCTCAGGGCGATGTCTTGCTGCGCTCGGGCGGAAAACGCACCACGACGCGTGTGCCCTGCCCCAGGCGGGAGACAATCTCCCAGCTTCCGCCATGCGCCCGGACCAGCTCATCCACGATCGCAAGGCCAAGGCCCGAGCCGGAAGCGCCGTCGGCCGCCTGTCCCCATTGGCTGCGTGGACGACCGAAGCGGGTGCGTGCCTCGGCAAGATCCTCTTCGCTCATGCCGGGCCCTTCGTCGGTGACGACGATTTGGATCCCGCCGTCCGCAGCCAGCTCTGCCGCCAGGTGAATGGTCGTGCCGTCGGAGGCGTATTTGACGGCGTTGCCGAGAAGATTGATCAGGATCTGACGCACCAACCGGTGATCCGCATGCAATCGCGGCAAATCCTTCGGCAATTCTATGTGAATGGTCTTGTGCCGGTCCCGCGCCTCGGGCTCGAGCAGCGCGACGACGGCCGCGACATCATCGGCAAGCGGCTCCGTGGTCTCGACCAGCTTCGGGAGAACACCGCCCTGTTCGCTTGCTTCGATGAGGTCGCTGATCACCGCCAGCAAATGCCGCCCCGAAGTGGCGATGGCCTGAAAGTGATCCCGATAGCGTTTGTCTCCAAGCGGCCCGTGGGGTTCTTGCAACGTCCACTCTGCAAACCCGATGATGGCATTCAACGGTGTGCGCAGCTCATGACTCATCGCGGCCAGAAACTCGTCCTTGCGGCGGCTTGCCTGCTCGGCTTCGATGCGGGCGCGCGCCAACATCCTTGCCGCCCGGCGCTGGTAGAGAAAAAGCAGGACCAGAACGGCGAGAACCACGGCCAGACCCACCGCAGCCTGCCGGACCAGGCTCAAACGATGAAGATGGCGACTGGCGCCTTGCCGCCCGCGCGCGGCCAAGACTTCTGCCTCCTCCAGCTCGTTGAGAAGGGACGACAAGACGAAAGCCGCCTCCCGACGGAAAATCTCGCCCACCGCTTCCACACGCATCCGGGCATAGCGACGCATGGCGTCCACCGCCTCCTCGCCACGACCGGCCGCTGCCGCCAGCTCTGAATCGATGAGCGCCTGATAGCTGGCGTATTCGGAACTCAAATAGGATTTCGGCACCGCCTTCATCAGCCGCTCGCCGCGCACAAACCACTCGCGGGCCTTCTCACGCTCTCCACGCGCCAGGGCATTGAGCGCGCGATGCTGCGCAATCGCCGCCATGAACAGGGGACGCGGCGTGAAGGCCGCGAGCGCGGCCTGCGCATGCCGATCCGAGCGATCGGGATCACCCAGATTGTGCCAGACCTTCATCAGACCGTATTCGCCGAGGAAGACGCTGGGCGGCGACTCCTGCGCCCGACCAAGCGCCACCAATCGCCCAAACAGCAGACGGGCCGATTCCGACTGGCCCGAACGATTGAGAAGATTGCCGATGTGATAGACGATCTCGGCGGTGTTCGCCGGACCAGCCAGCGCGCCGCGCAACCGAAAGGCCGCATCATAGCTGCGCACAACGCCCTTGAGGTCCAGAAAGCTGGCCGCCACCTCCCCATAGCCCAGCAGCAGCGTCGCCATCAGTGCCTGACGAAGATCCGGTGGGGCATGACGAATATCTTCCGCAGCCTGCGCCAGCGACCGGATCGCGGCTTGCGGCCTGTTCGTCAAGGCATCAAGATGCGCTTGGGCAAGACGCAGCCAGACCCGTGCGGGCACCGGCAAAGTCTCGACATTCGTGCGCCCCAAAAGCGCTTCGAGACGCCTTTGGGCCTCTTCGACGCGATAGTCGAAGCTGGGGTCAAGGGCGCGTTCGAGGGCGACGGCAAAACGCCAGGCCGGATCGGAACCGGCCTCTTCTTCCAGCCGCGCGAGAAGCCGATCGCTCTCGGCATCATCCCCGAGCCAGCGGGCCATCCGCACCGCCAGGAGCAACTGACGACGACGCAGGACGGGATCCGGCTCATCGGCCATCTTGTCCTTGAGACGGGCCAGGGTGGGCTTGCTCCACAATGTGCCCTGATCCAGCCAGGCGTCCGCCACCTGCTTGGCCCGCTCGAACAGGAAGGGATCACCTTCTTGCGAGAAGGATACCGCCGGCCAGGCGAGGACGGCCCACACCCACAGCAAACACCAAGCCCCCCCAGCTGTCTTCCGCCCACCTGGCCATCCAAGACGCATGCCTGTTCCTTCATGCCTTCTTTGATGATAGCAAAAATACGGTCTGTGGTCCTACTCTTGCGTGATTGCCCGAAAAACAGCCGATATTTCAATCATGCATGGAAGAAAACAAAATATGCACACCGATCGCCCGGAACAATCGCCCGAAGAGGAAACGCGCAAGACGCCCCCGAACGAAAGCAGCCTGAAGCCCCTTGTCATCCGTCCGCTCGGCTTGCAGTTTCACAGCCCCTATCTCGACGTCGATGCCGCCGAGCTCGTCTGGCCGGCACGCGAGAAGCCGGAAGAGGAGGGAAAACCAGTCCGGCATGTGCATTACCGGATCGTCAGACGGGACGCCGTGGCCGTCCTCGCCTATGCGCAGGACCAGGATGCCTTCGTCTTGGTGGAGCAGTTTCGCTACCCTGCAGCGGCGAAGGGTGAAGGTGTTCTTCTTGAAATCCCCGCTGGGGTCATCGAAGACGGCGAACGGCCTGAGACCACGGCCGCCCGCGAGCTGCGCGAGGAGGCCGGCGTCACGCTCAGGGAACTTGCGCTCATGACGACCGCTTTCGCCTCACCCGGCTACAGCGACGAACGCCTCATGCTCTATTATGGCACCGTCGATCGCTTCATAGACGAAGGCGGCGGTGTCGATATCGGTGAACGGACCCGACGCCGCGTGGTGCCGCGCGCACGGGCATGGGAGCTGTGGACCCAGGGCCGCATTCGCGACCTAAAGACCTTCGCGGCGCTTGCCTGGTTCTTCGCGCGCCAGTCCCCCTGATCCCTTCGGCACGCGAGGCGGGCATTGCGCAAGGACGCGATATGCGGATCAGAACAGGCCGAAAATGATGTTCGCGACCACCAGAAAGAAGGCGATGAAGAGAATGCTGAAAAAGATTGCGCGCTGCAGGTCGCCTTTCATGGTGTCGATGGCCTTCCCTTGCCGCTGCGGTCTTCCGTACGCCCCAGCACATCCGCCACGACACGCCGGGCGGTATCGGGAAAGTCCGTGAACACGCCATCCACACCGAGGGCGAAAACGGCCTCGTAGAAAGCCGTGACACCGGCTGCGCCATTTGGCAGGCGATCGTCCCGCAATGTCCAGGGGTGGACGGCAAGTCCCCGCTCATGGGCGCGCCGCACATAGCCGCTGTCCTTGCCGTCCGGTGACAAGAGCAGCCGCAGGGACGGTCCCACCGCCTGCGCATAGGCCGCTGCCGCGTCAAGCGTGACGGACGGGCGCACCCGGCCCGGCTCGCCTGCTGCCGGCAGCGCATCGACCAACTGCACGAGAGGCGCGGTGAGGTGTTCGCCCAGCGCCTGGAGCGTCTCCGGCTCAAAGGCCTGGAGATACAAACGCTTTGGATCCGTGAAACCGGCCTTCTTCACCGTCTCGGCAAAAATGGGGACGGGATCGAGCCCTTGGGCCAGAAAGAACGGACGCTGCTTGATCTCGGGATACATGCCGACGACCCGTCCCTTTCGCTCGGCTTCGCGCAGCAAGGCCAGAATGTCCTCCAGGCGGGGAATGGCTTCGCGTCCGTCAAAGCTGTGATCACGATCGGGAAAGGCCTGACGCGCGCGCAATCGCTTGAGCTCGGCATAGGTAAAATCGCTCACATACCAGTCTTCCCGATCCCCGATCCGCCGGCGCCGATCGGCGAATTCCGGATGATCGGCGACATCGGTGCTATCCGAAAGATAGATGTCATGGCGGGCAACCAGGACACCGTCACTTGTCATCACGAGATCGGGCTCGATGAAATCCGCGCCGATTGCGATGGCGAGCCGATAGGCGGCCAATGTATGCTCCGGACGATAGCCGCTGGCACCGCGATGGGCGATCACGATCGGCGGTTGGCCATTGCGCGTCGGATACGGCCAGCGCATCGGCTTGCTCCCTTCCCGCTCACGCGCCCACAGATCGAACGGCCCCAGCATGCCTGCCGCCCCTATCATCCCCGCCGCGGCGCCACGGGCAAGCCCGCAGATTACTTGACGACGCGTGCGCTCTCCCACCCGCAGCGGCTTCCGCCCGCCCATTGCACTCATCGAAAGATCCATCCTTCCGGCTCTTGAGACGCATCCCCCAAGACGGCACAATAGAAGGCACGCTGATTGGTGGGCAAGATCGGTTTGGAATGGGAAGTCGGGCCTGCTGCCCTGTGTCTTGGTTCCGGGATCGAGCGACAATGCCAACGCGCCCCGTCGGCAACCGATCCGCAAGGGCGAGGGGCAGGCCTAACGGGGCTGGGATTGGCGAAGATGGCACATGAAAAGATCCAGGACCGGCTGCGACCGCCTTTCACGGATCCGCAGGTCACGGCGGACGGCTCTCCCCGGGCCAAGGTGCGGCTCGTGGCGTTGCGCACCCTGTGGTTCAATACCGGCACCTTATGCAACATCGCCTGCGCCCATTGCTATATCGAATCGTCTCCGCGCAATGACCGGTTGGCCTATTTGAGCGCCGAGGATGTGGCATCCTATCTCGACGAGCTGGATACGCTCGGCATCGGCCCCATCGAAATCGGCCTGACCGGTGGTGAGCCCTTCATGAATCCGGACATTATCCGGATCATGCGCGACGCATTGGGGCGGGGACACCGATTGCTGGTGCTCACCAATGCCATGAAACCCATGTGGCACAAGCGCGCGGCGCTCTATGATCTCGGCCAGCGTTTCGGCAGCCGCCTGACACTGCGTGTCTCGATCGATCACTACGATCCCCGCCGGCATGAGGAAGAGCGCGGCGCCCGCAGCTTTGCCCCGATGCGCGATGGTCTGCGCTGGTTGTGTGAAAACGGCTTTACGGTCACGGTCGCAGGGCGCCTGCGCTGGGGCGAGCGGGAAGAGGAGATGCGCGCCGGCTATGCGGCTTTCTTCGCCCGTGAAGGCATCACGATCGACGCCTTCGATCCCGAGCAGCTCATCCTGTTTCCCGAAATGGATCTGGATCGCCCCGTGCCCGAGATCACCACCGCCTGCTGGGACATTCTGGGCCTGCGCCCGGAGGATGTGATGTGCGCCTCCAGCCGCATGGTGGTCAAGCCCAAGGGCGGGCGGCCACGGGTACAGGCGTGCACCCTGCTCGCCTATGATCCGCGCTTTTGCACGGGTGAAAGTTTGGCGGAGGCAATCACCGCCGAGGTTCCGCTCAATCACCCGCACTGCGCCCAATTCTGCGTGCTCGGCGGCGGCAGCTGCTCATGAATCGGCGCGCGCCGGCGGCAAGGCCGTGAGATAGCGCATCAGCTGTTCCTCGTCGGGCGGCAAACGGCTGACCCGCTCCGTGCCTGTCATCGCCTCCGCCAGCACGGGCGGCATGAGGGGCTCACAGCCGACCGCCCGAGCGATGGCCTGTGGAAATTTGGCCGGATGCGCCGTGGCGACCAGAACGTCGATGACATCCTCCCTCACCCCGGCACGCTGTCGGGCGGCGTATCCGACTGCCGTATGCGGGCACAGAAGACGGTCGGTGCGGCCATAGACATCACGAATCGTGGCCAGCGTGGTGTCGTCATCGATTGCGATCGCCGTCAGATGCAGGGGAAAAGCTGCGCCGGGCCGCAACGGCAAGCGCACCTGTCCTTCGGCTGCAAAGCGGGCCATGACCGCGGCCGTCGCGGCCGGGTCGGCAAGCAGGAGCGCCAACAACCGCTCGAAATTGCTGGGCACCTGGATGTCCATGGCCGGGCTGAGCGTGGGCACCACATCCCCGCACCTCAACCGACCGTCATGAAGAGCATGGACAAGGGCGTCATTGTTGTTGGTCGCCAGCAGCAGACCGGCGATCGGCGCGCCCATCCGCCAGGCCAGGATGGCGGCGAAGGCATTGCCGAAATTCCCGCTCGGGATCACGAAACGCACGGCCCGTCCGGTGCGATGCGCGAGCCGACGCGCCGTCCACTGATAATAGACGCTCTGGAACAGGATCCGGCCCCAGTTGATGGAATTGACGGCCAGCACCGGCACACCGGCGGCCGCCAACCGCTGAAGAGCCGCCTTGGCAAGACGCTGGGCATCGTCGAAGCTGCCCGCAATTGCGATACAGTGGACGTTGGGGTCTGGGAGCGTCGTCATCTGTCGGCGCTGGACGGATGAAATTCGTCCCTCCGGAAACAGCATGACGGCCGTCACTCCCGGGATCCCGGCGAAGGCCGCCAGCGCCGCCGAGCCCGTATCGCCGCTCGTCGCCCCGATGATGAGCCGCGGATCCTCGGCGCCGAGCCCCAGGATGTCGCGGGCCAGACGGGCGAGAGGCTGGAGGCCGTAGTCCTTGAAGGACAGGGTCGGACCGTGGAAGAGCTCCAGCAGCCAGGTGTTCCGGTCCAGCTCGGCAAGCGGCGCCACCACCGGATGGCGAAACCGGGCGAGCGCGCGGTCGGCAAAGGCCGGATCCGCTTTCATACGTACAGCCGAGTCCTCGTCCAGAAAGCGGGCCGCCACGGTAACGAGCGCATCGCGATAATCTCCGCCCGCGATGGCTTCGCCCTCTTCGTCGGTCAGAACCGGCCAGTCGGCGGGGAGATACAGTCCACCGTCGGGTGCCAGCGCCCCGAGCAGAACATCGCCGGCCTCCACTTCCAAATCCCTACTGCGGGTGCTCACATAGCGCATCGGACGATCTCGTTTTTTCTTCTTGCGCGATTTTCCGCGTCTTGATCTTACTCAGGCGATCATCTCCGCCTATCCCCTCACCAAATCCCCGAGATCCGAGGAGGTGCGAAAAAAGGCGAGCCGGGCGGCGAATTGCGCCGGATCCTTCGGCGTGACGACGGCCTCAGGCACGGGATGCAGCGCGTCATAGAGTCGTGTCAGCGTGAACCGCAGCGCGGCACCCGCCGCCAGGATTCCCAAGGCACGCCGCTCGCTGTCCTGCAAGCGTCGCTCGCCGTCATAGCCTTGGACGAGCGCCCGGGCGCGGGCTTCCGCAAAGCGATTGTCGGCGTCAAAGCACCAGGCGGCCAGCATGATCGCCAGGTCATAGGCCCAGAAATCGGTGCAGGCGAAATAGAAGTCGAAAATGCCGCTGACCTGATCGCTCAGAAAGAACATATTGTCCGGAAACAGATCCGCATGGACGGCGCCGGCGGGCAAGGCCGATGAGGCCGGCCACCGCGCACCGAGCACCCCCAGTGCCTCCTCGCAACGCGTCAGAATGGCGCGATGGCCATCCTCCCTTCCTTCCTGGACCCTCTTCCCGCAGGCCGCAAGGAGGTCCGGCCAGTTTTCAGATCCATACGGATTCGTTCTGCCTTTTCCGAAAGAAGCCCCTGCCCGGTGGAGTCGGGCGAGTGCTGCTCCCGCGGCCGCACAAGCCCAAGGGGCCGGATCATCCTCGGCGCGACCGTCCAGCATACGCACGATCACGGCAGGACGACCCGCAAGCCGGCGAATGATCCGGCCACTGACGTCGGCGACAGGCTCGGCCACCGGAGCGCCGGCTTCGGCCAGATGCCGCATCAGACCGAAGATGAAGGGCAGCGCGCTTTCCTCGGTACGCCGTTCGATGAGCGTGAGAATGAACCGTCCGGCGGTGGTGACGAGACGATAGTTCGTGTTCTCCGTGCCCTCGCGAATACCACGCACACGGATCAAACGGCCGAGTGCATAACCAGCCAGAAATTCCGTCACCTCTTCCTCTGTCACATGGGTGAAGACCGCCACGATACCCGTCCTTCACATGTCATCGCCCACTCTTGCTTCCCAGCCGTCTGCAAACGAAGATCCTTGCGCACTCCGGCATTTTCATGTTGCACTGCGCCAAGCGATGCGCAAGATTGTTTTCTCCTTTGGAGCAATTTTCGTTCCTGTAGGGACGAATGCCTCGGTTTAGTCCATCGGCTTGCGTTCCTGGCAAGGGGGTTGCGTTCAACCGCCCGATCACGACGGGAATGGAGAAAGTACCGGGAGCCATGACTGTCATGTCCGCGCCCCAGACGATGTATGACAAGATTTGGGCGGCCCATGTCGTCAGCGATCTCGG
The DNA here is from genome assembly GCA_964547755.1 of uncultured Sphingomonadales bacterium. Taxonomy (GTDB): domain Bacteria; phylum Pseudomonadota; class Alphaproteobacteria; order Sphingomonadales; family Rhodothalassiaceae; genus J084. Next base: position 17,358 of record CAZJPA010000017.1, read on the forward strand.
CGACGGCACAGCGCTCGTCTATATCGACCGTCAGCTGCTGCATGAGGTCACGAGTCCCCAGGCGTTCGAGGCGCTACGCGTGGCCGGGCGGCGGCCGTGGCGGGTGGAAGCCTTGCTGGCGGTGCCTGATCACAATGTCCCCACCACGCCGGATCGCGACCGAATCGCTGATCCTCTCTCGCGTGAGCAGCTGGAACATCTGGCCCGCAATTGCCGGGAATTCGGGATTCCCTACATCCCGATCACGGACCCGCGCCAAGGCATCGTTCATGTCATCGGCCCGGAGCAGGGCCTCACCCAGCCGGGCATGACGCTCGTGTGCGGCGACAGCCATACCGCAACCCACGGCGCCTTTGGGGCGCTGGCATTCGGCATCGGCACATCCGAGATCGCCCATGTCCTCGCTACCCAGACCCTGATTCTGAAGAAGGCGCGGAACATGCGTGTCACTTTCAGGGGGGCTCTCGGTCCCGGGGTCACGCCCAAGGACATGGCCTTGCATCTCATCGGCGTGATCGGCACGGCAGGCGGAACCGGGCATGTGATCGAATTTGCGGGTGACGCCGTCCGGGGCCTTTCCATGGAAGGGCGCATGACCCTGTGCAACATGGCCATCGAGGCCGGCGCGCGCGCTGGACTCATCGCTCCGGATGAGACCACCTTCGCCTATCTCGAAGGCCGGCCGCTCAGTCCGAAGGGCGCGTTGTGGGCGCGCGCATGCGCCGCTTGGCGGCGGCTTCCAAGTGACGAAGGCGCCGCCTTCGATCGGGAGGTGGAGATTGCCGCCGCCGAGATCGCCCCGCAGGTGACCTGGGGCACCTCGCCTGAGCAGGTGGCGCCGGTGACGGGACGTGTTCCGGACCCGGCGACCTTCGCCGATCCCGCTCGACGCGAAGCGGCCGCGGCCGCCTTGGCCTACATGGATCTTGCCCCCGGCACGCCGATGGAGGACATTCCGATCGACCGGGTATTCATCGGCTCCTGCACCAATGCCCGAATCGAGGATCTGCGCGCCGCAGCCGCTGTCCTCAAGGGCCGCCGGATCGCCGAGACCGTGCGCGAGGTGCTCGTGGTGCCGGGTTCCGGCCTCGTCAAACGCCAGGCCGAGGCTGAGGGATTGGACCGCATCTTCAAGGAGACGGGCTGCCGCTGGCGCGAGCCGGGTTGTTCGGCCTGTCTGGGCATGAATCCCGACAAGGTGCCTGCCGGCGAACGCTGCGCCTCGACATCCAATCGCAATTTCGTTGGGCGGCAAGGACCGGGCGCGCGCACGCATCTGATGTCGCCGGCGATGGCGGCCGCTGCCGCGGTCGCAGGCCGAATCACGGATGTGCGACGCCTTCAGGCACCCTGAAGGCCCCTTTCGGATACAGGAGAACCAAGTATGGAGCCCTTCCGTCGCGTCACCTCCATTCCCATTCCCTTGCTGCGGGACAATATCGACACCGACATCATCATGCCGGCGCGTTATCTGAAGACCGTCACACGCTCCGGCCTCGGCCAGCATATCTTCGAAAACTGGCGCAAGCGGCCGGACGGCTCGCTTGATCCCGCTTTCCCGCTGAATGATCCGCGGTACCAGGGTGCCGCGATCCTGGTAGCAGGGCGCAATTTCGGCTGCGGATCGAGCCGTGAGCATGCGGTCTGGGGGCTTGTGGATCGCGGCATCCGGGTCGTCATCGCCGAAAGCTTCGCCGACATCTTCGCCTCCAACGCGGTCAAGAACGGCTTGCTGACGGTGGAACTGGCGCGCGCGGATCTGGACCGGATCGCCGCGACAGGCGAAGCCGGCCGAACGGTGACTGTGGATCTGGAGGCCTGCTGCATCCTTCTGGCCGATGGTGTGCGGATCGCCTTTAGCGTCGATCCCTTCCGCCGGCGCTGTCTGCTCGAAGGGCTGGACGAGGTGACCCTGACGCTTGCGCGGCATGCGGATGCGATTCGCACCTTCGAAGAGCACCAGCGTGCGGCTGCACCCTGGTTGTGGGAGACGCCGACGACCCGAATCGCCCATTAGGACACAGCCTCGAGACATCCGGAGCGCGACTTTACGCTTCCTTAAGGCAAGTCGGCGCAAAGTTGTCAGGCGGTCACGCTGCAATAGTTTGAAGAAAAACGCCGAATCGACGCGGGGTATGACGATGGCAGGCGCCGACGGCCTTCCACGACTGGCCTTCGAGCAGGCTCTCGAATCGCTCGAGGCGCGCTTGGCTGATCTCGAAAGCCGGCAGGCACCGCGGCGCTTCCGACTGTATTGGCGTGAACGCGCGATCCACGGCACGCTTCACCGGCGAGACGAGCGCGAATCCCTGCTCGTATTGGAGGCCTGCCTCGGCACCCTGCCCTATTCGGCCGAAGGGCCGGCATTGCGTCGGCAAGCATTGGCCCTGCTTGCCGAGGCCCGCACCGTGGCCGGCTGGACGCTTGGAATGGATTCGCGCGGCCGCTGGACCATCGAAAGCCGCACCCGTATTCCCCACCCGCCAAGCTTCGATGCCTTCGTTGCGGAGCTTGCGGTGCTGCTGCTCGAATTCGATTTGCGGCTCGGCGATCTCGTGGCGCTGCTGCATCCCTGCCCAGCAGAGCAGGTCACAAGGCCGGCCGGCCACAGGCACGCGGCAGCCTAGAAGCCACGGCCATCCGCACCGCCTGGCAGGCACACCACCGACCGCCCGCACCACTGACCGCCCGCTCCGGCTGCGTTTACACTTTTCCCTCCCCTCTCCGGCAGCCTTCGTCCTTTTTTCATGCCTGTCTCCGTCCTCAGGCAACTGTGCTTGGACGTTCCCTCTCCCATATCCCTGTCGCCTGCGATACCCATTCCTTGTCACCCTCCAATCCCCGCCCTCTTCGTCATCCCCGATACTTCCTTTTCTCACCAGCCCCCCTCGTCGTCCGCCGGTTTCCCCCTCCCTCTTCGTCACCCGCCGGCCCTTCCTTCGTCATCCACCGGCGCGACCGGCGGATCCATCTCCTCCCTCGTCATCCGCCGGCAGATGCGGCGGGTCCATTCCCTTCTCTCGTCATCCGCCGGCTCGACCGGCGGATCCAGCAGGAGAGGGGGAGAGCCCTCAGCGCTGGGAATGTCTCGCAGATCGGATGGATTCGCCGCGTCTGCCGGCGGCGAATGACGCGAACCAGTGACTTCGTTAATGACCCAAAAAAAAAGAAGCCGGCGAATGACGATTCAGTGACCAGTGATCGGTGCTCAGTGA
>CAZJPA010000017.1:20672-22170 GCA_964547755.1 uncultured Sphingomonadales bacterium
AAAAAAAAGAAGCCGGCGAATGACGATTCAGTGACCAGTGATCGGTGCTCAGTGATCAGACAAACCCAGCGGCGGACGATGGGGACGGGGAAGGAGGCCGTCACACGCCTTCCCCTCATCGATGACTGATGACTGATGACCGATCACTGGTAACGGCCGCACCCCCACACCGGGGAATGCGCAGCCTGCACATCCAGGGGCGAGCAGGAAGGCCTGCTTGGACGCCCGTTGCAATCCTAGAGCAGGAAGACGGCCATGGCGGTCAGGATGGCGATGCAGATCGCGGTCATCCAAAAGGTGGCCTTCACGAAAGCGCGATAGGTGGCGAACTTGTCTTCGAACTGCATGGCGCGTGCACACTCCCAACCAACGAATGGATTGCGCTTATCACTCCTCATCAGGACCGGCGGTGCCGGTCGGCGGCTGACTAACCCAGCCGGATACCGCAATCAAGCCTGAAACACGGCGGGCGAGACGCCACGCGCGTGCCCCCCTACCGCAGGATCTCCACCAGCAGCCGATCGAGCAGCGGCCAGCCCGCCTCCTCCACACGCACCCGCCCGGCAGACCAGGTCAGCAACCCGTCTTCAGCGAGCAAGTGACAGCGTCCTTCATCGAGCATGTCTGCAACCGCAAGCCCGAAGCGGGCAGCCAGCGCACCGGGATCGACCCCATCCTGCAGTCTGAGCCCCATCAGCAGAGCCTCACGCGCCGCCGCATGGGGGTCAAGCGTCTCGCATTGGGCAAGCGCCGTTCCGTCTCCCTCGCGGGTCGCCTTCAGCCAATGCGCCGGAGACCGAATAGCCGTGGTCGCCAACATCGCGCCGCCTTGCGCGAGCGGCAACCGGCCATGGGCACCCGGCCCGATCCCGAGATAGGGCTGATAGCGCCAGTAACCGAGATTGTGCCGGCACTCGGCGCCGGGTCGAGCATGATTCGAGACCTCATAGGCTGGCAGCCCGGCCTGTGCGAGACGGGCGCGGGTGAACGTAAAGATCCGGGCTGCGGTCTCCGGATCCGGCAAGACGCGCTCGCCCCGCCGGGCGCGCGCCCAGAAGCGGGTGCCCGGCTCCAGCGTGAGCTGGTAGCATGAGATGTGCTCCACGCCGAAACCGATGGCCTCGTCCAGCTCCCGCTCCCACGCCTTCAGCGTCTGTTCGGGACGCGCCGTGATGAGATCGATGTTCACCCGATCGAAATGACGTTGGGCGATCGCGAGCGCGGTGAGCCCCTCCTCACGGCCATGGGGCCGGCCCAAAAATCGCAGGGCGGTATCATCGAGAGCCTGGATCCCGAGCGAGATACGATTCACGCCCGCGGCTCGATAGCCGGCGAAGCGTTTCGCCTCCACGCTCGTTGGGTTGGCTTCCAGCGTGATCTCGACATCCGGATGGAGCGGGGGGAAAGCCGCAAACAGGCCATCCAAGACATCCTCCACCAATGCGCTCGGCATCAGGCTGGGCGTGCCCCCGCTCAGGAAGACACTCGCGATCCGCCC
>CAZJPA010000018.1:0-21950 GCA_964547755.1 uncultured Sphingomonadales bacterium
CTTGGTTCGGTTGTCAAGTCTGACGACTGATGGAGTATAGCGACTGGATAGAATCGCCAAAGAGTGCGAGAGTATGGTTAGAAGACTCTATGACCACCCTTTGCCAATTTGCCTATGTCACCCCTTTGCATAAAGTTATGCATTGGGATGATATAAACAAACGAAGAACACTATGTTACCGCCACTTCCCGATACCCTGTCAGGAAGGCCTCATCGAGAGCACCGAAGAGGTCGAGCATCGCCAGATCCACATTCGGATCGCCCCAGGAGATCGCCGGGTCGATGAATCCACACAGACGCCCCGGCACGCTCAGAATGTTGCCGGGCCAGAAATCGCCATGCAGCAGAGCCGGCGGTGGGGCGCCCGGCAGCCATTCCGCAAGACGGGCCGCAAGCCGCGCCACCCGCGCCGTCTCCCTGGCCGACAGGCGGCCCGCCTGGAGCGCCTCCTCGGCCATGGCCATGAGCCGATGCCGGCCGTAGAAGCGCAGCCAGTCGTCACAAGGCGTATTGTCTTGGGGTAATGGTCCAATCACGACATCGACCGGATAACCGTAATGCGGCCCGGTATGGGCATGAAGCCCGGCCAGCGCCCGGCCGGCGGCCCGCGCGGCCTGCGCATCGGCGAGACCAGGCCGGCCGCCCAGATCCGTCATGACCAGCCACTCCCCCTCCTGGGCCGTGACCATCGGCACCGGCGCACCGGCCGCCGCCAAGTCCCGCAGCATACGCGCTTCGATCCGCGCATGGGCGGAACGCTTGGCGACCAGGCATCGGCCATCGACGAGTTCCAGGCGTATCACGGGGGCGATGCAGCCACCGCTGAGAGCGACCGCCCTGCGCAACATCGCCTGTCCGCCGATCAGGGAAAGAAGACGATCGTCCACCATGGCATCCGCCATCATGGCGCCCCGCCTCACCGGCCGGCGTGTGGACGGTTGTGGGCGTAGATCCCGGCGAGTCCCTTGATGGTCAGGTCGTGATCCACAATATCGATGGCCCGAGTATGCGGCTGGAAGATCGCGGCCAGGCCGCCGGTCGCGATCACCGTCATCGGCTCGGCGCGCTCTTCCCGAATGCGCGCCACCAGCCCTTCGATCAACCCCACATAGCCCCAGAAGACTCCGGACTGCATCGCATCCAGAGTGCTGCGCCCCACGACCGTTCCGTTCTGCGGCGCCTCGACCGCGATCCTCGGCAGTTTCGCCGCCGCCTCGTGCAGCGCCTTCAAGGATAGGTTGATTCCCGGCGCGATCACCCCTCCCTCATAGCTCCCATCCGCCGCGACGACATCGAATGTCGTAGCAGTACCGAAATCGATGACGATCTTGGCCCCTGTCGCCAATGGATGGGCAGCCACAGCATTGACGAGCCGGTCTGCGCCCACCTCATCCGGATTGCGCACCCGCACATTAATCGGCAACGCGATCCCGCTGCCTCCGACCATCAGCGGCTCGCAATCGAAACAGCGGCGGCACAGCTGCCAGAGCGCAAACCGTCCCTGCGGCACGACGGTGGCGATGATGGCATCATCCACATCCTCCGGCCGCCGGTCTTCCAGCGCGAACAGCGCACGGATCCAGACCAGATACTCGTCAGCCGTGCGGCGATCGTCGGTCGCGATACGCCATTTGTGCCGGATCACCCCGTCCTCACCGATCAGCGCGAAGACCGTATTGGTGTTGCCCTGGTCGATCGCCAGCAGCATCGTTCCTCTCCCTTACACGGCATCAGACCTGCTCCGGCGGTGCTGTGCACGGTCGCAACCGGCCTGAGACGATCCGCATCACCCCGCCCGCTGTTTCTAGCAGCAGCGCGCCGTCTTCGTCGATTCCCGCAACCCGCCCTGCTACGCGTCTGCCTTGCGGGGTCTCATCGCTCACCACGACCGCCTGCCCCCTCCCCCACATCCATTTCTCGTAACGCGCTTTGAGCGCCGCAAAACCGTTTTCCTCCCAGCTTCGCCGCAGCCGCGCGAAAACGGCCGCAAGCTCGGCCAGGAATGTCGCAGGTCTCGGAGGGGCGATCCCCTCGGCTGCGAGCGCCGTCGCCGGCCGATCGACAGCCTGCGGCCAATGCGCAAGATTGACGCCGATCCCCACCAGCACCAGCGTCTGCCCATCCAACCGCTCACTTTCACAGAGGATCCCGGCAAGCTTGCGCTCGGTCAGCAGGACATCATTGGGCCATTTGAGCCGAATCCGCTCCGGCTGCATGAGCAGCGGCACCAGCGTGTCGAGGACCGCCAGACCCGCAACAAGGGCGAGACTCGGCAGCTCATTGAGCGGCCGCGCCGTCGCGAACACGCCGGTTGCGTGCAGATTGCCAGGCGACGAATGCCACCTGCGCCCCTGTCGGCCACGGCCGGCCGTCTGTTCATCGGCCAGGATCCAAAACGGCGGCGCGCAACGGCCCTCGCCAGCCCAGCTGCGGGCCACGTCCATGGTGCTGGTGACCCGGGTGAGGTGGTGGATGGGTTCGACCACGCCCCGTCGCCGTCACCGACCGTTACTGGAACAGGCTGGCGGCCGCTGCGCTTGCTGCCATCACCAACGGCCAGATGAGCAAGAGATGCAGCGGCGAATTGAGCGCAGCGGTCACGGTGGCCACGAAGGGAATGCCGCGTCCCGGGGCAACGAAATGCACCCGCGGCGGATCCATGTACATGATCTTGACGATCCTGAGATAATAGACCGCGCTGACCACCGACAACACGAAGCCGACAACCGCCAGCCAGGCAAAGCCAGCTTTCACCACCGCCATGAAAACATAGAGCTTGGCAAAGAAGCCGGCGAGCAGCGGAATACCCGCCATCGAGAACATGAAGATCGCCATCGCCGCCGCCATGCCGGGACGTGTCTCGGCAAGGCCGGCGAGATCGGCGATCTCCTCCGTCCAACCATCCTCCTCGCGCATGGCGAGGATGAGGGCGAAGGCGCCCACCGACATCACCACATAGATGGCAAGATAGACGAGCAAGCCGCGCACACCGTCCGGCGTCCCGGCAACCAGGCCGGTTAATGCAAAGCCCATATGCGCGATGGACGAATAGGCCATCAGCCTCTTGATGTTGGTCTGAACCAACGCCGCGAATGAGCCAAGCGCCATGCTGGCCACCGCCAACACGATCACGAGCTGCCGCCATTCGGCGACGGCATCCGGAAAAGCGTCGATAAGCAGGCGCACGATCAGTGCGAAAGCCGCCGCCTTGGGCGCCCCCGCAAAGAGGGTGACCACCGGCGTGGGCGCCCCTTCATACACGTCCGGCGTCCACATATGGAAAGGCACGGCCGAGATCTTGAAGGCCAGCCCCGCCAATACGAAGACCAAGCCGGTGAGCGCTCCCAGAGGCAAGGGAGCCTCAGCGCCCACACGCGCGGCGATGGCCGAAAAATCGATGGTGCCGAGGAAGCCGTAGACAAGCGTGATCCCATACAGCAGCACACCGGAAGACAGAGCACCCAGCACAAAATATTTGAGACCGGCCTCCGATGAGCGCAGCCGTTCGCGATTGAAAGCGGCCAACACATAAAGTGCCAGCGACTGGAGTTCGAGACCCACATACAGCGCCAACAGATTGGCAGCCGAGACCATCAGCATCATGCCCGCAGTCGCCAGCAGCACCAATACCGGATACTCGAAGCGGGCAATATCGCGAAAGGCCAGGTAATCATCGGCGACCATGACGGCCAGAAACGCCCCGATCAGCACGACGATCTTGACGAACACACCGAAGCTGTCGATCCGCAGCATACCACCCAGCGGCTCGGCCTGCGTCGGCCCCAGAATGACGAGAGCCGACGCGGCAGCCAGTAGAAGGAGAGTGAGATTGCGCACCGCCCGATAACCATCGGTCTTCGCGAACACGCCCCACATCAGGCCGGCCATGGCCCCGACCAACAAGAGCAGTTCCGGATAGACGGCGTGAAGCTGCATTCTCGTCTACCTTCCCATCCCCGCCTCAATGGCCGGACGCACCAAGGCCACCGGCCGGGCTTGATCTTTGTCTGTGACATCAGCGGCCAGAGCGCGAGCCCGACAGGCGCGATACTGCTGCCCGAGACCGTCCGCGCAGCTCGATGCAACCGCCTGACGGTGCTGCGCCAGCAGCCGCTCGACCGCGGGATTGATGACGTCGAGAAAACTCTTCGGATAGATGCCGAGCCAGAAGACGGCGGCAACGAGCGGCACAAAGATCGCCACCTCCCGCGCCTTCAAATCCTTGAAACGTTGCAGTTCTTCCTTGACCAACTCGCCGAAGAAGACGCGCCGATACAGATAGAGCATGTAGGCCGCCCCCAAGATCACGCCCGTGGCGGCGACAAAGGCGATCCAGCTGTCGCGCAGGAAGGCGCCGGTGAGCGACAGAAACTCACCCACAAATCCGCTGGTTCCCGGCAGACCGATCGAGGCTAACGCGAAGATCATGAAGACGACTGCGTATTTCGGCATATTGTTAGCAAGCCCCCCATAGCGCGCAATCAGCCGCGTGTGCAGGCGATCGTAGACGACGCCGACGCACAGGAACAGCGCCGCCGAGACGACACCATGCGAGAGCATCTGATAGATCCCACCGGCGATGCCTTGCGGATTCAGCACGAAGATGCCGATGGTGACAAAACCCATGTGGGCCACCGAAGAATAGGCGATCAGCTTCTTCATGTCTTCTTGCGCGAGCGCGACCAGCGAGGTGTAGACGACGGCGACCATCGACAGAGCGAAAATCAACCAGCCATATTCAACGCTGGCCATGGGAAACATCGGCAGCGAAAAGCGCAAGAAACCGTAGCCCCCCATCTTCAACAGCACGCCGGCGAGAATGACGGAACCGGCGGTCGGCGCCTCCACATGGGCATCCGGCAACCAGGTGTGGACCGGCCACATCGGTGTCTTGACGGCGAAGCTCGCGAAAAAGGCAAGCCACAGCCAGGGCTGCACCTCCGGTGCGAAGGGATGCTGCATGAGGGTCGGGATATCGGCGGTGCCGGCGGCAAAATACATGTAAAGCACGGCGACCAGCATCAACACCGATCCCAGAAGGGTGTACAGGAAGAACTTGAAGGCGGCATAGATCCGCCGCTCACCGCCCCACACGCCGATGATCAGGAACATCGGGATCAGACCGCCTTCGAAGAAGATGTAGAAGACGAACAGATCGAGCGCCGAAAACACCCCGATCATCAGCGTCTCCATGACGAGGAAGGCGATCATGTATTCGCGCACACGGGTCGTGATCGATTCCCAGCTCGCGAGAATGCAGATCGGCATGAGGAAGGCGGTGAGCACGACGAAAAACAACGAGATACCGTCAACGCCGAGCTTGAAATGAATGGTCTCGCCGATCCAGCGGTAATCTTCCAGGAACTGAAAGCCGGGTTCCGCCGGATCGAACTGAATCCACAGCAAAATCGCGAGCAGGAAATTGACCAATGTCGCATACAGCGCGACATGGCGAACATTGCGGTCCACCTGCTCCGGTTCGCCTCTGACCAGTAGAATGAGCAGCGCTCCGAAGAGAGGAACAAGCAGCAGCGTGCTGAGAATCGGCCAATTTGCGACCATGGCGTCCTCACACTCCCTTGCCGCCGAAGAAGAGGATGGCGGTCAATGTCACGATGCCGATGAGGATCACGAAAGCGTAGGTATAGATGTAGCCTGTCTGGATCAGACGCACCCGCGCACCCGCGCGCATGACGGTGCGAGCCACACCGTCCGGGCCGAGCCCGTCGATCACGCGGCCATCCCCCATCTTCCACAGGAAGCGACCAAGACGAAAGGCCGGCCGCACGAAGAGAATGTCATAGAGCTCGTCAAAATACCACTTGTTGAGCAGGAAGCGATAAAGCCCCGGCAGCCGCGCGGCCCAGCGCGCGGGCAGCGCCGGATTGGCGATGTAGAACACCCAGGCCACGAGAAAACCTGCCACCATCATCACGGTGGGCGAATATTTGACCCACGCGGGGACATGGTGAATCGCCTCCAGCGTTTCACCACCAGCCGCAGCCAGCGCGCCATGCCAGAACTCTCCCCGTGCTTCACCGATGAAATCGGTGGCGAAGGCGAAACCGGCGACGAGCGCTCCCAGCGCCAACACGATCAGCGGGATCATCATCACGGCCGGACTTTCATGAATATGGCGCACCACCTCTTCCTTGACCCTGAGACCTCCATGAAAGGTCATGAACATCAGCCGCCAGGAATAAAAAGAGGTCAGTGCCGCGGCGATCACCGTAGCCCAGAAGGCGTATTGGCCGACTGCACCGCCATGGGCATAGGCCGATTCAATGATCGCGTCCTTAGAGAAATAGCCGGCCGTGCCTGGAAAGCCGGTCAGCGCCAACGTGCCGACGAGCATCATCAGATAAGTCACCGGCAACATCGTGCGGATGCCGCCCATGCGCCGCATGTCCTGTTCGTGATGGAGCGCATGGATCACAGAACCGGCACCAAGGAAGAGCAGCGCCTTGAAGAAGGCATGAGTAAACAGATGGAAGATCGCAGCCCCATAGGCGGACACACCCGCCGCCACGAACATATAGCCGAGCTGGGAACAGGTGGAATAGGCGACCACCCGTTTGATGTCGTTCTGCACGAGGCCGACGGTGGCAGCGAAAAACGCCGTCGTGGCACCGATCACAGCCACCAGTGCGGCGGCATCGGGCGCCAGCTCATACAAGGGCGACATCCGCGCCACCAGAAACACGCCGGCGGTGACCATGGTTGCCGCATGGATGAGAGCGGAAACCGGTGTGGGGCCTTCCATCGCATCCGGCAACCAGGTGTGCAGAATGATCTGGGCGGACTTGCCCATCGCACCGACAAACAGCAACACGCCGATGACGGTCAGCACATCGGCATCCAAGCCGATGAAGCTCATCTGCACGCCCGCAAGGCTCTGCAAGGCAGGAAAGATGTCCATAAAAGTGAGCGAACCGGTGACCATGAACAGCGCGAACAAGCCGAGCGAAAAGCCGAAATCGCCCACGCGATTCACGACGAAGGCCTTGATGGCCGCCGCATTCGCCGACGGCTTCTTGAACCAGAAGCCGATCAGCAGATAGGAGGCGAGCCCCACACCCTCCCAGCCGAAGAAGGTTTGGACCAGATTGTCGGCCGAAACCAGCATCAGCATCGCGAAAGTGAACAGCGACAAATAGGCGAAGAAGCGGGGCTTGTGGGGATCTTCGTCCATATACCCGATCGAATACCAGTGAACGAGAGCGGAAACCACGGTGACCACCACCAGCATCACGGCGGTCAGCGAGTCCACGTAAAGTGACCAAACAAAATGCAGCTTGCCGACGCTGACCCATTCCAACACCGGCTGGTGCAACACCCTTCCCTCGCCCACGACATCGAAGAACAGCGGAATCGCCAGCACGGCCGACAGTGTCACCAGGAGCGAGGTGATCAGCATCGACGCCCGGTCCCCGATCGCACGGCCGAAAAGACCGACGATCAGAAAGCCGACGAGCGGTGCGAATACGATGACATGAATCGCGGTCATGAACCCCTATCCCCGCATCTGATTGATATCGTCGACTTCGATGCTGCCGCGGTTGCGGAAGTAGACGACGAGAATGGCAAGCCCGATCGCAGCCTCGGCCGCCGCCACCGTCAGCACGAACATCGCGAACACCTGCCCCAGCAGATCGCGAAGCGCCGCAGAGAAAGCCACGAAGTTGATGTTGACGGCCAACAGCATCAGTTCAATCGCCATCAGAATGATGATGACGTTCTTGCGGTTCAGGAACACGCCGAACACGCCGATCGAGAACACGATCGCGGACAGCACCAGATAGTGGGTGACGCCGATCTCGAACATCACTCTTCCCGTCCTCTCTCAAGCCCACCGGCGGGCCTGCCGCCAATCAGCCCCGTTCTTCTTCCCCGGCCAGAGTCTCGACATCCCGAAGCCCGTCGCCCGAAGGCAGTGAAACGAGCTGGACAGCCTCACGCGGATCGCGACGCACCTGTTCGGAAATCCGCTGTCGGCGTGCGTCCGGCCGGTGACGCAGGGTAAGCACGATCGCCCCGATCATCGCGACCAGCAGAATCACGCCCGCCATCTGGAAGGGATAGACGTAGTCCGTATAGAGCACGGTGCCGAGCGCTGTCGTATTGTCGAGACCGGCAAAACGCAAAAATGGCAATGTCAGACTTTCAGGCGCCCCGGGCAACACGGCAGCCGAGGTCGCAACCGTCACCAACTCCGCCAGGAAAGCGACTCCCACCAACAAACCGATCGGCAGATAGCGGGCGAACCCCTCCCGCAGCTGCAGGAAGTCAATGTCCAACATCATCACCACGAAGAGAAACAGCACCGCCACCGCGCCGACATAGACGACGACGAGCAGCAGGGCGAGAAACTCTGCCCCCGCCAGCAGGAACAACGCCGCCGTATTGAAGAAGGCGAAGATCAGAAACAGCACCGAATGCACCGGATTGCGTGCCAGCACCACGGCGGTTGCCGCAAGCACCATGAAGAAACCGAACAGATAGAACGCAAAGGCGGTCCAGCTCATGCGCCCATGTCCTCACCTGCAATGGAAGCGGAGCCGATCGAGGAGATCGCGAATCGTCCGAATGACCGCCGGACACCGCCGGCATCCGGGACGGACACAGCATCCAGAGCCGTTCTCTCATGCGCTCCCGGGCTCATGCTTCCTCCCTTCCGGTTCGTTTCGTGCCCTTTGCCCGACCAGCCGGACCAAAGGCCGGCATGGCATCAGCGATAGGGGGCGTCGGCCGCGATGTTGGCCGCGATCTCGCGCTCCCAGCGCTCGCCGTTCTCCAGCAGTTTTTCCTTGTCGTAAAGCAGCTCTTCGCGGGTTTCGGCCGCGAATTCGAAATTGGGGCCTTCAACGATGGCATCCACCGGGCAAGCCTCCTGACACAAACCGCAGTAGATGCATTTGACCATGTCGATGTCGTAGCGGGTCGTGCGCCGCGAGCCATCGGGGCGCGGCTCGGCCTCGATCGTGATCGCGAGCGCCGGGCAGATCGCCTCGCATAGCTTGCAGGCGATACAACGTTCCTCGCCATTGGGGTAGCGGCGGAGCGCATGCTCGCCCCGAAAACGGGGCGACAACCGCCCCTTTTCATAGGGATAGTTCAATGTCGCCTTGGGACGGAACATGTAGCGAAAGGTGAGCGCCATCGCCTCCACGAATTCGAGGAGAAGGAAGGTGCGCACGAAATGTCTGACAGCCTGCACCATCACCCGATCACCTTTCCACGAGCCTCACGCGCCTGCATCCTTTCAGCCGGTCACCCGAGCAGCTTGGCGGCTCCCGCATAGAATACGATGAAGAACAGGGACAAGGGTAAAAACACCTTCCAGCCCAGGCGCATCAGCTGGTCGTAGCGATAGCGCGGCACCGTCGCCTTCACCCAGGCGAACACGAAGAACAGCGCACAGATCTTCAGGAACAGCCAAATCGGCGGTGGAATGAAGTCGACAAATGCGAAAGGCGCATACCAGCCACCCAGGAACAGCACACTCATCATCGCGCACATCAGAAAGATGTTGGCGTATTCCCCGAGCCAGAACAGCGCGAACGCCAGCGAGGAATATTCCACCTGATAACCGGCCACCAGCTCGGCTTCGGCCTCCGGCAGATCGAAGGGCGGCCGGTTGGTCTCCGCCAAAGCTGAGACGAAGAAGATCACGAACAGCGGGAAGAACGGCCAGATGTTCCAGTGGAGAATGCCCCCGGCCTGATACCGCACGATCTCGGAGAGATTGAGCGAGCCGATCACCACCAAAAGGGCGACCAGCACGAAGCCGATGGAGACTTCATAAGAGACCATCTGCGCCGCCGAACGCAATCCACCGAGAAAGGCGTAACGCGAGTTCGACGCCCAGCCCGACATGATGACGCCGTAGACACCGAGTGAGGAAATCGCAAGCACGTAGAGAATGCCGATATTGAGATCGGCCAACACCCAGCCATCGCCCCATGGGATCACCGCCCAGGCAACAAGCGCAAGGGTGAAGGTGATCATCGGCGCCAACAGGAAAATGACTTTGTTGGCCCCGGCCGGAATGATCGTTTCCTTGAAGAACAGCTTCAGACCGTCGGCGAATGACTGCAGCAGACCGAATGGCCCAACGACATTCGGACCTTTTCTCAGCTGCATCGCCGCCCAGATCTTGCGCTCGCCATAGACCCCGAAGGCCACGACCAGCAGCAGAGCCAAGGTGATCGCCACGACCCAGACCAGGATCGCCGCGACTTCTGCCAGCGCGCCGCCGCCCAATAGCTGTGCCAGTGATTCAACCATCGGTCCCTGTCGCCCGTTCCTGTTGTCCCGTCACCACCCGGTTGCATTCCGCCATCGTGCGCGATGCCCGCGCAATCGGATTGGTGAGATGAAAATCCGCCACCGCACCGGCCAGCGGCTCGGCCAGAATCCGCCCCTTGCGTGCAAAAGCCCGCCACGGCTCTACCGGACGCACATCCGGCCGCGCGACATCGGGCACGCCCTCTGCAAGCTGCTGCAACAGCTGGGCACGGTTGTCGAATGGCAGAGGCCGGCCGGTCACATCCGACAGCGCACGGAAGATCTTCCAGTCCTCCCGCGCCTCGCCCGGCGGCGGCACCGCCGGCTCCGCCCACTGCACGCGCCCTTCTGTATTGATGTAGATACCATGCTTTTCGGTATAGGCCGCCGCCGGCAAGATGATGTCCGCCACCCTGACACCGTGATCGCCATGGGTGCCGATGTAGACGACGGTCGCATCCTGGAACGGCGCGAGATCGCATTCGTCCGCCCCCAACAGGAAGACTAGCTTGAGCTTGCCCTCGCTTGCATCCTTTTGGATGCCGGCGATCCCATCCTTCGTCGCCAAGCCCAGGTCCAAGGCGCCCACGCGGCCAGCCGCGGTGTGGAGAACATTGAAGCCGTTCCACCCCACATCGGGCCGGATCATACCGGTTTCTTCAGCCAGCTTGCGGGCCGCCCACCAGATTGCCCGGCCGTCCTTGCGACACAAGGCGCCCTGACCGAGGATCAAAGCCGGTCGCTCGGCCGCCTGCAGACGCGCCGCAAAGGGATGATCGCCGGCGATCAATTGCTCCAATACCCGAGGATCCGCCCCCAGATCTTCCACCGGATAGGTCAGATCCTCCACCATGCCGATGCGCGCAATCGCCACGCCGCGACGCGCCATGCGCAGCAGGCGGGTATTGAAGACAGCCGCTTCCTTGCGCGGATTGCTGCCGATCAGCAGCACGGCATCCGCTTCCTCGATCCCGGCAAAGCCGCTGTTGAAGAGATAACCGGCGCGCGCGCCCGGTTCCAACGCCGTGCCGTCCTGACGCCCCTCAATGCGGGTCACGCCCAGGGTCTTCAGCCATTCCCGCAAGGCATACATGCCCTCCATGTCATTGAGATCGCCGACGATGGCGGCCACCTCCTCGGGCTTGACAGCGGCCAGGGCCTTCTCGACGGCGCGAAAGGCATCCGCCCATGTGGCTTCTTCGAGGCGACCATTCACCCGTACCCAAGGACGATCCAGCCGTCGGTATTTGAGGCCGTCATAGGCAAAGCGCGTCTTGTCGGAGATCCATTCTTCGTTGATCTCCTCATGCAGACGCGGCAGCACGCGCATCACCTCCATACCGCGGGCATCGACGCGGATGTTGCAGCCCATTGCGTCCATGACATCCACGGTCTCGACCTTGCGCAGCTCCCACGGACGACCATGGAACGCATAAGGCACCGAAGTCAGCGCACCCACCGGGCACAGATCAATCACATTGCCCTGCAACTCGGATGTGAGTGCGGTCTCGAGATAGCTCGTGATCTGCATATTCTCGCCGCGATAGATGGCGCCCAGTTCGGGAACGCCGGCGACATCCTCCAGAAAGCGGATGCAGCGCGTGCAGTGGATGCAGCGCGTCATCACCGTCTTGATCAGAGGGCCGATGTATTTTTCGGTGACCGCCCGCTTGTTCTCGGCAAAGCGCGAAACCCCACGACCATAGCCCATGGTCTCGTCCTGCAGATCGCATTCGCCGCCCTGGTCGCAGATCGGACAATCAAGGGGGTGATTGATGAGCAGGAATTCGAGCACACCCTCGCGCGCCTTTTTGACCGCCGGCGTATTCGTGCGGATGACCATGCCGTCGGCCGCCGGCATCGCACAGGAAGCGATCGGCTTGGGGCTCTTTTCCATCTCGACGAGGCACATGCGGCAGTTGCCGGCGATGGACAGGCGCTCATGATAGCAGAAACGGGGAATTTCCTCGCCCGCTGCCTCACAGGCCTGCAAAACCGTAGCCCCCTGCGGTACTTCCACCTCTTTGCCATTGACCGTCAGCTTCGGCATCGCCTTTTCTCTCGCCTGCTCACGCCTGCACGGCGCATGATCTAACGCCGCGCCTGGCTGCTACCCGTTCGATTGCGTTGCCCCGCTCGTTCCGCCCGCACAAAGGCTCGTCTCATCATGACCACGGCCACCGCCCTACTCCGCCGCGACCACGGCCGTGCGCTGCTCGTAATCGGCGATGCGGCGCTCGATCTCGTCGCGGAAATGACGGATGAGACCTTGGATCGGCCAGGCCGCCGCATCGCCCAACGCACAAATGGTATGCCCTTCGACTTGCTTGGTGACTTCGTAGAGCAGATCGATCTCCTCGCGCCGGGCACGCCCCTCGACAAGCCGGGTCATCACCCGCCACATCCAGCCCGTACCCTCGCGGCACGGCGTGCACTGCCCGCAGGATTCATGTTTGTAGAAATAGCTGATCCGCGCGATCGCCTTCACGATGTCGGTGGACTTGTCCATCACGATCACAGCGGCCGTGCCGAGCCCCGACTGCACCTCACGCAAGGCATCATAGTCCATCAACACCTCGTCACAGATCGCCTTGGGGATCACCGGCACCGAAGATCCGCCGGGGATCACAGCCAGCAGATTGTCCCAGCCGCCGCGCACGCCGCCCGCGTGGCGCTCGATGAGCTCCTTCAAAGGAATGCTCATCTCCTCCTCCACGGTGCAGGGCCTGTTCACATGGCCGGAGATGCAGAACAGCTTGGTGCCGGTGTTGTTCGGGCGGCCGAAGCTTGCGAACCAGCCGGCACCGCGGCGCAGAATCGTCGGCACCACCGCAATCGATTCGACATTGTTGACCGTCGTCGGGCAGCCATAAAGCCCGACATTGGCCGGAAACGGCGGCTTCAGACGCGGCTGGCCCTTCTTGCCTTCGAGACTCTCGATAAGGGCCGTTTCCTCACCACAGATATAGGCGCCGGCACCGCGATGGACGTAGATATCGAAGTCATAGCCCGAGCCCGAAGCATTCTTCCCGATCAGCCCCGCGTCATAGGCTTCCGCGACCGCCGCCTCCAGCCGCTCGGCCTCGCGCACGAACTCCCCGCGCACATAGATGTAGGCGGCCGTCGCACGCATGGCAAAACCCGCAAGCAAGGCGCCTTCGATCAGCTTGTGCGGCTCGTGACGCAAGATTTCGCGGTCCTTGCAGGTGCCGGGCTCGGACTCGTCGGCATTGACGACCAAATAAGCCGGCTGCCCCGCAGGCCGCTCTTTGGGCATGAAGGACCATTTGAGACCCGTCGGGAAACCGGCCCCACCGCGCCCGCGCAGGCCTGATTCCTTGACTTCGCTGATGATCCAGTCCGCCCCTTTGGCGATCAGATCCTTGGTGCCGTCCCAGTCCCCGCGCCGGCGGGCACCCTCCAGACGCCACGTCTCGTAGCCATAAAGATTCTGGAAGATGCGATCGGAGTCTTTGAGCATGATCAGGCATCCCCCTTCAGCGCACCACCCGGCGTCACATCGGCCGGCACACGGTCCTTCAGCGTCGTCGGTCCACCCTGGGGAGCCGCGAACTGGCGATCGACCTGGGTGCCGGGCTTTGGCTGCTCGCCGCGCCGCAGCGCCTCCAGGATCGCCTTCATGCGCTCGTAGTCGAGATCCTCGTAGTAATCGTCGTCGATCTGGACGACCGGCGCATTCACACAGGCCCCAAGACACTCCACCTCGCTCAAATGGAACAGGCCGTCCTCGGTAGTCTTGCCTTTCTCAAGCCCCATGTCCCGGCAAGCGCGGAAGACCTCGTCCGATCCCCGCAGCCAGCATGGCGTCGTGCCGCAGACCTGCACGTGATGACGGCCGATGGGCTTCAGATTGAACATCGTGTAGAAGGTCGCAACCTCAAGCGCCTGGACCTTCGGAATTTCCAGAAGCTCGGCGACATGCTCGACAACTTGACGCGACACCCAACCGCCGTTCTGCTTCTGGGCCAGGTGCAACAGGGGCAAAATGGCCGAACGCTTGCGCTCAGGCGGGTATTTGGCGAGAATTCGCTCCACTTCCGCCCGGTTTTCCTCCGAGAACGCGAAGGGCTCGCCGTCTTCGATGACTTTCAGGTGAACCGACATCTGTGCGTCACACCTTCCTGACTGATCTGCCCATCTGGCGTCCGGCCTAGCGATCGACCTCACCGAAGACGATATCGATCGACCCCAGCACCGCCGGGACGTCCGCCAACATGTGGCCGCGCAACATGGTGTCCATCGCCTGCAGATGCACGAAGCCCGGCGCGCGGATCTTGCAGCGGTAGGGGCGGTTCGTGCCATCCGAGATCAGATAGACGCCAAATTCGCCCTTCGGCGCCTCGACCGCCGCATAGACTTCGCCTGCCGGCGGCTTGATTCCCTCGGTGAACAGTTTGAAGTGGTGAATCAGCGCCTCCATCGAGCGCTTCATCTCCGCACGCGGCGGCGGCACCACTTTGCGGTCGTCGCTGAGCACCGGACCCGTCGGCATCTCGTTGATGCACTGACGCATGATTTTCAGCGATTCGCGCATCTCGGCCATGCGAATGAGATAGCGGTCGTAGCAGTCACCATGGCGCCCCACCGGCACCTTGAATTCCATTCGATCATAGACCTCATAGGGCTGAGCCTTGCGCAGATCCCAGGCCAGCCCCGTCGAACGCAGCATGGGACCGGACAACCCCAACTCGAAGGCCTGCTCCTTGGTGAGCACGCCGATATCGACATTGCGCTGCTTGAAGATGCGGTTTTCGGTGAGCAAGGTCTCGATGTCGTCCAGCACCTTCGGGAAGCGCTCGGTCCAGTTCCAGATGTCTTCGATCAGATCGGGCGGCAGATCCTGATGCACGCCACCGGGCCGGAAGTATTTGGCATGCATGCGCGCGCCGGAGGCCCGTTCGTAGAAGGTGCACAGCGTCTCGCGCTCCTCAAAGCCCCACAGGATCGGCGTGAGCGCACCGACATCCATCGCATGGGTGGTGACATTGAGGATGTGGTTCATGATCCGCGTGAGCTCGGCATAGAGCACGCGGATGTATTGGGCGCGCTCCGGCACATCGATGCCCAAGAGCTTTTCGATCGCGAGCACGAAGGCGTGCTCCTGGTTCATCGGCGCCGCATAGTCCAGCCGATCGAAATAACCGATCGCCTGAAGATAGGTCTTGTGCTCGATGAGTTTCTCGGTGCCACGATGCAGAAGGCCGATATGCGGATCGGCGCGCTCGACCACCTCGCCGTCAAGCTCGAGGATCAGGCGCAACACCCCGTGCGCCGCGGGATGCTGCGGGCCGAAGTTGAGATTGTAATTCTTGATCTGACGTTCGTAGACGTCGCCGTCGCGGGGCATGGCTCAAGCCTTTCCCTGCTCGCCACCGGCGGCCTCACCGGAGGCCTTCTCATCGCCCGGCAAAATGTATTTCGCTCCCTCCCAGGGACTCAGGAAATCGAAGTAGCGGAACTCCTGCGTAAGCTTGACCGGTTCGTAGACGACCCGCTTCAGCTCCTCGTCGTAACGCAGCTCCACGAAGCCCGTCAGCGGGAAATCCTTGCGCAAAGGATGACCCTCGAAACCGTAATCGGTCAGTATCCGCCGCAGATCCGGGTGCCCCGCGATCTTCACGCCATACATGTCCCACAATTCACGCTCGAACCAATCAGCGCAGGCAAAAACGTCCGTGACCGAAGGAATGGGCGTCTGCTCGTCGGTCATGATCTTCACCCGCACGCGCTGATTCAGTTCCATGGAAAGCAGGTGGTAGACGACGTCGAAGCGCTTGTCGCGCTGCGGCCAATCGACGCCGCAGATGTCGACAAGGGTGCGGAACCGGCAGTCCGCCTCGTCACGCAGGAAGGTGAGCACCTTGACGATATGCTCGGCCCGCGCCGTCAGCGTGAGCTCGCCGCGCGCAACTTCCCAGCCCGTGATCTCGTATGGCAGCGCTTCTGCGATTCGCGCGCCCAACTCGTCGAGTTCCGCCTCACTGGCCATCGTTCCGTTCCGCCTCGCTTGCTTGCCGGCCAACCCCCGCCACGACATGCGGCCCGCGCCTAGCGCACCAAGGCTCCTTCGCGCCGGATCTTGCGCTGGAGCAGCAGAATTCCGTAGAGCAGCGCCTCGGCCGTCGGCGGGCAGCCGGGCACATAGATGTCCACCGGCACGATCCGGTCGCAGCCGCGCACGACGGAATAGCTGTAGTGGTAATAGCCGCCGCCATTGGCGCAGGAGCCCATGGAGATCACATAACGGGGCTCCGCCATCTGGTCGTAAACCTTACGCAGCGCCGGCGCCATCTTGTTGCACAGCGTACCGGCCACGATCATCACGTCCGACTGGCGCGGACTGGCGCGCGGCGCCACCCCGAAGCGCTCGAGATCATAGCGCGGCATGTTGGTGTGCATCATCTCCACCGCGCAACAGGCCAGCCCGAAGGTCATCCACCACAGTGATCCCGTGCGTGCCCAGCGGACGAGCTCTTCTACGCTGGTGACCAGAAAACCCTTGTCAGCCAGCTCGTCGCGCACACCGGCAAAAAAGCTCTCATCCAGACCTCCGGCCGGAGGCATGGCGGTGGCAGCCGCAGGCCGCTCCAGCTCTACTCCCATTCCAGCGCTCCCTTGCGCCATTCGTAGACGAATCCGACTGTCAGCACGAACAGAAACAGCATCATCGACCAGAAGCCGAACCAACCAATGGAATCGAAGGCGACCGCCCAGGGAAACAGGAAGGCGGCCTCGAGATCGAAGATGATGAACAGAATCGAGACGAGATAGAAGCGCACGTCGAACTGCCGACGCGCGGAGGTGAAGGCATCAAAGCCCGACTCATAGGCCGACAGCTTCTCCGCATCCGGACGACTGGGTGCGATCATCAGCGGCATCGCCACCATCACAGCGGACAGCACCGCCGCCACACCCAAAAAGATCAAAACGGGCAGATAGTCATGCAGGAGATCGGAAACCATCACGCCATCCCACACAAGGATCACCTGTCGACCATGCCATGAACCGCCGGCCCTTCGAGGCTGGATGACGTCCGGCAAAGAAGGGCGCCCGGCCATCAGCATGTGCCGACGTTGGGGGCGCTATAGCAGCATTGCTTGTCGATTTCCAAGACAGAATTCGCCGCTTGCGTCCCGACAAGCGACACACAAGCCCAAACGCCGCAGTGAGAACGTCCCCGCGGTGCGCGCGCCCGCTGATGGCGGGTGTCAGTGAGCGTTTCCACCCAGGCGGTGGATGAGGTCGATGATTTCGGCCCGCACCTCGGGATCCCTGATTGCGTGGAAATGCCGAATGAGCGACAGCGTTTCCCGCCGACTCACATGCCGGCCGCCCAGGGCGCTGTCGATTCGCGCGGTCGCAGAAGGCGGATTGTCCTCGTCAAGCTCCTCCGGCAAATCCTCGAAGAAATAGGAAACAGGCACCCCCAGCGCCTTCGCGATCTTGTAAAGATTGCTCGCCCCAATGCGATTGGTTCCCCGCTCGTATTTCTGCACCTGCTGAAAGGTGACACCCAGAACCTCGGCCAGCTTGGTCTGACTGATCCCCAGCAATGTGCGCCGCAACCGCACCCGCTCACCCACATAAGCGTCGATCGGAGTCGCTCCCCGTGCCACGCTCACCTCCCTTGCTCATGCCGCCCAAGCGGCTCGCCACATCGGCCGTTGAACGATACCCTGCCCCCGACAGCTCACCATCCGCACATGGATCGCCCGCCACGCGCACTCATACAACACATCCCGGATTGCGCGAACACCTTCCTTCGAACACAATGTCTTACGTATCCGACATGTGAAATGTGCTGAAATAGTAGCGGATATTCACGGGCGTGAGAAGCCCATTCTGGCTGCCTTTCGATTCACCTTTTCCACCACGCTTTGCAATGGTGTCAAGCCAATCGGTCGCAGCTCGCCCACAAAGAACGGCGCTCTATCAGATACCGAAAAGGAAATTATGGTTAACTAACGGCGCGGGCCTCTGGAAACAGATGGAAAAACTGGTTGCCGCTTTTCTTTGAGAGCAGCAAGACCTTCCCGGATATCGGCAAGACGAAATCCCATGAATTCCATCGCCAGCGAGGCATCGAAGGCCGGTCCCGCCAGACGGATCCAGTTGTTGAGGGCCTGTTTCGTGAAGCGTACGGCGGTACGGCTGCCCCGTGCGAGCGAAAAGGCGATGGTCTTGGCCCGCTCCAACACCTCGTCGTCCGCCACTGCGAGGCTCACAAGCCCCATATCGGCCGCGTCGCGCCCGCGGATTGGCGTATTGGTGAGCAGATGGTATTTGGCGCGCGCCATGCCGATGAGCAAGGGCCAAACGATCACGGAATGGTCGCCGGCCGCCACCCCCAGCTTGACATGTCCGTCCAGCAGCCGGGCACTGTCGCCGGCCACCGAAACATCGGCCAACAACGCCACCGCAAGCCCGGCACCCACTGCAACCCCTTCGATGGCCGCCACCACCGGTGCGCGGCAGTCGAGCAGGCCATAAACCAGTTCGCGTGCTTCCTCGAAGACGCGAATCCAGGTTTCGTCATCGGCGATCATGTCCTCTATCAGGGAAAAGTCGCCGCCGGCCGAAAACTGTCCGCCCTCGCCGCGCACCAGCACGACGCTGACCGCCTCGTCCTCGCCGGCCGCACGAAACACCCGGCTCAAGTCCCGATGCATGTCGGCATCCGCCGCGTTCAGCCGACCGGGTTTGGCGAGCGTGATCTCGAGCACGCCCTCACCCAGATCCGCAAAGGCAAGCGAGGGAAAGCGCTCCTGATAAGCAGCCAGGTCAAGGGTTTGCGACATCCGGCGGGCCTCCTTCTCTCTTCACGCTCTCTTCACGCTCTCTTCCCGATCCCCGACGGGGACAGCGCCTATGCATCTCTTCGTCTAGCGGCGCCCCAAAAGCTCGCGGGCGATGATCACGCGCATGATCTCATTGGTGCCTTCGAGAATCTGATGAACCCTGAGATCCCTCACGATCCGTTCGATCGGATAGTCCATCAGATAGCCATACCCCCCGAAGAGCTGGAGCGCCTCGTTGGCGACGCGAAAGCCGACGTCGGTGGCAAAGCGCTTGGCCATGGCGGCGGCGGCCGTTCTGTCCGGTGCCTGCCGGTCCAGCTTCCATGCGGCGCGGTAGATCATCAGACGGGCTGCCTCGAGCTCGGTGGCCATGTCGGCGAGCTTGAACTGTGTCGCCTGAAAGTCGGCGATGGCACGACCGAACTGCCGACGCTCCTGAACATAGGCAAGTGCAGCCTCGAGCGCGAACTGCGCACCGCCCAGCGAGCAGGCACCGATATTGATACGCCCGCCGTCCAGGCCCTGCATCGCGATCTTGAAGCCCTGTCCTTCTTCCCCGAGCCGATTCGCGACCGGCACCCGGCAGTTGTCGAAATTCACCATGGCGGTGGGCTGGGAATGCCAGCCGAGCTTGCGCTCTTGGGCGCCGAAGCTCATGCCGGGTGTGCCCTTTTCCACAACGAATGCCGTAATCCCGCGCGCGCCTTCGCCACCGGTGCGCGCCATCACGACATAGACGTCCGAACCATGCGCGCCTGCGCCGGATATGAAGGCCTTGCTGCCGTCGAGCACATACTCGTCACCTTCCCGGCGGGCACGGGTTTTCAGCGAGGCGGCGTCGGAGCCGGAACCGGGCTCCGTCAGGCAGTAGCTTGCGAACAGATCCATCCGCGCCAAGGGCGGCACCAACCGTTGCGCCAATTCGGCGCTCCCGAAGCGCGCAATCATCCAGGTCGCCATGTTGTGGATCGAGATATAGGCCGCCGTCGAGGGACAGGCGCGCGCCAGCTGTTCGATCACGAGCGCCGTCTCCAATCGCCCGAGTCCGGCACCCCCCAGCTCCTCCGGCACATAGATCGCGGCAAACCCCAGCGCGGCCGCCTTGCGCAAAGTCTCTTTCGGGAAGATCTTCTTTTCATCCCATTCGGCCGCATGCGGGACCATCTCGTCTTGCGCGAAGGCGCGGGCGGTTTCCTGAATGAGGCGCTGATCCTCGCTCAGTTCGAAATCCATCGTCCCCGGATCCTTCCTGTCATGGTTCTGATTGTTCCGGCCGCACACCAGCTTTCGGCCCGAGCAGATAGAGCCGCCAGACGGCCATGATCTCACGCGCCCCCAGCCGGCCCAACCGAGCCGCGGATGGATCGTAGTCCGCAGCCGCGAGCGCGGCGATATCACGGGCCACATACGCGCTCAAGAGAAAGGGCTGACGGGCGACAAAGGGCAGACGGGTCGGCAGGCGCTCCCGGACCGCCGCCAGAAGCGTTTCTGCACCGCCGGCCAGATCGCGCAGCAGCGCCGTCAGCGGAGCCGGCCAAGGGCCGTGGAAGACCGCTCTTGCCGGGATTCTCGCGCGCTGCTCGGCCGTCAGCCCGGGCAGCCACAACCGTCCGGCACGGGCTTCGCGTTGGATGCCACCGAGATAACGTGTGATCTGATAGGCCGTGCCCATGTCCTCAGCCGCAGCCAACCAGTTTGCACGATGCGTGGACGATGGACCGTGGCCGGCGCGCAACAGGGCCTCGGCGCCCAGGCGGTTGAGCAAGCCACCGGTCGCCCGCGCCCGTGAGAGCGCATCGGCCAGCGACAACGCTCCGTCCTCGTGCAGAAAGGCTTCCCGCGCCGTGAAGATCGCCTTCAGATCGGCCGCGGCGGCCAAAGCGGGATGCCCACGCAACCCCGCCAACACCCGCAGCAACGGCTGAGCCGCCGGGCGACCGGCGAGCGCATCGTCTACCGCTTCCTGCCACCATGTGATCCGCATCACGGCGGCGACCGGTTCCTGCACGCGGCCGAGAATCCGGCCCGCTTCGCGATCCAGAGCGGCCAGCACCACCATCACGGGACGGACCCGGCGCGGTGCGAAAGCCAGCAGGAACGCCCGCTCCGGATCGCCCACACGCAGCGTCCGGATCACATGGTCGAGATCGTCGCGCTGAAACGCCGGTGCCATGGCGCTCCTCTCATGGCGCGCCTCCGCAGCTGCAGCCTGACAGGCCCCGCCTGCCCACGCGCCCGCCGCGGCGTCGTCCCCCTCATCCCCGCGCGGCATCCTTGAAACCGATTTCGAGAGAGCGGGCATGCAGTTGGGCGAGCTCCGCATAGCCGCGGGGCGCTTCGCGGTGGGCTGCGATCTCCTCGGCGCTGAGCCGGCGCAGAAAACGGGCCGGCCGGCCCAGCCACAGTTCGCCTTTTCGGATCACCTTGCCCGGCGGCAGCAATGACCCGGCGGCCAGCATTCCATCCTCCTCAATAACGCAGCCATCCATGACGATGGTCGAAAGCCCGACGAACGCATGATCATGAATCTCGCACCCATGGATCATGGCCATATGGCCGATCAGGACATGATCGCCGATGATCGTCGCATGGGTCTTGCGGGTCACATGCACGACGCTGCCGTCCTGAATGTTCGTGCCGCTCCCGATACGAATGTGACAGACATCGCCACGCACCACCACATTGTACCACAAGGAGGACCCGGCTCCGATCTCGACATCGCCGATGACCTGTGCGCCCGGCGCCAGAAAAACATCGTCGGCCAGACGCGGCCACTGATCGAGAAAGGGGTGGACCCCCTCGCCGCTCGCAACCCGGGCCCGCAGGGCTTCCGGCACAGGGGGC
>CAZJPA010000019.1:0-21817 GCA_964547755.1 uncultured Sphingomonadales bacterium
GCCTCTCCGGCGGCCACCACCGCCACATAGGCACCGTCGAACAGGTCCGGATAGGATACGGCTGAGATCGCCGAGCGAGGTGCCACCGAATTTCTTGACAATACGCGTCATCGGTCCGCAACTTCACCCTGTCCGAGAACGGTCCATGCGGCACCATCGCTCGCCGCGGGAGCCTGTTTAGAAGACGACAAGAAGGCGGCGCAAGGGCAAGACGATGGCAAATCCGGCACGAAAGGCGATCGAGAAGGGCTCTGCCGCCAATGTGGACGCGCAGGACGTCTCCCGTTTTGCCGCCACGGCGGCGCGGTGGTGGGACGAGACCGGGCCGGCCGCGCCGCTTCATAAGCTCAATCCTGTGCGGCTGGATTTTCTGCGCGATGTCGCCGTCCGCCATTTCGGTCGTGATTCGCATATGCTGCGGCCCTTCGAGGGGCTCGATGCGGTCGATGTCGGCTGTGGGGGCGGGTTGGTGAGCGAGCCCTTGGCGCGCATGGGGTTTTCGGTGCAAGGCATCGACGCCGATGCGCGTGCGATCGCGGTGGCCCGCGAGCATGCCGCGTTCATGGGGCTCGACAACAGGCTCTCCTATGCGGTCGCCACGGCCGAAGAGCTGGCCGGCCGAGACCGTCGGTTCGCGCTCGTCTGCTGTCTGGAGCTGGTCGAGCATGTGCCGCAGCCACAAAGGCTGGTCGCCGATCTCGCCCGGCTTGCGCGGCCGGGCGGATTGATCCTGTTGTCCACGCTCAACCGCACGGCCCGCAGCTTTCTGGAAGCGATTCTGGCGGCGGAATGGATTCTCGGTTGGGTGCCGCGCGGCACGCATGATTGGAACCGCTTTCTGACTCCCGACGAACTGACCGGCTGGCTGGAAGAGGCCGGATGTCGGACCGTCGCCAAGGCGGGCGTCGTCTATGATCCCTGTCGCGACCGCTTCACCCTGTCCGACGACATGCAGGTCAACTATCTCCTGGCCGCCGTGAAACAGGCCGATTGAAGACGAAGCCAAGGCACAGCGCAAGCGCCGGCCGCAGAGCGAGCGTCTGGAGCGAGCGCCTCACGCATCCGTCTTGCGCAGACCCGGCAAAGGGATCACCTCGATCCCCTCCTCGCGCAACGCCCGGCTTTCCTCCAGCGTCGCCTCACCATAGATGCCGCGCCGTTCGGTCTCGCCGTAATGGATACGCCGGGCTTCTTCGGGAAAGCGGCGGCCGACGTATTCGCAGCGTTTTTCCACCTCCTTGCGCAGATCCTTGAGGAAGCGGCGCATGCGCTCTTCCACCCCGCTCGCATGCATCTGGGTGGGCGCAGACCGGTCGATGCGCGGCGGCTTGTCGGTGGGCGCGGGCGTTTCCGTCTTGGTGGCGGACCGAACCACATTGGGTGCGCTCGGCCGCTTTTCGATGTCATGGGAACCGCATTCCGGACAGGTCAGCAACTGCGCCTTCTGTTGCCGGACACAGTCCTCAGCCGAGCGGAACCAGCCCTCGAAGCAGTGCCCGGCCCGGCAGCGCAAGGTGTAGACAATCATGTCTCATCCCATTCCCGCCCTTTCGGTCCATTACCGAGGACCGGAAGGCTCCTCATCCGCTTTCCGCCGCGTCCCGGCAGGAAACATGGCCATAATCGACCACCACAAACTCTCGCCCATGGTCAAGGGCGGGGATGCGTCGCCGGGCGTCGCGCAGCTGTGTGCGGTCGATGGTGGCGACCAGCAGGGTCGGCTCTTCCTGTGCCTGCGTCAAGACCTCTCCCCAGGGAGAGACGACCATGCTGTGGCCGTATGTCTCGCGGCCGTCCTCATGACGACCGGTTTGGGCTGCGGCCAACACGAAGGCGCCGTTTTCGATCGCGCGCGCCCGCAGCAGGCTGCGCCAATGTGCGCGGCCCGTCGGACGCGTGAAGGCCGCCGGCACCGTCAAGATCTCCGCACCGGCTTGAGCGAGGGCCCGATAGAGGGTGGGGAAACGCAAATCATAGCAAATACTCAATCCCACCCGCCAGCCGGCACAGGGCACAACCACGGCGCGGTGGCCGGCATGGAAGAGACGGGATTCACTGTAGACTTCACCGTTGCCGAGATCGACGTCGAAGAGGTGGATCTTGTCATAGCAGGCCGCGACCGTCCCTTCGGGCGCGATCACCACCGCGCGGTTCCAGGCCTTCTCGCCCGTCTCGTCGAGAACCGGGATGGAGCCCAGAATCAGCCAGAGACCATGCCGGCGCGCCGCCTCGGCAAGGGGTGTGATCTGGCGTTCGGCCGGCCAATCGGCAAGGATGGCAAGCAGGCGGCGGCGCCTGCGGTCCAGGAGCGTCGTCATCTCCGGGGTGACGACGAGTTGCGCGCCGGCCTCGGCGGCCCGGGCCAACGCGTTCTCGACCGTCTCGATGTTCCGCGCCGGATCGCACCCGCTCGTCATCTGCACGAGCGCAACGGTCAGCCGATCCTTCTTGTTCCGCCCGGCAGGCGCGGTCATGGGCGTGTGCCTCGCTCTTCCTATTGCCCCTCTCCGACACCGGCTTCGGCAAGCCAGCGGTCGAGCGCGCCACGGCGTTCGGCCGCCAGAAGATCGTCGCAGCCACCCACATGGCGCTCGCCGATGAAGATCTGCGGCACCGTGCGCCGCCCGCCGGCGCGCCGGACCATCTCGGCGAACCGGTCAGGCGCGCGCGATAGATCGATTTCCGCGAACGGAACCTTCTTGTCCGCGAGCAGAGCCTTGGCCCGCATGCAATAGGGACAGAAAGGCTTGGTGTAGATTTCGACCGTTGCCACCATTGTCTCCCGGTTTTTCTGTCTGCAATCGCGACTCAAGATTTTCGCGTGGGTTTCACGATTCTCGTGCGTTTCCCTGTTCTTTTCCCTGTTCTTATGTCGCATCCCGCATGCCCGGCGGCAAGGCGCGGGCGAAGACCAGCACATCCACGGCCTTAGCGCCGGCTCGCAGACAAGTGTTTGCCAGCGCGCGCAAGGTTGCGCCGGTCGTCATCACGTCATCTACGATCAGCAACCGCCGTCCGGTCACGAGAGCGGGGTTGGCGGCGAAAGCGCCGGCGACGTTTCGGCGTCGCTGGCGGGCCGTCAGGCCTCCTTGAGACGGGGTCCGACGGCGCCGCACCACCGCGCCAGGCAGATAGGGACGCGCCAGTCGCTTGGCAACCGCATGGGCCAGCAAGCCTGCCTGATTGTAACGGCGTCGCACGCGCCGCCACGGGTGCAGCGGCACCGCCACCACCGCGTCGGGGGGCGGCTGCTGCTCTCCGCGGGCCTGGAGCATGAGGGTGACGAGTGGCGGGACGAGCTCGCTGCGGTCACCATGCTTCAGGCGCATCAGCAGGGCGCGGCTCGCGTCGTCGTAGCGCACGGCGGCATGGGCGCGGATGAAGGGCGGCGGGTCGGCGAGGCAGGCCGCGCAGCGCATTCCGTCATCGCCCGTCTCACCTGCGGGCAAGGGCAGCGGCACCGCACAGCTCGTGCACAAGGGCGGGGTAAGAAAGCGCAGGGACGACCAGCATGCGGGGCACAGGGCGCCGGCGCGCACGACGGCCGTCCCGCAGCCTGCACAAGTGGCCGGCAGCAGATGGCGCAGGATCGCATCCATCGCCGTTCCCAGGACTCCGAGCCGTGACTCCACCTCCCCCTCCCGGTTCTCCCGCCCGGCGACGCTTCTCAGGACGAGAGCAAGACCACGTCACCGCGTGCTCAGCATCATGTATTCCTCGGGCACATAGGCATAGCCCTGCCCCGGCGCGAAGACCGCCAGCGCATACCATCGCCGGCCGTTGGCCAGAACCCGCAAAGCGGCCGGGTAGCCCTCCGTTTTCTTCAGGCGCATGAGGACGCGCGTGCCCATGCGCGGCATGGCGAGCAGGGAGACCTCCCGCACCGCGAAGGCCATGAGTCCGTCCGAGAGGATCTCCTCGCGATAGGGCCCGGCGAAAACGGCGCGCGCGGCCGGCAGGCCGGGTTCGTCCGGCGCCGCCACGACGGTCGCCGCCAGGCTTTCAAGGTCATAAGGAATGCCTGCAACCACCTGCAATCCCGCGGAGGTGACGAAGAGCAGAGTCGGAAATCCCCAGGCGCGGCCGGCACGGCTGTCCAGCTCGGGCCTCATGGAGGCAAGAGTGTGGAAATGGTATTGGAGAATGCGCCGCCCCATCAGCCGCTCCCGAGCCGAGAGGGGGGGCGTGTCGTCCTGGGCCCCGTCATAGAGCACGGTCATCATGGCCGGATCGCCCCTGCTGACCGCCTTGAGCAGAGGGTCATCGCCCTTCTCCTGTGGCGCGGCGACAAGGATCCAACGCCAGGCGAGGCCATGATCATTCGCCGAGACCAGCCGATAGAGCGCGCGAGAGCCGGGGTCGGTGGGCGAGGCCAGCACGTAGACGCGCCGCCGGCTCGGCGATCCGAAGGCCACGGGCGCCAGCCCCATCACGTCGGTGAGCAAATGGGCGTCTGTCGCGGCGAGCGCGGTGCGGGCGGCCAGGCGCTTGGCATTGGGGGCCTCGCGTCCGAACAACAGGCCGGAGATGTCGCGCCCCGGCCGGGCGAGTCCGGCGGCGTATTCCGGGCGATCGGTGAAGCTCCACATCTGAGCGCGGGCGGCCGTGCCGCCAACGAGCCGTTCCCCGGTCAGACGGTCGAATCCGGCCACGATCAGGGTGTCGAGGGCGGGACAACGCTTCTCGACGATCCGGCCGGCTTCCCGCACGGCGATATCGAAGGCGGGAGCCGAGAACAGGCTCGCCGGCGCCTCCACCAGCAGGGCGGCACCCGGTGCACATTCCCCCTGCCAGAACACCTCCAGACCTTGGCGCGGGGCGTAGACCAGGCGCACGGCCCCCTCCTGCGCCCACGCCATTCGGCCGGTGATGGGCATGAGGACGAGCATGAACACGAGCATGATCAGCGACCGGCCGATCCCGCCCGTCACCCGATCATTCCCGCTCATCGAATCCGCCCTCCACCAAGGCGGTGAGCGCGGCGACCGCCTCACCGGCCTCGGGGCCGGTGGCCCGCACGGTGATCCGCTCTCCGGTTGCCGCCGCCAAAAGGAGCAGCCCCATGATCGAGGTGCCGCAGACCTCCGTGCCGTCCTTTTCCACACGCAGGTCGCAACGGAAGCGCTCTGCGGTCTTGACGAAACGGGCGGCTGCGCGCGCATGCAGGCCGCGGCGGTTGGTGATGGTGAGCACCGCCTCGGCCGTTGTCGCACATGGCTCGTCATGCCGGGGGTCGTCGGCCATCGGCCATCAGCCCTCCCGCTCGGCATTGAGGACGTGACTTGCGACATTGATGTAACGCCGTCCGGCCTCTGCCGCGGCCGAGACGGCCGCATCCAGCGGCAGGTCGGCCCGTGTGCTCGCCAGCTTGATCAACATCGGCAGATTGATGCCCGCGATCACCTCGAGCTTGGGGCGACCGAGAAGCGAGATCGCCAAATTGGACGGCGTGCCGCCGAACATGTCGGTCAGCACGATCACGCCGTCGCCGTCATCCACACTCTCGACGGCTTCCAGAATCTCTTGGCGCCGTTGTTCCATGTCGTCGTCCGGCCCGATGGAGACCACGCGCACCCGCTCCTGCGGGCCGACGACGTGCTCCATCGCCGCCAGCAGTTCCTGGGCGAGACGCCCATGGGAGACGAGAACCAGTCCGATCATCCCTGTTCGTCCGATCCGTTGGGCCGACCGGAATCCGCCGGCTCGGCACAGTCCCGGTGGAGAATGCTGGCACGAATTCCCTTGCGCGCCAAGTGGCGATGCAGGCGTTCGGCCAGATAGACGCTGCGATGACGCCCGCCCGTGCAGCCGATGGCGATCGTCAGATAGCGTTTGCCCTCCTCGCGATAGGCGGGAAGGAGGAAGGAGACAAGCCCCGTCAGCCGCCGCCAGAATCCGCGCAGCCGGGGATCCTGGGCGATATAGCGGGCCACCGCCCGATCGCGGCCGGTGCGGGGGCGCAGGCTCGGCTCGTGATGCGGATTGCGCAGGAATCGGACGTCGAAGACCAGATCGGCCTCCCGCGGCACGCCCCGCGCATAGCCGAAGGAAAGAATCGAAATGACGAGACCGTCTGACGACGCCTTCTCATAACGGGCGCGCAATCGGCGGCGCAGGTCGTGGATGCTGCTGTCGCTGGTGTCATAGACGAAATCGGCCAGCGCCCGCACGGGGGCGAGCATCTTGCGCTCGATGGCGATGGCATCACGCAAGGGGCGGTCGTCGGCAGCCGGATGCGGCCGCCGCGTTTCCGAGAAGCGGCGGATCAGGACGTCGTCACTGGCATCGAAGAACAACAGCTCGGGTGTCACGTCGGGCCGGTCCTTGAGCATCTCCAAAAGGTCGGCCAGATGCGCGGCCGCGAACCCCCGGGTGCGTAAATCGACGCCGAGGGCGAGGGGTCTGCGCTCCTCTTCTCCAGCCCCTGTGCCCAGCAGCCGCCGGACGAGGGCAAGAGGCAGATTGTCCACGACCTCGTAGTCCATGTCCTCGAAAGCATGCAGGGCCGATGTCTTGCCCGCGCCGCTCAGCCCGGTCACCAGGACGATCCGCACCGGCTGCGGATCTCGGGGCATCGCTTTGCGGGTCTTGGTCTTTGCCTTTGCCTTCGTCATGGTGGGGCACCCGGGCTAGTCAGGAAGGCCAGCATGATCTTCTCAGCGACCGCCGGATCGGCGACAGAAAGGCTCACGGCTGGGATGCGGATGTCTTGTCGGCACCACGCCCGCGTTTCCGGCATCCGCGTCTGGTCCGCGGACAACCGGGCATTCAGATTCACGACCAGCCGCAGGGGGACATCCACGAGATAAGGCAAGCGCCGGATGCCGATGCCCCGCAGTTCCAGCAGGCCACGCAGCCGATCCGCGGGAGACAACAACAGCCGGTTCGTCCGCACATGCACATGAAGATAGTCGTCGCCCACCAGCAGGGCGCCGCGGGCGATCAGCTGGCAGGCCAGACGGGACTTGCCCACCCCCGAGGGGCCCGTGAGCAGAATAGCCTGCCGCGCGAAGGCCACCGCGCTCGCATGCAGGAGATCGTCGTCGCCGTCACCGGTCGCCATGCCAGGCATTCGTCCCGTCTCACACCGCTTGTGCGCCAAGACTATCGATCGGCCGCCGGCAGTTCCACCGTAAATCGCGCGCCGGTGACATTTCCCTCCCCGTCCAGCCGGTTTTCCGCATGGATCCGGCCGCCGTGGGCGGTGACGATCTGGCGCGCGATCGCAAGCCCGAGCCCCGAATGGATCCCGAACGCCTCGCCTTCTGGCCGCTCGGAATAGAAGCGCGCGAAGATCTTCTCTTCCGCTCCCTTCGGCAGGCCGGGTCCATCATCCTCGACGGTGACGATGATCCGCTCACCTTTGCGGGCGAGGGCGATCCGCACCCGACCGCCGGGTGGTGAGAAGGAGACGGCGTTGTCGATGAGATTGGCGAAAACCTGGGTCAGACGTCCGGGCACGCCCCGCACGGCGAATCGCTTCGCCTCATCGGCCAGCAGGTCGAGGGTGATCCCGCGTGCGTTGAGCGTTTCGCCGCGGGCGAGCGGATCACGGTAGCGGGCGACGAGCTCGGCAAGCAGCGCTTTTACGTCCAGGATCTCCTGCCGGCTGCGGGTGAGTTCGGCATCGAGCCGTGAGGCCTCGGAGATATCGCGGATAAGGCGGTCGATGCGCCGGACGTCTTCCGCGATGATCTCGATCAGGCGCCGCCGCGTGCGGGCGTCGCGGGCCTTGCTGAGCGCCTCGCTCGCCGAGCGCAGGGAGGACAGCGGGTTCTTGAGCTCATGGGCGACATCGGCGGCGAAACGCTCCACCCGGTCAAGCTGATGATAGAGCGCCTGCGTCATCTCGGCCAGGGTGCGCGATAGGACGCCGATCTCGTCCCGCCGGCGCCGGTTGCGGGGAATGGCTTCGGCCTTGGAGGCCCCGAAGCGGATGCGCTCGGCCGCCTGCGACAGGCGCCGGATCGGCCGCAGGATCCCGAGCGCCAGATACAGTGACAAGGCGAAGGTGATCGCAAAGGCCAACCCTACCACCTTCAGGATCTTGCGGCGTTCCGCGTCGAGAAGCTGATCCAGGGCGCGACTGTCGGCGGTCAACAGCACAGCACCCAGCACCCGGCGAAAGCGCTGAATGGGCACGGCCACCGACAGCATCAACCCGCCTTCGGCCAACCGTCGCATGCGCCGATCGGTCTCGCCGACCAGAGCCGAGAGGACCTCCGGGAAGTCGCTCGCCCGTTCTCCGTTCTTTTCCTCATACAGCGGCAGACTGCGATCATCGCGCGGACCGACCAGGCGGTCTTCGAGGGCATTCAGCCAGGTGACGAGACGGGGGCGGTCGTCGGCAAGGGGCGGCAGCTGCTCGGCCTCCACGCGCCCGCCGCCCACGAGCCGGCTGTCGAGCACGAGCGCGCCTGCGGCGTCATAGATCCGCGCCCGGGTGCGCTCGGGGTCGATAAGACGGATGACGAGCCGTTCGGCGGCCAGGGGGTCGAGCCGGTCGCTATCGCGTGAGACGGTGACGGCCGATTCTCCGATCGCGCCGGCGAGCGCCCGCGCCTGCTGGGTGAGCCGGTCGAGTCGCTCGGCAATGAGTCGGCTGCGGAAATCGCTCAGATACAGCACGCCGCCGGCCAGGATCAGCAGGCTGACCAGATTGACCGCCAGCACCCGCCAGAGCAAGGGAGAGAGCAACAGCGGGGGATGACGGGCCATGGGCGCGTGCCCGAAATCAGCTGTGCGTCGGCACGGGTTCCGCGCGGAACCGGTAGCCGACGCCGTAGAGGGTCTCGATGGCCTTGAATTCCGGATCCACCGCCCGGAACTTCTTGCGTAGCCGCTTGATATGGCTGTCGATGGTGCGGTCATCGACATAGATGTCGTCCGCATAGGCGGCGTCCATCAGTTGGTCGCGGCTTTTGACGTGACCGGGCCGCTGGGCGAGGGCCTGGAGAATGAGGAATTCGGTCACGGTCAACCGGATCTCCTTGTCGTCCCAAGAGACGAAGTGGCGGCTGGGGTCGAGTTTCAGCCGCCCGCGGACCATCATTCCTGCGCCCTCGTCCGCCGCATCGCCTTTCTCGCCCCGGGCGTGGGCGCGGGCCGCATGATAGCGTCTGAGCACCGTCTTGATGCGTTCGATCAGAAGCCGCTGGGAGAAAGGCTTCGAGACATAGTCGTCCGCGCCCATCTTGAGCCCCAACAGCTCGTCGAGTTCATCGTCCTTGGATGTCAGGAAGATGACCGGCATGTCGCTTGCCTCGCGCAGACGGCGCAGCACCTCCATGCCGTCAAGCCGCGGCATCTTGATGTCGAGCACGGCCAGGTCCGCCGGCTTGGCGAGCAGCGCTTCGAGCGCACGCTCGCCGTCGGTGTAGCAGCGCACGATGAAGCCCTCCGCCTCCAATGCCACGGTCAGGGAGGTGAGGATGTTGCGGTCGTCGTCAACAAGCGCGATCGTGCGTCCCTGGGCGGGATCGGCCCGATCCGTTTCCTCGAGGATGAGCGTCTGTCTGCTCTCCGTCATTCGCCGCTCCCGATAACGCGATTCGCGTCTTCGCCCCCTTGGCGAAGGCCGACATTCCCCTCACAGATAGGGGGCTTTGCAAAAGTGGCAAGAACATGGTGAAGCCTTGGCAGAATTTGCGCAAGTGATACGGCCCGCGCTCATGGCTTTGCGCAAGCGACTGGAAGGGCCGCAAGGGCCTTGATTTGGGCGCGCGATTGGCTCAGCTTGGCGGCGACGGCCGGCTTCGGGCCGGGCGGGGCGAGTGCGTGCGGTCTCGCAAGACAGGATCGAGATTCCCGCTCGACGATCGGTATCCGTATGGCATGCTTCAGCCGAACGCGGCGAGACCGTCTGAAAACGCCGGAAAGAGCGCAGGAACGGGACGGATTAAGATGAGCGAGTCTTCATTGTCGGTGGCGGACACGCGGATCGAGGCGGCCGGCTGGCTGCGCAACCTCGGACGCGCCCAATTGTATGAGGAGGCGATCCGGCGCGGCGAGGGCGTGCTCTCGTGCGATGGCGCGCTGATCGTCAAGACCGGGCGGCATACCGGTCGGGCGGCCAAGGACAAGTTCATTGTACGCGATAGCGAAACCGAATCCCAAGTCTGGTGGGGTGCGATCAACCAGCCGATGACGGCCGCGCATTTCTCGGCGCTGCTGGCCGACATCGTCCGCCATTTTGCGGACCGCGAGCTGTTCCTCGAGGAGCTCACCGCCGGCGCCGACCCGGAGTATCGGATCGCGGTGGACGTGGTGACCGAGCGGGCCTGGCACGCCCTGTTCGCGCGCACGATGCTGATCGTGCCCGCCGATCCCGCCCGGCGGCCCGAGCCCCGCTTCACGATTTTGCATGCGCCGTCTTTCAAGGCCGACCCCGCCCGGCACGGCTGCCGGTCCGAGACGGTGATCGCGATCGACTTCACGCGGCGCGTCGTGATCATCGCGGGCACGGCCTATGCCGGCGAGATCAAGAAGTCTGTGTTCACGATTCTGAACTACCTGCTGCCGCCCCAAGGCGTGATGCCGATGCACTGCTCGGCCAATGTCGGCAGGGGCGGGGATGTCGCGATTTTCTTCGGCTTGTCGGGCACCGGCAAGACGACGCTCTCGGCCGATCCGCGCCGCCGGCTCATCGGTGACGACGAGCATGGCTGGTCGAACAACGGCGTCTTCAATTTCGAAGGCGGCTGCTATGCGAAGATGATTCGCTTGTCGGCGGAGGCCGAGCCCGAGATCTTCGCAGCCGTGCACCGCTTCGGCGCCGTGCTCGAGAATGTCGTCTTTGATCCCGTGCGCCGCAGCCTGGATTTCGACGACGCCTCGTTGACCGAGAATACCCGCGGCGCCTATCCGCTGGAATTCATCCCCAATCACGTGCCGGAGAATCGTGCGGGGCATCCGAAAAACATCGTCATGCTCACCGCCGATGCTTTCGGTGTTCTGCCGCCCATCGCCCGGTTGACGCCGGAGCAGGCGATGTATCACTTCATCTCCGGCTACACGGCCAAGGTCGCCGGCACCGAGATGGGGGTGACCGAGCCGCAGGCCACCTTTTCGGCCTGTTTCGGCGCGCCCTTCATGCCGCGTCATCCCGGCGTCTACGGGGATCTCCTGCGCCGGCGGATCGCCGAGCGCGGTGTCCATTGTTGGCTGGTCAACACCGGCTGGACGGGCGGTCCCTATGGCGTCGGCCACCGGATGCCGATCAAGGCCACCCGCGCGATGCTGGATGCCGCCCTTTCCGGTGCGCTCAATGATGTGCCCACCCGCACCGATCCCAATTTCGGCATCGCTGTGCCGGTTGCGGTGCCGGGTGTCGAAGACGCTCTTCTCGATCCGCGCCGCACCTGGCCGGATCCGAGCGCGTATGACGCGAAGGCGGCGGAGCTCGTGCGGCTGTTCAATGAGAATTTTGCGCAGTTCGCCGATGCGGTCGACGAGACGATCCGGGCCGCCGCACCGGTCACCGCCGAGGTTTGAAGCGGTCCCTTCGTCGAGGCGAAGGCCGCTGCTCCTGGCGGGCAGACGCAACAAAGCGGCGTCCGAACGCCGCCACCGCGCGCGGCGGGAGGGGGTCTGGCGGGTGCAGGAGAAACCGGCATCAGCGGCTCTGACCTCT
The DNA here is from genome assembly GCA_964547755.1 of uncultured Sphingomonadales bacterium. Lineage (GTDB taxonomy): Bacteria > Pseudomonadota > Alphaproteobacteria > Sphingomonadales > Rhodothalassiaceae > J084. Next base: position 11,633 of record CAZJPA010000019.1, read on the forward strand.
CTGTTTGCGCCCCTTTGGTGCCAAGGGCAGCCGCATTTTTCCGATTTTCGCCATAATCGTCTGATCATCTGTAGGCGGCATCGGCTTTGTCCGCAGGGCGCGCGAAGGGGCAGGAGGGAGGAGCCAAATGCGGATGTCACCTTTTATGGCGGTCTTGACGGCGACGGCAGTGGGTATCTCCTCGCTCGTGCCGCCGGCGACGGCGGGGAGCTTTGACCCCTCCCGGCTGACGCGCATTCAGCGCCAGGGAACGGCGGGACCGGTGCGGCAGACTCTCGCGGTCGGGGTGTCCGTGCATGTGCCCTTTCAAACGATGGGTGGTCGCTCGTCTCTCTCCGAAGCGACCTATCGCTTCGTGCTTGGCTGGCGGCCTGTCGCGGTGACGGGCATGGCGCCCCGCACAGCAGGCGGTATTGGCCGGCCGCTTGCGCAGCTGTCGATCCGCGCCGCGGACCCGGACTCCTTTGCAATCAACGGTGTCTCGGTGCAGACATGGAGGGTGCTGGCTGCCGGCGAACGGGAGGGTGAGGACGTGGACAAGCGTTCTCGCAAGAAGCACAGTCGCATGTGGTGGTGGATCGGGGGCGGTGTGGTCTTCCTGGGGCTCCTGGGGGCGGCCGGTGCGGCAGCCGCCGCTAGTGCCGGAAAAGCGGCGGGCAGAGCCTTGGCCTGCGCGTTCAACCCGGATCCGAGCTGCCCGGATGGCGGTTCGTAAGCGTTCGCGGCCGGATTTTCCGACTGGACGGCCGTTTGAAGAGGTGATTGCGCGGTTGCGCCACAGGTGGCCGCTTCAGCTGTGCGCCTTGAGCCAGGCCGTGATGTCGAAATCCGGCGGCGGGCTGGTGTGCAGGCGCGCAACCCCTTCTTTGCGGTCCGAAAGCCAGGCGCGGATCGTCCATTCGACGCTGGGAAAGGCCAGCGTCTTCCAGGGGATCGCGGACAGGGGGAAGAATTGCACCTCCCGACTTTCAGGGCCCGGCGCCACATGCGGGCGCGCCAGGTGGGCGAGATAGAAGATCTGGACCTGGGAGATGTGCGGCAGGGAGTAGACGGCGAGCATGCGTTCGAGGATGAGGTCCGCTTCGGCTTCCTCGCGGGCCTCGCGCCGGGCACCGTCTTCCAGGGTTTCTCCGGTTTCGAGAAATCCGGCCGGCATCGTCCAATAGCCGGCGCGCGGTTCGATGGCGCGGCGGCACAGCAGCAGCCGCTCGTTCGCGACGACCAACGCACCGACGACGATCTTCGGGTTCACGTAATGCACGAAGCCGCAATGCCGGCAGACCTCACGCAGGCGGTTATCGCCCGCCGGAACCTCTCGCACGAAATCCGGGGACAGGAGGGGCGCAGCACCGCCGCCCGCTGAATCGGCATTGTCGGAGCTCACGGCTCTTCTTCCTCCGGGGATGAAGGCGGCGAAGGCGCCCCCGCGCCCGATTCCCCCTGCTCACGCGCATCGCCATTTGCCAGCTGGGCTTCGAGTCGCGCGATCGCGGCGTTCACCTCTTTGCGAGCCGGGCCCGTGACGAGCGGGGCCAGCTTGCGCAGGGCCGCCAGCGCATCCGCCGGTCGCCCCAGCACCTCGTAGGAGCGCGCAAGCATGGCCCAGCCCTCGGCATCCTCAGGATTTTGCGCAAGCCGCGCCCGCAGCCGTGCGACCATACCGGCGATGGCGGCTTCGGGATCACCGGAGCCCATCGCCGTCATCAGCTCCACCCGCGCGATCTCGCGCGCAATCTGCTGACGACGCGGATCTTGTGGATCGAGGGAAGCGGCCAGTTTGCGCCAGATCGCAAGCGCATCATCGGCTTTGCCGGCCTGCAAGGCGGCCAATCCGCGATAATAGCGGGGCGCGGGATGATCGGGCTGCGCTTTGGCCAGTCGCGCGAAGACGAGCAGAGCCGCCGGCGTGACCCGCCCCTTCGCCTTCTGAACAAGGGCTTCACCAGCGAGCCACAGCAGCATCGGGTCTTCCGGCGCTTGCGCAAGGCCGGCCTGTGCGGCGCGGAAAGCCTCGTCGGCGCGCCCCTGGTCGAGCCGGGAGCGGGCGAGCAGGCGCCATCCGTCCACGCGATCGGGATGGGCGGCGAGCACCTGCGCCAGGCGGTCGACGAGGGCGGCGTATTCCGCGGCCTTGGGGTCCGGATGCTCCTTCGCCGGCTGCGCGTTCGGGGATGCCGGGACCGTCATCGCCAGATCCGGCCGTCCGACGGCGAGATAGACGGCACCGGCGACAACGAGCGCACCCGCCAGCAGGCTCAAGCGCGCGCCCAGTCCGGGAGAGGGGATCGGCGGCTCGGCTGTCGCCTGGTCCCGGGCGACCAGACGCGAGAGCAGTTGGCGTTCGGCCGCAGCCTCCTCAGGGGAGAGCACGCCGATGGCGGCATCCGAGTCGAGCTCCGCCAGCCGCAGGCGGGCATAATGGCCGGTTGCTTGCGTGTCGTCTTTCGCCGGTGGCTTCTGCCGGCCCGCCAACAGGATCAGCGCCAGCCCCGCAACCAGCGCGGCGGCGAAAGCAACGAAGACGACGAGAGTGACGCTCATGCGGATCCCCCTTGTCCGTCCGATTCCTCGCCGCCCAGCCAGGAAGCGAGCGCGCCCGCCCGATCTTCCTCCGCGCCGGCGAGGCGCCGGTGAGACCAACGCCAAACCACAAGGGCGATCAGCATCAGAAGGAGAAACGGTGGACCGAACCACAGCAACCAAGTCTTGCTTTCCACCGGCGGCTTGAGGAGGATCCAGTCGCCGTAACGGGCTTTGAAGAAGGCGCGGATGTCCGCATCGCTCATCCCGGCGGCCACCTTCTCGCGCAGCTGGATCCGCAGATCCCGCGCGAGATCCGCATTGGATTCGGCGATCGACTGGCCTTGACAGACGAGACAGCGGATCTCCTGCATGAGGGCTTGCGCACGGGCCTCCTCGGCAGGATCGGAAAGCGGTGTTTCTGGACCTGCAGCCTGTTGCGCGTATGCCACGCTCGCCATGGCCAGGAACAGCCAGGCGACAAGCGCTGTGCGCAGGAATCCGCACGCGGCGATGAGCGTGGGAGGCCTCGTCCCCCTCATCGGCGTGCCTCCCGGGCTTTTCCGTCGAGCGCAGCAAGACGCGGCATGAGCTCTTTTGCGATCACCTCTTCTGTCAGCGGCCCGGGCTGGTGCCAGACGATCCGTCCCTGCCGGTCGACGAGAAAGCTTTCCGGCACGCCGGAGGCGCCGAACTCGATCAGGGCGCGTCCTTGCCGGTCCATCAGCACTTCCATGAAGGGATTGCCGAGACGTTGCAGGAATCGACGCGTATCGGCGGGGGCGTCCTTGTAAGCGATTCCAACGATCACGACGCCTTTTCGGGCGAGTTCGGCAAGCAGCGGATGCTCCACCTGGCAGGGACCGCACCAGGACGCGAAGAAATTGACGAGCAGCGGGGCGCGGGCCACAAGCGCCGCCCGGTCGACGATTTGTTCGGGCGCATCCAGCCGCGGCAGGCTGACGGCCGGAAGAGGATGGCCGACACGGGCCGAGGGGATCACTTCGTCATGGGTGTACAGCCCGCGCCACAGGAGGCCGGCCAGCAGCAAGACGGCGATCAGCGGCAGAAACCAGATGAGCCGTTCCGCTCTCATGATTCAGACCCTTCCGCCATGATGGGTTGGGACAGGTCGCGCCCCGCCCGTCGGCCGCGCGTGACCCGGGCGGCCAGCGCCATCAGCCCACCGCCCGCCATCAGCAGAGCGCCGAGCCAGATAAAGGCCACAAACGGCTTGAAGGAGGCCCGCAGCTCCACCGCCTCACCGCGGCGTTCGCCGATGGCCAGATAGATATCGCCGCGCAGGGTGGGGCGGATTCCCGCCTCGGTGGTCTCCATCGGCGGCGCCCAGTAGGCGCGCCGGGCCGGATCGAGAGAAACTGTTTTCCCATCCAGGGCAAATCGACCGACGATCGCCGTGTAGTTCGGCCCCATTCCCGGCTCAAGACCGATGAAGGTGAGCTCGTGCCCGGCCAGATGCAAACGCTCGCCGGGCGCGATGACTTCCGTCTTCTGCGTGGTGAAGCTTTCTGCCGTGACGACGCCGATGACGGTCACCGCCAGGCCCAGATGGGCCAGCGCATAAGCGTGGCGATACAGCGGCATGCGTCGGAACGCCTGAAAAAGCCCCAGTCTGCGCCCATCCTTGCGCGGCCAGGCCTGTCGCCAGTCCCGGATCGCGGAGGCGATCAATGCACCGGCGAGAACGATCGCCAAGGCCGCCATCACGCCGGGCAGGCCGAAGAGGAAGGCGACCGCACCCAGCGTGAGCGCGCCGCCACCGGCCGCCCATATCAGAAGATTGCGCAAGCGGTCCGGTCTGTCCCGCTTCCAGCGCAGATGCGGGGCGACCACGGTGAGCGCCAGCAGCAGAATCGCCAAGGGGCCGAAGAAGGTTACGAAATAGGGCGCGCCGACGCTGATTTTCGCCCCCGTGAGCGCCTCCAGCGCAAGCGGGTAGAGGGTGCCCAGCAGCACCACCGCGGCTGCCACCGTGAGCAGCAGGTTGTTGAGGGTTAACGCCGCCTCGCGGGAGACCGGCGCATAGGCCGCCGCCCGCTCGAGCGCAGGCGCCCGCCAGGCGAACAGCGCGAATGCCGTCACGATGGCGGCCGTCAGGATCGCGAGGATGAACAGGCCGCGTTCGGGATCGACGGCGAAGGCGTGGACGCTCGTCAACACGCCCGAACGGACGAGAAAGGTGCCGAGCAGCGCCAGCGAAAAGGTGACGGTGGCGAGCAGCAGGCTCCAGCGGGCAAGCGCGCCGCGCTTTTCGGTCACGACCAGCGAGTGGACGAGCGCAGCACCCGCGAGCCAGGGGATCAGACTCGCGTTCTCAACCGGATCCCAGAACCAGAATCCACCCCAGCCGAGCTCGTAATAGGCCCACCAGCTGCCCAGGCCGATCCCCAGTGTCAGCGCCGCGAAGGCGGCCAGGGCGAAGGGCCGCATGGCCCGCGCCATGATCGCGTTCATGCGACCGGAGATGAGCGCCGCGGCCGCAAAGGCGTAGACGATCGAAAAGCCCACATAGCCGAGGTAGAGCAGCGGTGGATGGAAGGCGAGGCCGGGATCCTGGAGAAGGGGGTTGAGACCGCGTCCCTCGATGGGGGGCGGATCAAGCCGCACAAAGGGGTTGGACGCCAGCAGGATGAACAATAAGAAGGCGACGGCGATCGCCGCCTGCACGGCGAGCACCTTGGCGCGGGTGCGCAAGTCGAGCAGCCGACGGGTCAGCGGCACGAAGGCCGCATAGACGAACAGCACCCACAGCCACAGCAGCATCGAGCCCTCGTGATTGCCCCAGCTGCCCGTGATCTTGTAGAGCAGCGGCTTGGCCGTGTGCGAGTTCTGCCAGACGTTCATCACGCTGAAATCGCTCATTACATAGCTGGCCATCAGAGCGAGCAGAGCCACCGAAACCGCGATCAGTCCCGCATGAGTCAAGGGAGCGACGAGCCGCAGCCAGCCCGCATGTCCGGGGCGATGGCCGATGATCGCCGCCGTGATCTGTGCGAGCGCGAGCGCAAACGCGAGCGCAAGCGCGAAATGGCCGAGTTCCGGGATCATTTCGTCTCAGTCCCGCTTTTGGTTTCCGGGCCGGTGGCGGTGCCGGGATGGCCGGCCTTGCGGATGCGTTCATAGACCTCGCGCGGCATATAGCGCTCGTCATGCTTGGCAAGAACCGTCTCGGCCCGGAAGACGCGGTCGGGACCGAAGGCGCCCTCTGCGATCACCCCTTGGCCCTCGCGGAAGAGGTCCGGCAGGATGCCGCGGTAGACGACCGTGACGGAGGCATGATTGTCGGTGACTTGAAAGCGCACACCGGCTTCGTTCGGCAATCGGGTCACCGAACCTGGCGCGACCAGCCCGCCGAGCCGCCAGCGTCGGCCGGGCGCAAAGGCTTGCTCGCCTTCCGCCACGAGATCGGACGGCATGCGGAAATAGAGGACGTTGCCCTGGAGAGCCTTAAGCGCCAGCAGCACGAACAACGCGACACCGCCGAGCACGGCCAGCACCGCGATCGTGCGCCGGCGTCGCCGCCGGGCCGCGCGCTGTGCATGAGGGTGGGCCGGTGTCATAGGCGTTTCTCCTCGGCGTGTTCTTTCCGCCCGTCTCTAGCGCCGATTTCGCCCGCGCGCCGCAACAGCCGCTGCGATCGCCACCACAGCACCATCAGCACGATGAGGCTCAGGCCATAGGCGCTCCAGATGAAGGGCGCATCCGCCCCCGGGGTCAGCTGTCCCCGCACGACGCCATCCGCCGGGACGGTGGTGCTTGCATCACCGGCTGCTGCCGTGGCGCCCGGCGGGGCGATCGTTACCGTCATACCCGCGTCCTTTCCTCGAGCGTCTCGTGTTTGAGTCGGGGGGCGAGTCGGGCCCGCAGACCACGCGCCCAGACGAACAGAAAGAACGCCTGATAGGCCGCCATCATCACCAGCAGCGGCCGCAGCATGCTGGGGTCGATGCTGGGCCCGTCGGGACGCAACAGGCTGGCCGGTTGGTGCAGCGTGTTCCACCACTCGACGGAGAAGCGGATGATGGGCAGGTCAATGGCGCCGATCACCGCCAGCCAGGCTGCCAGGCGACGGGCCTTGTCGGGGGTCTCGACGGCCTGGCGCAGCGCGATATAGCCCAGATAGAGGAACAAAAGCACCAGAACCGAGGTCAGCCGCGCATCCCACACCCAATAGGTGCCCCAGGTCGGTCGTCCCCACAGGGAACCGGTCACCAAGGCAAGCGCCGTGAAGGCGGCGCCGATGGGCGCGGCCGTCGCCGCCGCCATGTCGGCGAGCGGATTGCGCCAGATGAGATAGAGCGCGCTCATTCCCGCCAGCAACAGATAGGCCTGACTGGCCAGATAGGCGGCCGGGACATGGACATACATGATTCGCACGCTCTCCCCTTGCTGATAGTCGGGCGGGGAGAGCAGGAGCGCATCGACAGTTCCGAAGGCGAACAATATCGCGCTCGCGATCCCAAGCCAGGGATCGATGCGCCGCAGCAGCTGCAGCACGGTGCGGGGGTTGAGCGAGCGTGCCAGCATCACGGGCTTCCATCTAGTCGGCCGCCGGCGCGGGTGCAAGCATGATAGGTATCCGTGCCGTCCGGTTTTTGCCTCTCGCTTACTCCAGGACCAGCCGCAGCACGGCGCCGACGGCCGCCGGCAGCAGGATCAGGGCGCCGAGCGTGATCAGCGCCAGGTAGATAAGGCCGGTCTGTCCCCCGCCGGCCGGTGCCGCCACCGACCAGACACCGAAGATCAGAACGGGCAACTCCAGCGGTACCACGATCAGCGCGATCAAGGCGCCGGCCCGTTTGAGTCCGGCGGTGAGCGCGGCGGCGAACAGTCCGATCAGCGTCAATGCCGGCAGCCCCAACAGGAGCGAAAGGAGGAGTCTGACCGTGGTCGCGGTATCGAGCTGGTAGGCGAGCGCGATCAGCGGCGCAGTGACCAGCAGCGGCATCCCAAAGGCGACCAGATGACCGAGTGCCTTGGCGAGCGCGACCAGCGCCAGCGGCAGGAGCCCCAGCGCCATGCCGTCGAGGCTGCCATCCTCGATGTCCTCGCCGAAGATGCGCTCCAGCGAAATCAGCACCGCCAGCAGGCCGCCGATCCACACCACAGCCGGGGCGATCAGCCGCAGGGTCGCGGGAGCCGGATTGAGCGCCAAGGGAAACAGTGTCGCAACAAGAGCGAAAAAGCCAGGTGCGAGCAACAGGCCGCCGCCGCTGGTGGCATGCAGCCTGAGATCACGCAGGACGATGGCGAAAAAGGCGCGGGTCATACGGTTTCGGTCTCCTCCTGCGCCGGCGCGACATGGGCCTTGAGGTGGAGCGTCGCGATTCCGGCCATGGGCACCGGTTGATGGCTGGTCATGACGATCGCGCGGCCGGCGCGCGCATGGGCGAAGAGACAGTCCGCAAGTTCCTGGGCTGCCGCTTCGTCGAGCCCCACCCAGGGTTCATCGAGCAGCAGAAGCGGCCGATCGCCGGCAAAGGCCAGTCTGGCCAGCGAGACACGCCGTTTCTGACCTTGGGAGAGGGTGCGCACGGGCCGCTCCCACAGGGCAGCAAGGCCGAACAGGCGTCGGGCGGCGGCCACGGACGCGTCGGTCGCGCCCCATACCTGCGCCCAGAAGGTCAGGTTGCGGGCGACGCTGAGCGCAGGCTTCAAAGCGTTCTCATGCGCGATCATCAGACAGGACTCGCGGTGGCCTTGCGGGTCTTCCATGAAAGGCACGCCGCTAAGCCACAACCGCCCGCCGGCCGGCGGCGCGAGCCCGGCGAGTGTGCGGATGAGACTCGTCTTGCCGATCCCATTCTCCCCGCTCACATGCAAGATCGCACCCGGCTCGAGCGTGAGGGTAAGCCCCGTCAACAGCAGGCGGCCGGCACGACTGACCGCGAGATCTTCGGTTTTGAGTACGGGGGCGATCCGGTCTTCCGTCACCGCCTGCTCCTTTCGGTGGGTGCGGCTGTCCCAACAACATATCCTCTTGCCGCAAGAGGCCGCATGGCGACCGAAGTGATTCGCCCCTTCGCTTATCAGAGAGGACAGCCGTCTTGCACCCTTCTTGAGAATCGCCGCGTGATCTGTCACAAGCGGCCCATCCAGGATTGCGCCGGAACACGAGGCGGCAAAGTGGGTAGATTGGTTGTAGATTGATCAGGAGGCAGGCCGGGCGCGCATTGCCCCGGTCCGCGACAGCAGGCGGAAAGACAGCTCAAGGATGACGCACAGCAAGGACAGCTTGAATACGCTCTCGCAGCTTACGGTCGGCGGCCGTCGGTATCGCTATTTCTCACTTGCGAAGGCGGCTGAACAGCTGGGCGAGATTGCGCGCCTGCCCTTCTCGCTCAAGGTGTTGCTGGAAAATCTCCTGCGCCATGAGGACGGCCAGACCGTCACGCTCGCGGACATCCGCGCGCTGGTTGACTGGCTGAAGGACCGTCGGTCGGACCGCGAGATCGCCTACCGGCCGGCGCGCGTGTTGATGCAGGATTTCACCGGCGTGCCGGCGGTGGTGGATCTGGCGTCCATGCGCGATGCCATCGCCAAGCTCGGGGGCGATCCGAAGAAGATCAATCCGCTCAATCCCGTGGATCTCGTCATCGACCATTCGGTGATGGTGGACGTCTTCGGCCGGCCGGACGCCTTTCGCGTCAATGTCGGGCGCGAATACGAACGCAACCGCGAGCGCTACGCCTTTCTCCGTTGGGGACAGGGCGCCTTCACCAATTTCCGCGTCGTGCCGCCGGGCACCGGGATCTGCCATCAGGTCAATCTCGAATATCTCGCCCGAACGGTGTGGACGAAGGAGGTGGATGGGGAGACATTCGCCTTCCCTGACACGGTGGTCGGCACCGACAGCCACACCACGATGATCAATGCCCTCGCCGTGCTCGGTTGGGGCGTGGGCGGCATCGAGGCGGAGGCCGCCATGCTCGGCCAGCCGATCTCGATGCTGATCCCCGAGGTCATCGGCTTCAAGATGACCGGTCGCCTGCCCGAAGGGGCCACTGCCACCGACCTGGTGTTGCGGGTCACCCAGATGCTGCGTGCGCGTGGAGTGGTCGGCAAGTTCGTGGAGTATTTCGGCGATGGACTCGCCCATCTGTCGGTCGCCGACAAGGCCACCATCGCCAACATGGCGCCCGAGTATGGGGCCACTTGCGGCTTCTTCCCGATCGAGCAGTCGACTCTCGACTATCTGCGTTTTACGGGTCGTGACGAAGAGACGGTGGCGCTGGTGGAGGCCTATGCCAAGGCCCAGGGGCTGTGGCATGACGAGAACAGCCCCGACCCCCTCTTCACCGATGTGCTGGAGCTGGATCTTGCCACCGTCGAGCCGGCGATCGCCGGACCCAAGCGCCCGCAGGACCGCATCCCGCTCAAGAATGCGGCTGAGGCTTTCGACGCGCATCTCGAATCCTTCGGCAAGGGAGAGGAAAAGAAGACACGGGTGCCGGTGGAGGGACGCGATCACGATCTCGGCCATGGCGATGTCGTGATCGCCGCGATCACGAGCTGCACGAACACCTCGAACCCGTCGGTCATGTTGGCTGCCGGCGTGCTGGCGCGCGATGCGGTGGCCAAGGCGCTGACGGTCAAGGACTGGGTGACTACGTCGCTGGCTCTCGGCTGCCAGGTGCTCAGCGG
>CAZJPA010000020.1:0-20775 GCA_964547755.1 uncultured Sphingomonadales bacterium
GGCGGAACCGTGCCGCTGCCGCTGGTGGGCACGATGGTGTTGGTCGCATCCGAATAGGTCCGCTGGTCAAAGATCAACGGCGCATAGGCCGGCATAAAATCAGGCGCACCGTTTGCATCCGGCAGGCCAAAGGCGCGCAGCTGCAGATATGGCCCGCCCCAGACGAAATTCTGCACGGCCGAGAAATCCAGCGTGACCCCGCCCGCGTCGATATCGGCGACCGAGATGCCCAGCGCCAGAAGGTCGACATTGACCAGCACCGTGCCGCCGCCACTGGCGGTACCATCAAGCGTTGTTTGTGAGGGTGCGCTCGGCATAGCGCCGAACACATCGGGGAAGGTTGCCCAATTGGTGCCGCCGTAATCGATGGCGCCAGACGGCTCATCGCCTGGGAAGGCGGGTAGCTGCGTAAGCGGCTGAAAGGCGACGGTGAAGGGGAACAGGCCGGTCGAAACGGTGACGAGATTGGCGACATCCCCGGCAAGGCGCTTGAGTTCCGTGACCGCCGGATAGCTGGTTGCACTGTCGCGGATGGTGGTCAGCCCCTTGAGTTCCGAGCCCAGCAGGAAGGCATCGACCCCGCCGGCGGCCGCACAAAGGTGGGCGTAATGCAGGATGAAGCGGCGATAGCCCCAGTCAGTGCCGTTACCGACCCAGGTGACAGTCTCACCAGCCACAGAGAAATCCGCAGCGGACGCATTCCCGAAGAACGCCGAGACCTGCGTTCCGGCCGCAGCGGTCTTGTCCACCGTCCCTACAAACCCCGCCGCCGGCGAACAGGTAATCCGCCCGCGCCAGGGATAGGCATCCTGACCCACCCCCGCGGCATTGTCGGAATACGGGTTGGACAAGACACTCCCGGCCGGAATGTCCATCAGCAGGAAGGGATAGAAGGTGACGCGCAGCCCGCGCGCGTGGATCTCCTTTATCGCCTCGACGATGGTTGCGTCCGATGGCGTGCCGCCAAAGGCCAGCTTGCCGGTCGTGTCCGTGCTGATCTGGCGGGCATTTGCGCGACTCACCCCATTCACCGACCAGCTGACAGGCGTCGTCTGCTTGGTCGCATTCTCGACGCCCGGCATGATCTTGCAATTGCCGGCGCGCAGGTCAGTGCCGAACCACGAGACCACAAGCGACACGCTTTCGATGTTGGGTGCTGCAGCCTGCAGCTGGTCCAGCGCGGCGACAATGTCCGGCACGCCATTGGTCGTGTGCACATTCTCGGAGGCGGAGGCACCCCCGGACCCGCGTGAAACCGGCGTTGTGCCGTACACAAACTCACCAGTGCCGGGGATCAGGGTGACCGCTTTCAGCATCCCCTCGACGCTGTCGGGTTCAATGAGCGGGCGAAACACCTCGAAGGACAGCTGCGGGATGCGGTTGCCAAACGGCGTGAGGTCGAGTTCCTCGAACATGACATAGGCCGTGCCGCGGTAGGCGGGCGCGTTGCCCGCGCCCATTCTGGCCTCGATGAACGGGTCCGGCGTTTGCGTCTCGTCGCCCGCATACAAGCGCCACGTCACCCCCGACAGATCCAGCGGCTTGCCGTCCGCCCAGACCCGGCCGATCCCGGAAATCGGTCCTTCGCACAGCGCCACGGCAAAGGACGCGGTGTAACTGTAGCTGGTGGTCGTCACCTTCGGCCCGCCGCCCTTGCCACCCTGGGTCGTCGTGCTGACATGCTCGGTGAAATCTGTCGCCCAGATGATGTTGCCGCCCAGCCGCATGCGGCCCCAGACGCGGGGGATGACGGCGCCTTCCGTGGAGGTCGTGACCGCGAGGTTCTCGAGCCGCGCGCCCTCGATGCGCTGGCCGGGCGTGAGTTGCGAGACAATCCAGCTGTCAATGAGCGAGCCCGCAAACGAGCCAACCGCGCCGCCGATGGTGGCAGCTGACACGCCAAGAATGGACCCGCCGATCGAGGCGCCCAGCGCGGAGCCGGCGGAGGCAAGAAGAATCGAGGCCATGGGGAAAGCAGGGATGTAGAGAGGGAACGTGTTGAGCTACGGCAGAACGCGGCTTTGTTTCACGACGCCATAGGCAAAGCTGGTATTGATCGAGGCAATATAGGGGATCGGGTGAATCCGTTTTCGAATGAACGCCTCATATGCTTCGAGGCTTTCAACCACGACCCGAAGAAGATAGTCGGTGTCGCCGGTCATCAGGTGGCAGTCCATGACCTCGTCGATGTCTTGAATGCGGCGCTCGAACTCTTGCGCAGCTTCGGTCGAATGATGATCCAGACGGATCTGGATGAACACGGTCACCGGCAGGCCATAGGACTTCTGGTTGATGATCGCGGTATAGCCTTCGATCACGCCCAGTTTTTCCAGATTGCGAAGTCGGCGCAGACAGGGCGACGGAGAAAGGTTTACCCGCTCGGCCAATTCGGCATTGCTCAGCCGTCCGTTCTTTTGCAGCTCGCGCAGAATCTGCAGGTCCTTGTCGTCCATCTTCGCCTCTTTCGTGGCAGCTTATGCCAAGAATTATTCATATCAGGGCGCAATACGCAATCATATGCCGATCCATATGGCGTATTATTGCCAAAATCCCGCTCAGGAGCTTCAATGTCCAGGAAATCCAACACCCCGCCCGCCGGCCTTGCCACACGTGCAATACATTTCGGTTACGACCCGCAAGACGAACATGGCGCATTGACCCCGCCGCTGCATCTGACCTCGACCTACGCATTCGAGACGGCAGAGGCAGGCGGCGAGATTTTCGCGGGAGAGCGCGAGGGTTTCGTCTATTCGCGCGTTGGCAATCCCACCACCGATCTGCTGGAACGCCGCATTGCCAATCTGGAGGGCGGTGAAGCGGCACTGGCCACATCGTCCGGCATGGGGGCAATCACGGCGCTGCTCTGGACCTACCTGCAATCCGGCGACGAGATCATCACCGATCTGACCCTTTATGGCTGCACATTCGCGTTATTCACGCACGGGCTGTCGCGGTTTGGCATCAAGGTTACCCATGTCGACATGCGTGAGCCAGCCAATCTGGAAGCGGCCATCAGCGACAAGACCAGGTTTGTCTATTTTGAAACGCCGGCCAATCCGAACATGCGGATCGTGGATATCGCTGCGGTGTCGCGTATCGCTCATGCGGCCGGGGCAGGGGTGATCGTCGACAATACCTATGCGACGCCGATCATCACCCGCCCGATCGAGCTGGGTGCGGATTTCGTGGTGCATTCGGCAACCAAATATCTTGGCGGACATGGTGACTTGCTGGCCGGAATCGTGGTGGGTCGGCTTGAGGACATGATCGAGGTGCGCAGCATCGGCATCAAGGATATGACCGGCGCGGTGATTGCACCGTTCAATTCCATGCTGATCCTGCGCGGCCTCAAGACACTTGAACTGCGCATGGAGCGTCACAGCGCCAATGCCCTGAAAATCGCCCATATGCTGGAGGCGCATCCGAACGTGGAAGTGGTGCATTTCCCGGGGCTGGAAAGTTTTCCACAGCATGATCTTGCAACATCCCAGATGGCCATGTTCGGCGGCATGATCGCATTCGAAGTCAAGGGCGGTCTCGAGGCCGGCAAGCAGGTGATGAACCGGCTGACCCTGATCCAGCGTGCGGTCAGCCTTGGTGACGCGGAAACATTGATTCAGCATCCCGCATCGATGACCCATGTCACCTATACCGAGGAAGAGCGTGCCGCACATGGGATTTCCGAAGGGCTTATCCGTATTTCGGCTGGCCTCGAAAACGTCGATGACATTCTTGCCGACCTGCAACAAGCCCTGGACGGCGTATGACCCCGGCCTTCGCCGGTCCTTTGGCCGAATGTCCCGTATTTGGCATCACGCTGGTACAGGAAAGCGGAAGGCGAAGGCGATGCGGCGGCGCCAGGGGTCGGTCAGGGACTCCTCGATGACCCCGGTGCGTTCATAGGCGTGAATGAAGCTGTGAATATTCTGGCGTCCATTCGTGAGAATCCCGGCGTGCTTCGCAATCGCGCCGGCGCGCATGCGGAACAGGATCACGTCGCCCGTGCGGGCTTCAGTGATAGGTAACTCGATCATCGCCGCCCGTGCGGCCTCGGCCAGAACCTCATGCGGCCCGGCTTCGCCCCAGTCGCGGCTGTAGGGCGGTACCGGCATCGGTTCCGGGCCCACGACCTCGCGCCAGACGCCCCGGATCAGGCCGAGGCAGTCGCAGCCCACGCCCTTGACCGAGGCCTGGTCGTGATAGGGCGTGCCGAGCCATGAACGGGCAGCCCGGACAATGCGGGCGGGCATGATGCGGGCGACGCCGGTTCTCACAATACCGCTCCAGCATTGCTGTCGCCCTTTGCGGCATAGCGAATGACCGTGTCTTGACCCGGAATGTGGGGAAAGCCGCGGAAGTTGACAGCATTGGCAAACTTGGCCTTGCAGATCTCAAACCGCTTGTCGCAGCCGGCGGTGATGTCGAAGGTGTCGCCCGCGGCGATCGCGAGCACGGGAGCCTCCAACAGGGTGATGGTGACGTCGGTCACGCCGACCGCGTGCGTCAGGACCTCGGCCTTGCGCCCGGCATTGGCGCCGCTGGTCCAGGTCAACGTGCCCAGCGCGAACCAGCCATCGGCGAAGGAGGAAAGGCCCGAGACCGTGAAGCTCCGGTCGCCGTCGACCATCACTACCGTGCCGGAACCGCTATAGGCCGGATCGTTCAGATTCACCCCACATCGCGCATCACCCAGCGCGGCATCGCAGGTCGCCTGAAACGTCCGCCCGATGGTCTGGTTCAGCACATGGGCGAGCGAGCGCATCTCCGCCACGAACTGCACGCGTCCGCGCCGGACCTGGCCGATGGCACCCCGACGCATAAGCACGCGCTGGCTCACGTCCTGCCAGTTCACCCGCCAGATTTCGACTTCCGCATTGTCCCAGCGCCCACCGAGGATATCGGTCTCGGTGATTTTGGTGGAGGTCAGTACACCCTCGGCGTCTTGGGCATCGACCGACAGGTCCGAGCCAGTCCTGATCTCCGATGCGGCGAAGCCGCTCTCGGGCTCGAAGGTGGTGCCGTCGAAACTCAGCGGCATGTCGTGATCGGTGAACCCGAACACCTGCCCGTCCGCACGGGTCAGGCGCCAGCACCAGGCAAGGGTCGTGGTGCCGGAATCAAGGTGGGATTGCAGGCCGGTGGGGAAGGTCTTCATCGTCTGACCTCGATGAGCGGAATGGATGTGATCGAGCCGAGCCGCTCGATGTCGAGGGTGACATCCAGCGTGTCGGTGTCAAACCGCACCGGCACGTCGAACTCGAAGCCGGCGGTGATCGCGGCACCCGCGGCCGGGGCGGTGGTGAAACTGACGATGCCGGTAGTGGTGTCCACCGTCCAGCCGGTGGTCTGTTTCACACCGTCGATCGCGATCTTTACGGTTCCGGCCACGGGCTTGGTGATCGTGCGGGTCCATGTCTGTACGCCTGAGGAATATGCCTTCACCAGCTGGAAGTCGGTCGTTGTACCATCGCCCGTGCCGATGGTCTGATCCGTTGCAGCTGGCGTTTGCGAAGGCAGGCAGGACTTGTAGTCGGCCCAGTCCTTCCAGCGGAACCCGTAGAGCCGCCCGTTCCGCGCCTCAAAAAAGGCAACCACCGCCGCCAGATCGTCGGCCCGGCGGATTCCGTAAGCCGCATCATAGCGCCGGCGGCTGTTGGCCCAGCTGGCGTTGCGTTCCTCGTCCCCTGAAGCCAGTTCGACGATCTGCGTGCGCCGCTCTGGTCCTCCGCGGGCACCACGGCTGATGTCGTCGGGAAACCGAACATCGTGGAAGGCCATCAATCACATCCCCCTCCTGCCCAGCGCCACGGCGCGCGCAATGTCGGCGGCAACCTGGGCGCGGGATTGCCGGAAGCTCTCGGCATCGCGGGTCTGGATGGTGATGTTGATGTTTTGCGCGCCACCCGCACCGGCCGCCACCTCGCGCCGGCTCAGCACGCGTTCGCCCCGTTGCAGGATGGCCGGCACCTCGCCGGGCTTGAGGCCCGCCCAGCCTCCGTTGTGCATGCGGGGCGCGCCGGCAAAAGCCGTGGCCGGGACCATGCGGTGGGGGCCATTACCAGCCATGCCGCCGGCGTGGTGGACGGACGCAAACACGCCGCCGAAATTGCCCAGCGCACCGGACAGCGCGTTTGCGAGTGGGCCGAGGATGAAATGCCGGGCCGACAGTTTGGCCATGTCTGCCAGGATCGAGGTGACCAGCGAACGAAAATCCAGCTTGCCCGTGCGCACGAACTCGCCGATGGCCTGCTCTGCGCTGGAAAATGCCCCTGCAAGACTGTCGCCAAGCCCCTTGCCGAGATCCATGGCCTTGGTGGCGTAATCCGTGAGCAAAGAGGTGGCCGTTTCCCAGGCGTCCTTCGCAACCTCGGCCGCTTTCCTTGCCGCGCCACCGGCCCTGGCGACGGACGCTGCCATCTCGTCTGCGGCGGCATTCGTGCGTGCCAGCGCTTCAGCCCCGTCATTACCGGCTGTTTTCAGGGCATTTCGCAATGCTTCCACAGATTTCACGGGCGCGATTACCGCATTCGCAGCCTCCCTGGCCGAGACGGCCAGCCTGTCTGCCTTGCCACGCGCGGCATCGGCTGCGGCGGCCATCTCGTAGTAGGCCGACCCCGCCTCGATTGCTGCCCCGCCGAGCTTGAGCGCAACCTTGTCCATCCCCGGCACATCGCGCAGCCCCGCTGCCACCTTGTGCAGGAAATCCGCCCAGCCTTTCTGGATACGCGCCAGCATGCGCAGCCAGCCAGTCTGGATCGTGGTCCAGGTGGCGGCGAGGGCCAACCCCAGAGATTTCGCTCCGGTCTTGATCCGGTTCCACACCTCGACGGCGACATCCTTCATCAGGCGCAAAGCCTCGCCAAACCCACCTGCGCCCTTCACCAGCCGGCCGAACCAGTAGATCAGCTCGCCCGCCCCGACGATCAGGGCGCCGATCCCGCTGCGGATGATGGCGGCGCGCAGCACCTTCATGGATAGCGCCAGCTTGCCCACGCCCAGCGCGGCCGCGGTCAGTGAGGCGACAAGGCGGATGCCCAGAACGCCGGCAAAGGTGACGGCGATGGTGGCCAGCTCGCCGATATGGTTGAACAGGCCCTTGATGGCGCGCCCGAGCGGACCGGTGGTTTTGCCAATGGCCGCAAAGGCATCGGCCATCGCTTCAAGGGCGGGTGCCGCCGCCACCGCCAGCTGGTTGGCGATGCCGCGCCACAGCAGCCCCATCCGCGAAAGCGCATCATTGGTGCGCTGAATCTGGGCGGCGTCCTGCTCCGAGACCGCTACCCCGAAATCCTTTACGTCCTTCGTAGCCAGCCTGAGCGTAGCGCTATCAATGCGCGAGAAGATCAGCCCGGCCCGCGCTCCGAAGATCTGCGAAGCGACAGCGGCGCGCTGGGCGGTGGGGATGTATTGCTGGATCGCGTCCTGGATGGTGGCGAGCTTCTCGTCGATCGGCAGTTTCGCAAGATCGCTGGCCGACAGGTGCAACTGCTCCAGCGCCTTCACTGCCGGCCCGGTGCCCTGCGCTGCCTGGCTCAGGCTTTTGGTCATCATGATCGTGGCCTGCTCGACCTCGCCCTGCGAGACTCCCGCAAGCTCCGCCGCGCGCGCCAGCACCTGCAGGCTCTCGGTGGTGGTGCCGAGGGAGGCCGCGAGTTTGGCCTGTTCGTCGATGATCTGGAGGCCGGTGCGGACCATGGCTACCCCTGCGCTGACCGCTGCCGCCGCCATGATTCCGGCCGCAATCTTCGCGCGTCGCGCAAACTTCGCCAGCTTGGCATTCGCAATTTCCATCTCGCGCGAGGCCTTGCCGAAGCCGCGCTTGCCGGCTTCACCGATTCCCTCAAGTTCGGCCCGCACCTGCTTGCCGCCCACCGCGGCGAGGCGGACACTGACCTTCTTCTCAGCCATGTTCCTGTTCCAATCGCTCGTTGATTCTGCCGACCATCACCGCCTCGATCGCGGGCAACATTTCTGCGACCGGTGCAGGATCGACGCCCAGCGCCCGGGCAAGCGCCAGTGCTGCGCCCATGTCCCAGCCGATAATGCCGCCCGAGGGGGCGATGCGCAGTTGCCCGCCGAGGCGGCCGACAATGTCCCAGACCTGCGCGCCCTCAAGTGTCTGTGGGGCATTCAGCCTTTGCGGGCAGTCCGGGCAGACGCCCTGGCATGCTTGGCAATATCCGTCGCCCCCGCCGAAGATCCATTCGGCAAGGGCGATGAGGCGTTTTTTTCCTGTTCCAGCAGCAGGCCTTTCGCCACATAGCCGGTCTGGAAGGTCTCGAAGAGCGGCCAGAGGTCGAGCAGGGCGCCGATGGCCTCGGGGCTGACCGGGATGGGATTGCCTTTCGCATCACCCACGCCCTCCCAATCGAGGATTGCGACCCGGGCCAGTGCCTTGGCGAAAGCCAGCGCGCTTTCCTCGTCACCGGCATCCTCGGGCAAATTTTGCACCGCCGGGTCGTTTCGCGCCGCCACCATCAGCGCGGTGGTCAGGGGACGGAGTTGCACCCGCACGCCATGGCCGAGATCCAGCCACGTCGGTTCATTTGAAAGATCGAGTTTCAGCATGGTCAATAACTGCTCACCTGGTTCTTGAGGACGACCGTGCACATCTGCCCGGCCACGCTGTCGTAGGCTGCCTGCCAGTTGAAGCTGGCCTGGATGCCCTGCGGGCCCTGAATTTCCACCCGGGGCCGGGGGAGATAGACCGCATGCGCCGTGATCGTCAGGCTGACATTGGCCGAGATCACCCATGAGAACTCCAACGAGGCAGAACTGCCATTCAGCGCCTGGTCCATCAGCGTGGTATCGGCGAACCGGACGTCGATCTTGCCAGTCAGCGCAGCAATCGACGGATCGGCCCCGTCGATACGACCATCCGCGCGGATGGTCTCGATGCGCTCGACGTTGTTGGAATAGGTCAGATCCGCCGAGACGATGTTGCCCAGCGCCGTGCCGTTGCGCTTGATCGCCCCGTTGAAATGCCCGAAGCGCTGCAGGGCATAGGCGGTGGGCGTCCCCGCCGCCGTGGTTGTGGCGACGTTCTCGCCCTGGGCGATCAGCTTGACGTCTGCCGTCAGCAGGCCGGAGCGCTCCATCTGCAGGCTCAGCTGGTCCAGCACGCAGCCGGTATACATGGCGAAACGCGGGATTTCCGGCATGGCAACCTCGATCGCCATGCTGGGCAGGTTCCACGATCCGCTCTTGAAGGTGTGGGTCTTGTTCGTGGTGCCGGTGGTGGTCGGATTGCCGAACGCCGCCTTCAGCCAGAAGCCGAACGCCTCGGCGTCCAGTGGCACCTTGATGTCGCCGTCCGCCGTCACTGCATCCTTGATCGGGGCCAGCGGGTCACGGCCGTAGCCGAGCAGTTCCGAGGCCAGCAGCGGCTGTTCAGCCCCAAGAGAAGCGCTCGCAAAGGGCATCTGCATGAAGCCGGAGGCCGGCGCGGTTCCATAGATAGTTTCAAACGCGGCCGCCAGCTGCGACCGCGCGCCTTGTGCACGGGGCATGGGTTGGTCCTTTCGATTGATGTGGGGGGTCAGACCAGGGAGTCGGTCAAGGAATAATGCAGCACGACAGGAATGACGGCTGCCTTCAGCGCCGGCCCGCCCTCGACGGGAAGATCCACCGGCCGGGGCGCCTCGGCTTCCATCCAGTCGCAAAGACCGCCCAGCGTGCGGTCAGCGGCAAGGGCCGCCCCGATGGCAGCGGTCAGCGCATCGAAGGCCGCATCCCGGTCAGCGGAGACCTTGCCCTGCACCACCACCTCCAGTTCCGCCCGATGCTCATAGTGGTAGCGCACCGGCGACAGTGTCACCTCGGGTTCGCCGGGGTCCCCGTCGCGCAAGATCACAAGACCGCCCGCGGGCACCCGCTCGGGCAGCACCTCGCCGCGCAGGACGGTGGCGTCAGGCACGGTTTGCAGGGTCGCGTGGAGGGCGGAAAGGATGGTTTCGCGAGTGGTGGGCATAGGCTACTTGGTTTTCACGGGTGCAGAGAATGATTGGTTCGAGCCAGACTCGACTATTGCTGCATAAACAACAGCAGCCGTTCGCATTGATCAGAAACCGGGTTATGCAAAGTTGGTTCTCTCCCTTTCTTTAGGGTACGTATCAAGCCGGTTCACGTCAGGAATGTTAGCGAAAATTTTTTCTCAACAAACACGCGATTTATTCTACAGGCCCAAGCGGTGGAAATGCACCGATCAACCCGGTTTCATCAACAACAATTCCAGCGGCAGTTAGTTCTGCAAGAAACCTTCGGTTTTGCCTGATTTTCTTGTCTGTTTGGTATTCACTCTCCCAACATGAACTATCTTCGAGACATTTTGTGAGGCGCACAAAATAGTGCTTTATGGCTGCGGCCGTGTAGTGAACACTAGCAAGATATCCGTTGGAAATTTTCACCGCCTCACGCGTCCAAGTATTTTTTTCCT
Organism: uncultured Sphingomonadales bacterium; assembly: GCA_964547755.1. GTDB lineage: Bacteria > Pseudomonadota > Alphaproteobacteria > Sphingomonadales > Rhodothalassiaceae > J084. The sequence continues at coordinate 10,436 of CAZJPA010000020.1, forward strand.
TTGGTACCGGTATCACTCGCTCAAAAGTCCATGTAATGCGATGTGGTGTAGATTCAGAAATGAATACCGAGCCATGGGCAACCATGGATCTGAACCCGTAGAGCTCGTCTAGCTGATATTGCAGCCACAAAAGGTTGAGTTCTCCGGTCTGAAAGATTGGGACTTGTCGTAATTTTCGAACATGAGCCACGGCACTGATCAGGAAATTCGTTTTTTTCTTGAATTGTCGCGGGAACTGCTTGGAGAGGCCAATGGATAAATCACGATGCGTTTCGTGCATTTTAAACACGAACTCATCGTGCGCGAACTCCAGATTTGACAACGCAACCAATGCCTTGCCCAATGCGCCGTATTCCCCCGCGTTTTCAATGAAATCAGTTGGATCAGGGTGGTACAACAACAGGCATTTCCCAAACAAGTATCGTTGGAGAAAGAGTGCCTTACGGAGCACCCGTTGGCAACTTGTTCGGTTCTGGGAGATTTTCTGTTCTGTGCAAGAGCCTCTGGCATGTGAGGGGGTGAGCGCTTCTGCATTGTCCCCTTTTTGGGCCGCGAGTGGTCATTGCATGAAGCGAATCGAACGGTGGATAAGTCCTGCAAAGCAGACGTCATAACTTCCCCTCCATCCACCTCTCCACCACCAGCCCCGGCACTTTACCGGCCACCCGCTCCACATCCCGCGCCAGGTCGAGCCGCTTGCGCAGCTTCACCTGGGGCACCAGCAGGAAGATCGGTACGGTTGCGCGGCCCCGACCGGTTTTCGACCGAGACGCCACACCGAGCCCCCGGCTGCTGAGCCGCCCGTCTGCGACCAGCAGGCTGGGCCCGCTCCGGCGATAGACAAAGCGCAGGCGCACACCCCGGCGCTTTTCCCACTCCCCCGGCGTCAGGCGCGCCCCGCCACGGCCCTTGCCGGCGGCAGGCAGCGGGATCGCCAGCCAGAAGCCGGCCTTCGAGCGAATGAGTACGCCGCGGTCATGCGCCCCGATAATCTCGGGGGCGTTGGACCATACGAAGGCGGCAGCATCGAGGCTGTCGCCCTGCTGCGGATAGGTGCGGTTGCGGATCGTGCGCGGCAGGCGGTGGCCCAGCCCCGCGCCTGTAATCTGCGCCCGCCAGGCCTGTTTCAGCTCGCCGCCGGCCTCGGCCATCGCCGCCTTCACGGCCCGCTCGCCGGCCCTGACTTCGGCCTGAAGCATGGCCACGAGATCAGGGTCGAAGTCGATCTTCAGCTTCATGCCGGCACAAGTTCCAGGGTCCAGAGCAACCGATCCCGGTCCCGCTTCGGCTCGCCCTGGATCACATAATTGTCCGCGCCAATCGCAACGCCATCCCCCGGCTTGGGGTTCGTCATTTCCGAGACCCGCACATCGACCAGCGTGGTGTCCGACAGGATCTGCGCGGAGCCGAATGCCGTCACCTCGTCCGGCGCCTTGCGGATCACCCGCACGGGCACGGGTGTGCCGCCGAACGGATACCAGGTGGCGTCGACGGCCATGTTCACGTCCCGGAATATCGCATCCATTGCCGCCGCAAAGGCAGTCATGTCACCCCGCCTCAGTTCGAGGAGAACAGCCGCACGGCGAGCGCCGGGCGCTTGTTGACCGGCAGGATCGAGGCCTCGGTCAGCAGATCGATGCCGTCGCCGCGCTCGCGGGCCATCTGGCGGGCGTAAAGTTCCAGCCCGACGGTGTTGGCGGTCTCGATCAGGTTGGCCGGCGCGCCATAGGTGGTGAAGGTATCGATGGTGCCCATCGGGAAGGCGATGCCCTCGCCCGCAGGGATCAGCCGCTCGGTGGTGCCGTTCGAAAGGGTAACGCTGGCGTTGTATTCCTCGAACAGGATGCCGGCGAAAGGGAAGGCGCGGCGCATGTCCTCGCGCAAGGGCTGGGCGCCCGAGGCGTAGTACTGGTAGGCGGTCTCGACGGTGGCATGCCCGATCAGCTTGTCGAAGAACTCGGGGCTGACCAGCGCCCGCACCCCGGTCATGGTCTCGCCCTTGAGTTCCGTCTCGATCTGGCGCAGGACGGCGCGCACCTTCTGCTGCACCTTGGTCCCGGCGGTGCCGAGGACGAAGTCGGTCTGCTGCTGGGCGATGCCGAACTCGGTGAAGTAGTCGTAAAGCGTGGTGCCGGCCCCGTCCTTGACGATACCCCTGAGCGCGTTGATCTCCATGTACTCACGCGTCTGGGCGTGCTTGTTGCGCATCAGGGTCAGCTTGCGGGTCATGACCGCAACCAGCGGGTCGGCATCGTTGCCCGAGCCGATGGCCCGCACGCCCTGGATGTCGGCGGGCAGGATCACGTCGTTGTGCGGGATCCACGGCACCGCGAAGGAACGCATGGTGCGGCCCTCCCGGGTGCCGACGGTGGCCGGCGCGCCAAGGGGAACGGACGGCAGCAGCGACAGTACCCCTTCGCGTGCCTCGATCACGACGGTGCGCTGGGTGATGCCCTCGAATCGGAACAGGCCGAGTTGCCCGAGGCGGGTGTAGATGTTGGGCAGGATGTTGATGGCGCGGGTCATCTCGGCAAGCGAGTAACCGCCCGCGTCGAACGGGTTGATGATGGCAGGCATCAGATTTTCTCCGGTTGGGAACGGGGGTTGGATCAGACCGCATCGCGCGGCACGATCCCGGCGGTGGCCAGCTGGCCTTCCTTGGCGGCGATCTTGGCGGCGGTGCCAACGGTGGCGTCATAGTTCAGCTGCGCCTTTGAAACGATGGCGGGGCCACGGGCGACCACGAGGCCGGTCGCATCGGCGGCCGTGGCATCGACCGCCTCGATAAGCACCGCGACGGCGACCTGCGATCCATCGGTGCCGGTATCTGGCGAGAGCTTGTACTTGCCGGACGCGGTGATTTTTCCAAGCACGGCGCCGAGGGGGTAGTTCGTGCCGGCCAGCAGGGTGACGGTCTCGCGGCAATAGTCGGGGTTTTCCTCGTATTTGAGGAGATCGCCCATGGAGGGCGGTTGGGTGAGAACGGGCATGGTGGGGGTCCTTCATCTGCAATTGTTCATGTGGTGGCGTTTGCAGCGGCAGCTTTCGCGGCCGCGATCAGCGGGCTTTCCCTCGGCGTGGGCTCGACAGGCGGCGGGGCGATGGAGGCAACGATGGTCGCATCGGTGGTCTTCGCCAGTTGTTCCAGCACCGCCCGGCGCAAGGCATCCGGGGAGTTTCCGGCCCGAACGGCTTCTGCGGCATCGATGGTCAACCCGAGGCGGGAGGCCTGTGCCGCGATCTCGGCAATCTCGGCCGCCTGTTCGCGGATCTGTGCAGCCGGGTCAGGTTTCGCCGCGACCGGCTCTGGCGCTGGTGTCAGGGCCTGAACAGGGGTCGTTTCTTCGACCGGGGCAGTTGCCTCGGGCGTTGCCCCCATCTCGGGCGCAACCGTTCCCGCTTCCGTCGTTTCCTCCGATGCCGCAGGTTTTGCATCTGGTTTGCCTTTCACTGCCATGGTGTCGGTCCTTTCCGTGTCAAAGGTTTTGCGTGTGGGGGTTCTGGTGAGTGGTGGGGAATCCAGCGCAGCCAGCAGGTCGGCATGCGCGCCTTCCAGCGTGGCGATGCCGTCAGCCAGCCCGGCCGCCACCGCGTGTTGCCCGCGATAAATGGCGGCCTCGGTGGCGGCGATGGTTTCCGGGTTCATGCCCCGGGCGCGCGCCACCCGAGCCACAAGCCGGGCGTAGAGATCGTCGACGTCGGCCTGGATGTCGGCCCGCGCGTCCTGGGTCAGCGGCAGATGCAAATTTCCATCCACCTTCTTCGCGCCGGCGTGGATCAGGGTGTATTTTTGCCCATTTTTCTGGTCCTGAGCGCTCTGGTCCACGTGAACGGCAATCACGCCGACCGAGCCCACCTCGCCGGTTTGCGTAACCAGCAGGCGATCCGCGACCGCAGCAATGGCATAGCTGGCCGACAGCGCCTGTTCGCGGGCAATGGCCCAAAGCGGCTTGCCGGTCTCGGTTTTCAGCGCCGCAAGACGATCGACGAGATCGAACAGCCCCGCAACCTCGCCGCCCGGGCTGTCGATCTCCATCAGCACCGCGCGCGTGCCGGGCTCAGTGAAGGCTGCCTCGGCTGCCGCCGCGATGTCGTCGTAGCTGGCAATGCCGAACAACCCGGTCAGCCAATCGCCGCGCTGCACCAGGGGGCCAAGGATGGGCAGATGCCCAATCCCGCCCTCGGTCATCTGCCAGCCGGGGTTGGTAGTTTGCGGCGCCGGGGTTTCGCCCAGAAGCGCCTCCAACGCGCGCGGGGCCAGCGCCAGCGGGCGCGCGGCCAGCCTGCGGGCAAGCATGTCGGTTCGGGTCATGGGTTTGTGGTTTCCGTCGTGTTGCTTGGCGTATCGCTCGGGGCATCGACCAGCTGTGCGGCCCCCTGCGCCGGCGATCCCGGGCGGCGGAAATCCAGACCAAGCTCGGCCTCGCGCGCGCGATCTCTGGCGATTTCCGCATCCACCCGGTCGGCGTCGTAGCCTCGCTGCTTCATTGCCATGGAGCGAGACTTGAGCCCGGCCTCGATCTCGGCAATCTCGGCGGTGATGTCCTTCAATGGGTCCACCCATTCCCATTTCGGCGGCAGCCATTCGCATTTGAGCCAGGCCCGGCGGGTGGCGTCATAGCGCGGCAGATCCAGCGCACCCGCCATCACGGCAGTATCCATCCACCGTGCCCAGACCGGCTTGCACAGCTGGTGGATCAGCACCCGATGCTGCCAGGCAATGACGCGGCGGCGGAACTCGATGATGGAGAGGCGCGAGTTGGCGAAGTTGGCCTTGGCGAGATCGTTCGACACGTAGGAATACGGCACGCCCAGCGCCGCCGAGACCTGCAGCAGGGTCCGGTACTGGAACGGCTCGTAGGTCGGCCCGCTGTCGGGTGGCGAGGGCGTGGCGATCTCCTCGCCCGGATCGAGCCGCACAACCTGGCCCGGCTCGACCGCCAGCGGCTCGTCAGGCGAGTCCAATGGGGCATCCACCTGCGGCGAAGTCACGAACAGCGCAAACATCGAGCTGACCTTCTTCCGGTCGAGCTCGGCATCATCATACTGGTCGAGGAAGAACAGCTTGACGATGGCCGGTGCAAAACGCGAGACGCCGCGGATCTGTCCGGCCTCAACCGGGTCGATGATGTGGAGCACCTCATTTGCATTCACCCGCACGATCTCGCCCGCAAGGCGGGGATCGGTGCTGTCGCCCGGGTGGCGGCGGTAGAAGTAATAGGCGGCGCGGCGCCCCAGCAGGTCAAACTCGATCCCTTGCCGGATCATGCCCCCACCAGGCAGCTCCTTCGTCATGTTGATCGGCACCATTTCCGAGGACAGCATCTGCAGCTGCAAGGGCACCGACAGCCCGTCCTCGGGCCGGCGCGGGCGAAAGCGAAAAAACACCTCGCCCGTCAGGAACAGCTCGCGCGCGGCGCGGCGCTGGAGACCGTAGAAATCGGTCAACCCCTCGGAATCGGCCTCGGCCTGCCATTCCTCCCAGAGATCCTGAATCGCCTTCTTCTTTACGTCATCCGCAACCTTCGAGGTGGGCTTGACTCCGTCGCCCACTGCGTTGCCGGTCCAGCTTTCCAGCGCGTTCAGCGCATAGCCATTGTTCCTCACCAGCCACCGGGCGCGCGCCGTGATCGTCGGGCCCGCCTGCCCGATCAGCGTATTCACATGCGCGCGGCTGGGGCGGAACTTCATCAACCGCCGCCCGTAAGCCCCGGCATCGAACCCGAATCCGCCGATCATCGCGCCGATGCGTCGGCGCAAGCCCGTCATCATGGCCATGTCAGAGCCCCTTTTCGGCGTAGAGGCGGGTCACGCGGCGTTTGGGGTTTGTCCCGCCTGCCGCGGCAATGCGGGCCTCGAGGTCGGCGATCGCCTTCGCCATCTCTGCATCGCTGCCATAAGTCACGGTCTTGCCGTCATAGCTGGTCGAGCGCACGCCGCGGAATCGCGCCGCCAGCAGCGCGTCCAGCTGCGCTTGCATTTCTGCAAGGGTCATGAAAGCCTCCAGTTTTCGCGGGGCCACATCAGGGCGGCGAACCTTTCCGGCAGAGGGGGTGTCAACACAGCCGGGATGTGATTAAGAATCGTTAACAGGGGTAATTGGTGATCCTGTTGACGTTGGAAGAGATGGATTTCGATCAGATTCAGAACTGGTTTCGCAGCATTCCCAAGGACTGGTTGGTCCTGGCAGTCATCGCGCTCATCTTCGTTGTTATTGTCATTCTCGACCGATGGAGCATATCGACACTGGTCCGGCGATTGATTGCCCGGCGCCGCCGTTTTCCCGGCAATGTCGTTCCACTCGCTCGGCGCCAGAGACCGCGGGCCGGGCGTTTTTCTCGCCGAAACCTGCGCTCGGTGATGCGCAATCCTCTATGGCTCGTGGCCCTGGCCATCGTTATGGCTGTCGGTTTCAAACTGTCTCCCGGCAACCCGTTGCAAGGCGGCACCCTTGTGGGGCGTGTGACCCATGTGCGTGATGGAGACACAATCGTAGTGAATGGCACACCCATTCGCCTGAATGGCCTCACATGCGACGAGATCGGCACACCCCTTGGCGACCGGGCAACCCGCGCAATGCGGCGCCTGGTCTTTGGCAAGACCCTGACCTGCCACCTGAATGGCGACCGCACTTATGATCGTGAGGTCGGTCGGTGCAAACTCCCCGATGGCCGCGATATTGGCGCCGTCATGATTTCCTCGAAGCTGTGCGGGCGCTGCGCCAGATATGATCCCCATCGGCTTTACGCCAAGGTCCAGCGCGAGGCTGGCCCCTTCAAGGGCGCCTATCCTGGTTATTGTCTTTCCTTTTGGTGAGATCTGAACTGGCAGGCTGAATCTTACCTCATCATGTTCGGCGTATAGACCCGCCGCTTGCGCCGCGGGGTGTGCGGCTGGCCGGCGGTCGGTTCGGGCGGCTGGGCCGTCTCTTCGGCACCGGTCACCTCTTCCTCCCGCGCAATCCCCGCCTGCGCCTCCAGCGATTGCCATGTGCTTTCCGCCCAGCGGTCAGCCCCGAACAGCCATGCGGCGGCGCGGGCGTAGACCCGGCAGTCCAGCGCCTCGTTGCGCTCGCGCATCTTCTGCCATTCCAGCTTGGCAAACCCCCGCCGGTCGCGCCTTGTCACCAGCTGCTCGGCGGTCAGCTGTTTCAACCATTCGCTGTCGACCCAGTCGGGCAGGTGGATGCTGCCGGGTGGAAAGCCCTGCCCAGCATGAATTTCCTCATCTGTGGGGCGCGGCAGGCGTAAAAACCGATAGGTCTCGGCCTTGAAGGTGGCGGTGGCGACGGTCCAGAGCTTTGCGCCCCGCCGGATGCGCTTGCCGCCCTCGGTGGCATCGACGAAGGTCGGCCCCGTTACGGGGGAGGCCCGGTTGAACCCCTCGACGCCCTTCACCGGCGCCACCTGCGCGCCGGTCTGCTGGCGGGCCCAGCTGTAAACGGCGGCGGATTCATACCCCGTGTCGATCGCCAGCTTGCCGATCTGCATCTGCGCGCCGTTTTCGTGTGGCCAGGTTCGACCCAGAAGCGCGCTCAACTCCTGCCAGCAGGATGGATCGGCGGGCCCGCCGTCGATGACAACATGATCCACGAGCCAGCTTTCCAGACACCGCCCCCAGGCCCAGATGTCGATTTCCAGGCGGTCCTTCTGCACATCCGCCCCTGCCGTCAGGAACAGCCCTCGCTCGGGCACCGTGCTGGGCGCCCAGCGCTCGCGGCGCTCGTAAAGCCGCTGCCAGTCGGGTGCCTCGCCGCTTTCGGCCCAGGTCTCGCCCAGGATGGTGTTCTTCAATGTCTTCAAGGCGGAATCGTTGCCCTTTGCTTCTTCCCATTTCCGGGCAATCGCCGCCCAGCTCAGCCACCCGAGCGGTGAGTAGAGGCCGTTGATGTGGAAGCCGACAATGCCGGCGGCCTCGGCTTTCCGCCTGGTTTCTTCATCGGCCGTAGGCTTCCAGCAGGCGCCATTCTCCTCGGCCATCATCTGCGTCTTGAAGCGTTCCTCTATGGCAGCGTCGCAATGCTCGCAGACATAGACCGCCGTCTCCGGCTTGCCCTTTTGCCAGCGCAGGCGCTCGAACTTCAGCCATTGCAGCCCGCCGCAGTGCGGACAAGGCACATGATACCGGCGCTGGTCCGATAACTGGAATTCCCGCTCGATCCGGCTGAGCCCCGTCACCGTCGGGGTCGAAGCCAGGAAGATCTTCGCCCGATGCCCGAAGCTGTTGGTGCGGGCTTCCGCCAGCTGCACCGGGTCGCCCTCGCCATCGACGTCGCCGGGATAGGCATCCACCTCGTCCATGAACACCCAGCGCGCCGGCATCGAGCGCAGGCCAACGGCCGAGTTGGCCCCGGTCAGGATCAGCTGCCCGCCCGAAAAGCGCTTGGCCAGCACCGTGTTGCCGCTGTCACGCGACCGCGACGGGCTGACCAAGTCCCTGAGCGCGGGGCTGTCCTCTATCAGCGGATCGATCCGCTGCTGGCTCAACCTCTTGGCCAGGTCCACCGTCGGCTGCACCGCCAGCATTGGCCCCGGTGCGCGGTGAATGCAGAACCCGATCCAGTTGTTGCCGCCCTCGGTGGCGCCGACCTGGGCGGGTTTCATGAACACCACACGCCGCGCCGGATCGCTGGGCGACAGCGCATCCATGATCCCCCGCATGTAGGGGGTGCGGGATGTGCGATAGGGCCCGGCTTCCGACGCAGCACGAGAAGACAGGATCCGATGCCTGTCGGCCCATTGCGACACTGTCAACGCCGGCTCGGGGGCCAGGCCCTTCAGCCAGCTGGCCCTGATCCCGTTCGTGCCATCCCCATCATCCGAGCTCAATCTCGATCTCCGCCAGCTCCGCGAGGTGCCGGCGGAGGTGGTGCTCCAGCACCTGCTCCATCAGATGGGCGTCAACGCCAAGCTCGGCCGCCATGTCGGCGGCCACCCGCGGCGGCCAGTTCATCCAGGCGTCGCGCTCGCGCCGCGCAAGATCGAAGACAAGTGCTGTGGCCTTGGCCCGGTCGACCAGCTCGCCTTTCATCTTTTGCAGCCGCAACCTTGCGGTCTGGGCCTTCAGCACCTCGTTGGCCATGCGGGCGCGCAGGAACGACATCTCGCCACCCGGGGCGGCGGTGCCCGCTTCGCGCAGGGTGTCATCGACCGCCTTGATGGCTGCCCGTGGCACGGGCTTGCCGGACGGGTGCCGCCTCAATGGGTCGGTTTGCGCCTTCCACTGCCGGTCGGCCTTCGCCGGGTCGATGGTGCCGTCGGGCTCCAGCGTGATGCGGCCCGTGGCAATCGCCTTGCGCACAGCGCTTTCGGCCACGCCGCGGTGGCGCGCATAGGCGCGGCGGGATAGTCCCATCTGTTTTCTCCGTCCGATTACAATCCTGCAGGCGCTGATAACGCCATGATATTGCGGCGATTACAGTGGATTGCTGCGCCCGATTGAGCGATTCTGTCTGCACGAAACGACGCAGCCAAAGGAACTCTCACCATGACCCTCCTCGCCGCCATCGACGCTTTCAACCGCCTGCCCTTCAATGGTGCGGAACAAGCCGCGATCTGGGCACGCGCGCGCGAGATCGAAGAGGCTGGCATCGCAACTGACGCGAAGGCTTTCCGCCGGGCCTGCGAGGAACGTTTCCACGAACACCGCGCCGGCTGATCTTTCGGGCGTCATTGGCCTCGCCCCGTGCGGCACGGGGCTTCAGGTGGTGGAAGGGCCCGCATTCCGCGCGCCCGGAAACCGGAGGTCATGATGCCAAAACTCACCGACACCCAATCGCTTATTCTGTCCCGCGCCTCCCAGCGCGACGATCGTATTGCCTTGCCGCTGCCGGGGCGGCTACGCGGGGCAGCCGCAAAGAAGGTGGTTGTGCCGCTGATCAAACGCGGCCTGCTGGCAGAGATCGATGCCGATCCCCGCAAGCGCGGCGCGCTCTGGCGCCAGCGGCAGGACGGGACGTTTGCCACGCTCGCCATCACGGACGCCGGGCTGGACACAATCGGCATCGAGATTGACCCGCGCCGACCGGAACCTGTTTTCGATCCGGCGCCGGAACGCCCGGCCCAGCGCAAGGGCACAAAACAAGCCATGCTGATCGAGATGCTGCGCACAAAGGATGGCGCCACTCTCGATGAGATCACCTCCGCAACCGGCTGGTTGAAGCACACCGCACGAGGTGTCATCTCCGGCCAGCTGAAAAAGCGGCTGGGCCTGAACGTGGTGACCGAGGCCGATCCCCGGCGTGGACGGGTTTACCGCATTGCCGAATGATTGCCCGCTGCAGGATCAGGTCGATTGTAATCGATGGCCTCAAGATAAAGCCATGATATTGCTGCGATTAT
>CAZJPA010000021.1:0-20605 GCA_964547755.1 uncultured Sphingomonadales bacterium
CCACTCGGATTGCGGCTCACCGATCACTGATCACTGCATCGTCATTCGCCGCCGGAGAGCGGCGAATCCAGCTGGCGGGGGCGGCATCTTCTCGCCGTTCGGGATTGTCTCTCCTGTCCGCTGGATCCGCCGGTCAAGCCGGCGGATGACGAGGGGAGAGAAGGCGGATGACGAAGGAGGGTGTGGCGGATGGCGGGGGAGGAATGTCGGTGGATGACGAAAAGGAAGGATGGCATGTTGTCTCTGCCAAGTCGGTGGGTGACGAGGAGAGGAGAGCGGTGGGGGCGCGAGAGAAAAAGCATTCTCCGCCACGCTTTTTTCGACGGTCGACAACCGATCACCGATAACTGATCACTGACACCGGATCACCGACAACCAATCTCCGAAACTGATCACTGGTCACCGATCACTGATCACCGATCACGGTGTCATCGTTCTTCCGTGAGCGCGCGTTCGAGTTTGGCCAATTCCACTTCGGCACGCAGCTCGATTTCGGCCAGAATTTCCTCCAGTCGGGGATCGGTGAAATGCCCCTTGCGCTCGCGGGCGAGCGTGGCCAGCTGCCGCAAGGTGGCCTCGGAGAGCACGCCGAGCAGGATTCCGCGCCGCACCTCTTCCAGCAGATCCAGCAGCTGATGCCCGCGCGCGAGAGCCTGTTTGCGTGCCTCGCCCCCCTCGTCCGTCACGCCTTGGAGCGCGATCAGCGCATCGATCGCCGCCACCGGCCCCGTGGCGGCCACCGACTGCGCTTCTTGCGGCGGCGTCCCGGCACCCTCCAACGCCCGCGCGAAGGCTGAGCCGTCCGACCCGGCCTTGCGCTGGGTCTTTTTCGTGCTGGTCGCCGCACCCGGCTTGATCGGCCCCGTGATCTTCATGTGCCAAAGATAGGTTGTCGAGAAAGCCCAGACAAGCGCCTTTCCCCCCTCTTCTCCCGAAAGCCGCGTTCTTTATCTCAGTCGGGACACAGGACGGTATCGACAGCCTTGGGCAGCGGGTGCGGGTAGTCGAGCGTATAGTGCAGGCCGCGGGACTCCTTGCGCGCGCGCGCCGAGCGAATGATCAACTCTGCCACATTGACGAGATTGCGCAGCTCCAGAAGGTCCGGGGTCACCCGGAAATGGCCGTAGTATTCCTGAATTTCGCTGCTCAACAGATCGGCCCGATGAGCGGCGCGTTCGAGCCGCTTGTCGGTGCGCACGATCCCCACATAGTCCCACATGAAGCGTCTGAGCTCCGCCCAGTTGTGGCGCACCACGATCTCTTCGTCGGAATCGGTGACCCGACTTTCGTCCCATGGCCGCGGGACGCCGGGCGGCGGGACGTCCGCGATCCGCTCGGCGATGTCACCGGCCGCCAGCTCGCCGAACACCAGGCATTCGAGAAGCGAATTGGACGCCATGCGGTTCGCGCCGTGGAGCCCCGTAAAGGCGCATTCGCCGATGGCATACAGACCGGGCAGATCGGTGTGCGCCGCCGTGTCGGTCACGATCCCGCCGCAGGTGTAATGCGCCGCCGGGACCACGGGAATCGGCGCCTTCGTGATGTCGAGTCCGAATTCCAGGCAGCGCCGGTAGATGTTCGGGAAATGGCCGATCACAAAATCGGGATCCTTGTGGGAGACGTCCAGCAGCACATGGTCGAGACCGAGCCGCTTCATCTCATGGTCGATCGCGCGGGCCACCACGTCGCGCGGTGCGAGCTCGCCGCGCGGATCGAAACGCGTCATGAAGCGCGTGCCGTCGGGCAGCGTCAGCACGGCCCCCTCGCCGCGCAACGCTTCCGAGATCAGGAAGGTCTTGGCGCGCGGATGATACAGGCAGGTCGGGTGGAACTGATTGAACTCCATGTTCGCCACGCGCGCGCCCGCCCGCCAGGCCATGGCGATGCCGTCGCCGGTCGCCCCATCCGGATTGGAGGTATAAAGATAGACGCGGCTCGCCCCGCCCGTCGCCAGCACGGTGACCCGAGCGGCGATGGCGACCACGTGGCCGGCGCGGCGATCGTAGAAATAGGCGCCGTGAACACGGCCACGTTCAGCTTTCGGGCGGATGGGCAGATCGCCCCTGACGGGCCAATCGCCGAGCGTGTCGTCCCCTTTGGCCAGATGACGGGCGCGGATCAGGTCGACGGCGAACAGATTGTCGATCAGCCGCACATTCTGGCGTTCCGCAATGCGTTTGAGCAATGTGTCTTCGAGCGCGCGGCCCGTTGCGTCCTCCACATGGATCACCCGTCGTCGCGAGTGTCCGCCCTCACGGGTGAGATGATAGGCGGAGACCTCTTCGCCCGGCACCATGCGGGTGAACGGCACCCCCAGCGCGATCAGCCGCGCGATCACCGCCGGGCCGTGCTCGACGGCGAGGCGGACGACATCCTCGTGACACAGCCCCGCGCCGGCCTCCAAGGTATCGCGGATATGGGCTTCGACGCTGTCGCCCTCCGAGAGCACGGCGGCGATCCCCCCTTGTGCCCAGGCCGTGGCCCCGGCATCGGCCGCGCTCTTGGAGACGACCACGACATCGAGCGTCTCCGGCAGATTGAGCGCACAGGTCAACCCGGCCGCTCCCGAACCGACGATCAGCACGTCGCAGCGGATCGGCTCACCCGCCATGGCCTCACTCCCCGCCGGTTTCGCTTTGGGCTGCGTCTGCGTTACTGTCGCGGGTGAGCTGGAGAAAGATGTCTTCAAGGTCGGTTTCGCTCGTGGACAGATCAGCGATGGACAACCCGGCCGCCTGGATCGCTGCGATGACGGCGTTAAGGTCGGCCTGCGCGCGCGAGAGCTGGATCACCAAGCGGTTGGCCCGTGGCTGATGGACGCGGAACCGGCGGAAGGCCTCGGGAATCGTCGCGACCGGCTCGTTGAGATCAAGCACGATTTCCTTCTCGTCGATACGCGCCAGCAACCGCGGCGTCGGCTCGCAGCAGATGAGTTCGCCATGGTTGATGATCGCGATGGTATCGCACAGCTCCTCCGCCTCTTCGAGGTAATGGGTGGTGAGCACGATCGTCACCCCCTGCCGATTGAGAGCGCGCACCAGGTCCCACAGCTGCTGCCTGAGCTCGATGTCCACACCGGCGGTCGGCTCGTCCAGGATCAACACCGGTGGGCTGTGGACCATCGCTTTGGCGACCAGCAGCCGCCGCTTCATGCCGCCGGAGAGCGTGCGCGAATAGGCGTCGCGCTTGTCCCACAGATGCACCGCTTTCAAGAGTTCGTCGGTGCGGCGGTCCCGGGCGGGCACGCCGTAAAGGCCGGCCTGAACCTCCAGCATCTCGCGCGGCGTGAAGAAGGCATCGAAGATGATTTCCTGCGGCACGACGCCGATGGAAACCCGAGCGTTGCGCGGATTGCTGTCGATGTCGAATCCCCAGATCTCCACCCGGCCGGCCGTCTTGGTCACGAGACCGGCCAGGATGTTGATGAAGGTGGATTTGCCGGCTCCGTTCGGTCCCAGCAGCCCGAACATGGCGCCTTGCGGGATGACGAGATCGATCCCCTTGAGCGCCCGCACGCCGCCGGCATAGCGTTTTTCCAGCTTTTCGGCGCGAATGGCGGGCTCAGACATCACCGGCTCCTCATAGCTGACGGGATCTGTCCCGCTAACACCCGCCCGAAGGCGGCGTCAATCACCGAAGAATGCCGCCGCCATCTGCTCGGGGGCGCTTGAAAAGACGCGTTCTTTGCCCTAACCATCCGCCATGGCCTTGCGAAGGTCCGCGGATACGGTCCATACGGAGACAGGCGAGGAGAGCGGCCGTGAACAGGATCCCGGAACCACCGGAAATCATTCGGGTGGAGGAGAAGGTCGTGGCCTGTGACGGCGGCGAGGGACCGCTTGGGCATCCCCGCGTCTTCTTGAACATGGGAGATGACGGCAAGGTCGAATGCCCCTATTGCGACCGCCTGTTCATCCTGGCGGGCGGCCCGGCCGATCAGCCTGCTCGCGAAACACCCACAGCCGCCTGAGCGCACCCCGCTGCGGCCGCCGCCGCTCTTGACGGTCCGCATATTCCCCCTTTTCCCGCGTCATCCGCCATCACCCCTTCATCCGGTTTCTCTCCCCTCATCATTCGCCGCATGGATTGCTGACACCGATCACCGATCACGGGACTGTCATCCGCCGGGGCCGGGTCACAAGCCCGTGGCAGACTTGAGCGGTGAATCCATGCCGGCTGCTTCTTCCCCGTCATTCGCCGCCCGGATTTCTGATCACTGATGACTGATCACTGATGACTGAATCGTCATTCGCCGGTTTATCCGGCGAATCCAGCTGGCGGTGAGGCATTCCCGGACGTTGGAAACCGTCTTCCCTGTCTGCTGGATCCGCCGATCAAGTCGGCGGATGACAAAGAGAGAGGGGATCGGCGGATGACAAAGAGAGAGGGGGTCGGCGGGTGACGAGGGGGGATGGCGGGTGACGAGGAGGGGAGAGCGGCGGGTGGCGCGAGAGAAAAGGCATTCTCCGCCACGCTTTTTCGACATCCGACAACTGATCACCGCTCACCGAGCGCGCTCCCTGTTCGAACGTCATTCGCCGCCGGGATACCGATCCCTGATCACTGATAACTGATCACTGATAACTGATCACCGGTCACGGTCACCGACGGCCAGACTGCTCTTCGCCCGGCGGCGCGTCGCCTGCGCGATCGGACAGCCGAGGGGTTCGGAATTTCCGCGCTTGCTCCCGCCATCTCGAATCATTATAAAGCGCCTCGCCGAGGGTTGCGCAATAAAATTGCGGGCACAGAGAAGGCGCGATCCCCGGTTTGTGTCAGGTGCTGTGTTGTGTGGGGAGTCGCACGAGGCATGTCGGAACGGATCGAGCTGCCACCCGATTACCGTCCCTCTCCCGACGAAGAGTTCATGAATCCCCGCCAAAGGGAATATTTCCGCCGCAAGCTGCTCGCCTGGAAGGAAGAGATCCTCCAGGAGGCGCGGGAGACTCTCAAGCATCTCCAGGAAGCAAACCTGCGTGAGCCGGATCTCACCGATCGCGCCAGTTCCGAGACCGATTGGGCGATCCACCTGCGCGCACGCGACCGCCAGCGCAAGCTCATCGCCAAGATCGATGCGGCCTTGCGGCGGATCGAGACCGGCGAATACGGCTACTGCGAGGTCACGGGCGAGCCCATCAGTCTGCAGCGTCTGGACGCGCGGCCGATCGCGACCATGACGGTCGAAGCCCAGGAGCTGCACGAGAAGATGGAGAAAGTCTACCGGGACGATTGATCTCGGTGGGCTTTGCTCCGGGGATCTCTTGGCGTGGGGGGCTTTGTGTCCACGGCAACGATCGCCGGTGGGCGGGCCCGCTGGTCGTTCCATGACGGGACAGGTTTCGTCCCGTCCCACCGCAGCCGGTTCTTGCCGGTCAATCTGTGCAGAAAGGGGCGGCGGCGGGCGGCGGACCGCCCATCTGCGCGGGGGACCGTCAATCCGAATGGCGTCCGAACAGACGATCGATTTCCGCCGCGTGGCGGGTCTTGCTTTCGAGGATTTCTCGCGTGCGCGTGATCTCGCGCTCAAGACGCCGGATGCGGTGAGCGAGCTCGTCGCGTGAGAGAGTCTCCAGCTCCTCGCGTTCGAGGGCGTCGAGAGGATCGTCCGCGGGTTTGTTCGGCAAGTCGTCCCAGTCCATGGCTCGTGTTTCTCCCGTCACTGTTCGGCATGTGGTGTTGTCGCATCTTGCCTGTTGTGTTCCCGGGCCTTCAGCAGATCCAGATTTTCGGCCTTCCAGCGCATCGCCATCTCCACCCGCGCGCGGCCCGAGGGGTGATCATAGAAGATGATCTCTTCGATCGGTCCGGGGTCGATCTTGCGATAGGTGGCAAGCTTCATGGCGATGGCGGCAAAACCGTCCGGCGCGCGTGCGGCGTTCAGCCCGAAGATGTCGGCTTCGGCCTCGGCGCTGCGCGAAAGCGTGTTGATGACCGGCGTCATCACGAAAAAGAAGACCGCAATCAGCGCCGCAAAGAGCGGAAAGCCGGCTGGATCCGCAATGTCGCGCACGGCCCAGGCCTGGCCGAAGCGTGCATGCAGCCACGCGAAGCTCCAGCGCACGAAGGCAAACCCCAGCGCGATCAGAATCACGAAGGCGGTGAGGAACTTCCAGACATGGTTGAGCACATAATGGCCGATCTCGTGGCCCATCACCGCGCGGATCTCGGCCGCTGTGCCCTCTTTGAGCAGGTTGTCGTTCAAGGCGATGCGCATGGTGCCGAAGAGTCCCGCGACATTGGCGGAAATACGCGTCGTCTGGCGCGAGGCATCGACGACATAGACCTGATCGGCCGGAATGCCGTTGGCGCGCGCCATGGCGAGGATGTCCTTTTTCAGCGGGCCGTCGTTAAGCGGGGTGTAGCTGTTGAACAGCGGCTCGACAAAGACCGGCGAGACGAACAGCGCGAAGGCGACGAGCCCGATCGCCGCTCCCGCGCCCCACAGGTGCCAGGTCTGGCGCGCGCGGCGGATGACGGCGTAGATCACGACGACAAAGACCGCCAGCATCACGCTGGAGACGGCGAGGGCGATCAGTCGTTCGCCGAACCAGGTGCCGAAGCTCTGGGTCGCGAGGTGATACTGATGCTCGCGCAGGAATCCGGTATAGATCGTCCAGGGCAGGGCGAGCAGGAAGACGGTCAGGCTGTAGAAGACGGTATAGAGCGCATTCGTCAGATTGGGGCGCGCACCGGTGATCCGCTCGGCCAGCGCCCGCAGCCGCGCCGACCAGCGCCGCGCGAGCAGCAACCAGGCGATGGCGAGCGTGACCACGAGATCCCACAGCCGGATCCAGTAACCGCCCTCGAAATAGGCATCCGAGCGCGCTTTGTCCTCGGGAGAGAGGCGGTCCAGATAGCGCTGAACCGCGCGATCCACATCGAAGGCCGCCGGCTGCTCATCCCCGGCCGCCAGTGCCGGTGCGCCGGCAAAAGGGGCAACGAGCGCCGCGACCAGAACACCCACCGCGATGAGCGCGGCCAAGAGGCTTTGTCTGTGGGGCGTGCCTGGCGGTTCCATGATTGTGGCCTCCTCCCATCCCGTCAGCCGGCCGCGTGGATCGGACCGGGCTTGCAAGTGATCAGCCTAGCCGCCAATCTTGAAACCGATCAACAGGGAGGAAACAGGCGATGCCCATGCAAGCGATCGCGATTCGCGAAGCCGGTGGGCCGGAGGTGCTGGAGCCGGTGGCGCTTCCCATTCCGGAACCCGGCGCCGGCGAGCTGCGCATCAAGGTGGCGGCCGCCGGTGTCAACCGGCCGGACGTCTTCCAGCGGATGGGGATGTATCCGCCGCCGCCGGGGGCGAGCGCGCTGCCGGGGCTGGAGGTTGCCGGCGTGGTGGACGTGGTCGGCGACGCCGTGACGCGCTACCGGCCCGGCGATGCCGTCGTCGCGCTGTTGGCCGGCGGCGGCTATGCGGAATATGCGCTTGCGCCCGAGGCGACGACGCTGCCCGCCCCGCAAGGAATCCCGCTCGTCGATGCCGCCGGCCTGCCCGAGACCGTGTTCACCGTGTGGTCCAATGTCTTCGAGCGGGCCTATCTGGACCGCGGGGAGTGGCTGTTGGTCCATGGCGGCGCTTCGGGCATCGGCACGACGGCGATCCAGCTCGCCAAGGCCTTCGACGCCCATGTGATCGTCACGGCCGGCACGGACGAAAAATGCCGCTTCTGCGAGGAATTGGGCGCGGATGCCGCGATCAACTACCGCAGGGACGATTTCGTCGAACGGGTGAAAGCGATCACGGACGGGCGGGGGGTCGATGTCGTCCTCGACATGGTCGGCGGCGATTATGTGCCGCGCAACATCGCCGCGCTTGCCGAGGACGGGCGCCATGTCTCGATCGCCTTCCTCAAGGGTCCGAAGGTGGCGCTCAACATGCTGCCCGTGATGCTGAAACGGTTGACACTCACCGGTTCGACCCTGCGTGCGCGCCCGCTCGCCTTCAAGGCCGCGCTTGCCGAGGCGGTGGAGCGTCATGTCTGGCCGCTGATCGCTGAGGGGCGCTTCAAGCCCGTCATCGACTCGCGCCTGCCCTTGGCCCGCGCGGCCGAGGCCCACCGGCGGATGGAGGAAAGCGCCCATATCGGCAAGATTCTACTTGTCACCGATTTCGGCACCACGCTCGCTGCCGGTAGCGGGCGATGACAGGAGGCCAAGAAGGAACAGCGATTGATATGGCCGGTCTTCGCATAATAGAATACTCTGCGACACAAAGTATTATGGATATAGGAATGGATATAGGAGATGCTAGGGGGCGGATGACGGGTATCGGGGATGCTGGAAGCGAGGCGTGTCATGCGTTGGGGGGACGGCCCATGCGGGATAGGCTGGGGGTTGGACCGATCGAGATGCTCCGGACGACAGCGGGCCGGTCGCCCGTGTGGGATGAAACGCCGGGGCTTGCGATGGAACGTCTTTGCGGTGATACTGCTGGAAAGACTGGAGGAGGGGCGTCGTGTTGCGTTCTTGCCTCCTATAAGAATGAACGACAGCGAGATCATCGATGACGGACAAGAAGACTCTCCTTGAGAGCCTGCGCATCGACGCGGATGCCCGTGACGACGGTGTCGCACCGTCGCGCTCCGGGCTTTTTGTCGTGATCGTCGCGGTGTTGGCGCTTGGCTTCGGTGTGGCCGGCGGCTGGTTTCTGGCCGCATGGCTGGGCGAGGACGGCGGGCGCACGGCCCCGGCGCCCGAGGCCGACAAGGCGTCCCCGGCTGTCGCCACGGTTCCCGCCGCTTCCGAAGCCGGCGACGGGGGGCAGCCGGTCGCCCGCCCGGCGGCGGTGGAGGAGGACGGCGCGCCGATTCTCAACGCCTCGGGCTATGTCGTGGCGCGGCGGATGGCGACGGTCTCGGCCGAGATCACAGGCCGCCTGGTCGCGATTCTCGTCGAAGAAGGCCAAACGGTCGCAGCCGGGGAGGTGGTCGCCCGCCTCGACGACACCCTGGCGCGCACGGCCCTGCGGTTGGCCGAGGCCCAAGCGACGGCGGCGCGCGCCCGGGTCGATGCGCTGCACGCCCAGCTCACCGAGGCGCGGCGCGATCTGGGCCGCAAAAAGGCTCTGCACGCCCAGGGATTTGCGCCGGATGCGGATGTCACCCGCGCCGAGTCCGAGGTGCAACGTCTGACGGGAGAACTGGCCGCCGTCCGCGCGCAAGTGCAGGTGGCCGATGAACAGGTGGCGGATGCGCGCGAGCGTGTGGACAAGCATGTGATCCGGGCGCCCTTCGCCGGGGTCGTGGTCAACAAGGCGGCGCAGCCGGGCGAGATCGTCTCGCCGGTGTCCGCCGGCGGCGGCTTCACCCGTACGGGCATCTGCACGATCGTCGATATGGCAAGCCTCGAGGTGGAGGTGGATGTCGCCGAAAGCTACATCGCCCGGATCCAACCCGGCATGCGCGCCGAAGCGCGGCTCGACGCCTATCCCGACTGGGCGATCCCAGCGCATGTCATCGCCGTGATCCCGACCGCCGACCGCTCCAAGGCCACTGTCAAGGTGCGCGTCGGCCTGAATGAGCGGGACTCGCGAATCCTGCCGGAGATGGGCGTCAACGTCGCCTTTTTCGCGGACTGAGTAGCGGCATGGCCGCCATGCCCGCCGGCTGGCGGCACCAGAAGGAGAGGGTGAAGGGGAGGAAGAGCAGCACATGACCGCCATCGCCGAACTGAAGAAGGTCTCCAAGGTCTACCGCAAGGGGCCCCAGACGATCCCCATCTTCCAAGACCTCGACATGCGGATCGAGGAGGGCAGCTTCGTCGCGATCATGGGCCCGTCGGGATCCGGCAAGACGACGCTGCTCAATCTGCTGGGCGGCATCGACCGGCCGAGCGCGGGCGCCATCCTGGTCGCCGGCCAGGACATCGCGGCCCTGCCGGAGGGCAGGCTCGCGCGCTGGCGGGCCGCCAATATTGGTTTCATTTTCCAGTTCTACAATCTGATGCCCGTGCTCTCGGCGGCGGAAAACGTCGAGCTGCCGCTGCTGCTGACGACGCTTGCGCGCAGCGAGCGCCGTAAGCGGGTGATGGCGGCGCTCGAGCTGGTCGGGATCGCGGACCGCGCCAAGCACACCCCGGACGAGCTGTCCGGTGGTCAACAGCAGCGCGTCGCCATCGCGCGCGCGATCGTATCCGATCCGAAGCTGCTGCTCGCCGACGAGCCGACCGGTGACCTCGACCGCACGGCCGCCCAGGAGATTCTCGAGATTCTCCAGATGCTCAACCGCGAGTTCGGCAAGACCGTCGTCATGGTCACTCATGACCCGGAAGCCGCGCGTTTTGCAAAACGCATCCTCCATCTGGACAAAGGCGTGTTCGTGGAAGCGGAGTTGGCCTCATGACGCGCGGCACTCTGATCAGGCGCAACCTGACGCGCAAGCCGCTGCGCACGACGTTGACCGTGATCGCCGTGCTCTCGGCCTTCATGCTGTTCGGGCTGCTCAAGACGGTCGAAACCGCCCTGTATTCCGGCAGCGACCTGGCTGCCGCCGATCGGCTCGTCGTCATCAACAAGATCAACTTCACCCAACCATTGCCGATCTCCTACATCGACCGCATCCGAAAGGTGGACGGCGTCCGGGATATCACCTGGGCGGACTGGGTGGGCGCCTACTGGCGGGACGAGCGCCAAGTCTTCGTGGCCTTCGCCGTCGATCCGGACAGCTATCTGCGGGTTTATCCGGAACTCAAAGTCAGCGACGAGGCGCGCCGGCGCTGGTTGGCGGATCGTCAAGGCGCGCTGATCGGCCGTAAGCTCGCTGAGCGCTACGGCTGGAAAGTCGGCGACCGGATTCCCGTCAACAGCCAGATCTGGATCCGCAGCGACAGCGGCACCAAGACCTGGGAAGTCAATATCGACGGCATCTTCGATACCGACGATCCGCGCATCGATACCGGCTACATGCTCATACACTGGGATTATCTCAATGAAGGCCGCAGCTTCCTGCGTGACAGCTTCGGCTGGGCGATCATCCGCACGGAATCCGCTGATCTCAACGAACGCGTCGCACAAGAAATCGATCGAATGTTCGAAAACTCGCCGTTCCGTACCCGCACCGACACCGAGGCGGCCTTCAGCAAGGCGTTTCTCGACATGTTCGGCGATATCGGCCTGATCATCACCTCGGTGGTGGGGGCGGCGATGTTCACGATTCTCCTGATCGCGGGCACGACGATGATGTTGGCGGTGCGCGAGCGCACGCGTGAGATCGCGGTCTTGCGCACCATCGGTTTCCGCCCTGACGAGGTGTTCCGGATGGTCGTGTGGGAGGCGGTGGTGATCGCCTTTGCGGGCGGACTTGCCGGCATGGTGATCGCGCAAGGCTTCACCAAGGGGGCGTCGGCGGCATTGGGGCAGTTTCTACCGCCCTTGGTGATGTCGGGCAGGACATGGGGTGAGGCGGTGTTCTGGATGCTGGTGCTCGCCTTGCTCACCGGCTTGCCGCCGGCCTGGACCGCGATGCGCGTCAAGATCGTCGAAGGCCTGTCCTGGAGGACTCTATGATGCGAATCCTGCACCAGATCCTTGCCGTCGCCCGCATCAACATCCGCTCTCTGCCGCGGCGCCCGGGCTTGGCGTTGACCACCTTGCTCGCCAGTGCGATCGTGGTGGCCGTGTTGCTGGCCTTTCTGGCCATGGCAGACGGCTTCAAGCGCACGGTCTCCGGGGCGGGATCGCCGGATGTCGCGGTCGTCATGCGGCCTGGCTCGCAATCCGAGCTCAACAGTGTGATCACCCGTGATCAGCTGCGACTGCTGCAAAACGCGCCCTATGCCCGGCGTGATGCCGAGGGGCGGCGGCTGATCTCGCCGGAGCTTTATGTCATCGTTGATGGTACGAAGAAGCGGACGGGAACGCCGGTCAATGTGCCGCTGCGCGGCGTGTTGCCGATCGCCGCCGAGTTGCGGAAACCCTTCCGATTGGTCGCGGGCCGGATGTTCGAGACGGGGCGCAACGAGATCATCGCCGGCCGTGCGCTGCTGGACAGCGTGGCGGGCTTGGCGCTCGGCAAGGAAATCCGTTTCGGCAACCAAAAATGGACTTTGGTCGGCATCTTCGAGACCGGTGGGTCCGTCTTCGAGTCCGAGCTGTGGGGGGATCTCGCCACCGTGCAGAGCCGGTTCAATCGCGGCGGCAGCGTCCAGGTCGTGCGTATCAAGCTCGCCTCCCCGGACAAGCTCGCCGATCTCAACGCCTGGTTGGACGCCGACCCCCGGCTCAAACTCAAGGCGCAGAGCGAAACAGCCTATCTGGCGCGACTGGCCGAGGGCACGGTGCAGCTGATCCGGTGGTTCGGTTGGCCGACGGCGATCATCATGTCGATCGGCGCTCTCGCCGGCGCGCTCAATACCATGTATGCGGCGGTGGCGGCCCGCATGCGCGAGATCGCCACTTTACGCGCCATCGGTTTTTCGGGGGTCGCCGCCATGGCGGGCACGATGCTGGAATCGCTCGTACTCGCGGCCCTCGGTGGCCTGGTCGGCAGCCTGGGGGCGTTCGCGCTGTTCGAGGGACGCACGGGCTCGACACTCGGCGGCAGCTTCACCCAGGTCGTCTTCAGCTTCCATCTGACACCGGCTGCCGTGGCCGCGGGCGTGTTGCTGGCGGTTGCGATCGGTTTCCTCGGCGGCCTCTTTCCCGGCCTGCGGGCCGCGCGGGTGCCGGTCACCGTCGCCTTCCGTGGCCAGTGACGGAAAGGACGGCCGTCGCGGCCGCCCATTGCACCGGGCCGCCCGGGTGCCCACATTGACGGCATGAGGCAATCTCGGCTAGGTGCCGAGGGCCGGCTTCCGCGCTGGCGGCAAAACGCAGCGAGACAGGAGCACACCAACATGGCGCAACCGCTGATGCCCGTGGCGACGGCCGTGTGGCTGATCGACAATACGACGCTCACCTTCAAACAGATCGCGGATTTCTGCGGTCTGCACGAGCTGGAGGTCCAGGGCATCGCCGACGGCACGGTGGGCGCGCATATCGTGGGGGTGGACCCCGTCGCCAATGGCGAGCTGACATGGGGGGAGATCCGCCGCTGCGAAGCGGATCCCGAAGCCCGTCTGCAACTGAGCGCGGATGCGATCATTCCGCCGGCGCGCACCAAGGGACCACGCTATACACCCGTTTCCAAGCGCCAGGACAAGCCGGACGCCATCGCCTGGCTGATCAAGCATCACCCCGAGCTGTCCGACGCCCAGATCTGTCGGCTGGTCGGCACCACGCGTCCCACCATCCAGGCGATCCGCAACAAGACGCATCGCCAGATGACGCAGATCCAGCCGCGCGATCCCGTCCAACTCGGGTTGTGCCGCCAGGACGAGCTGGATCAGGCCGTCGCCGAGGCCCGTGCCCGCGAGGAACGACGCAAGGCGCGCGAGGGCCGCACCGAACAGACCGAAGAAGGCGCAGACATCCCGCAAGCGCTTGCGCAGGCAGACGCAGCCGAGGCGGCCGAAGCTGCGACCAAGGCGGCCGAAGGAACAACCGACGCTTCCACCCCTGCGGACTCTGCCGAAAGCTCCGCCTGATCGGAGGTGGTGTCACCCGGCGCGTCCTCGTCCCGAGCGGGGGGCGTCACCGGCCGATGTCAGCGCCGGCACAGACCGCGTGAACCAGGCGCGCAGCGGCGGCCGTCCGTCCAGGTCGCGTCATCCAGGACGGCCATGAAGAGATCGGCTCCGTCCAGTCGCGCGCCGGTGAGATCGGCGCCGCTCAGATCCGCCCGAAACAACCGCGCCTCGCGCAGATCGGCGCCGCGGAGATTCGCGTTCGTGAGCCGGGCGCGCGTGAAATCCGCATTCTTCAAATCCGCTTCCGCCAGCACCGCTCCGGTCAGATCCGCCGAGACGAACTTCGCCTCGCGGGCGTCCACACCCCTGAGGACGGCTCCCTTGAAGATCGCGCGATTGAAGGCGGATTCGCGGATCACCGATCCCGTCAGATCGACGCCGGAAAAATCGCGTTCGTTGAAGAAGCAGCGCAGCCAATTCACCCCCGGCTTGGGGGCCGCGGTGCAATGCGAGAGAATCTGGGCCGCTGCCGGTCGCGGTCCGACGGGGACCGGGCGCTCGCTCGACGGGTCGAGGAAACGGGCGAGCACGAGGCCAGCCAGCAGGATCGCGGCCGTGGACCAACGGCGCGGGCGATCGGGCGACGTGGTCATGGTGATCCCCCCGGTGTGAGGAGACGGCGACCGAAACCGATGCACCCGCGCGGCCGCCAACCGGGCTCTTCCTGCGGCCCGATCCGAGCCGCGGCCAGCCGGGCGCCGACCGCGTCGGGCCAGGCAGTCGCCCGGCGCGTGGTGAGATCGACATGGATGGTGAGGATTTCGGCCGTGGCCGCGCGCTGACCGCGGTCGAGATCCTGCATGCGCATCAGGAAATGGGCGCGCTTGTCGTCAGCCGCGAGCAGACGCCCGACAACAGCGAAAGGGGCGCCTTCGCGGAGCTCGCGTTCGTAGCGGCAATGGGTCTCGAGCACGAAGATGCCGCTCGTCGCCGGCAGCAGCGATCCCAGATGCCGGGCGATCCAAACCTCCAACGCCTCATCGAAGACCGCCGTATAGCGGGCGATGTTCATATGGCCATTGGAATCACAATCGCCGGCCCGGACCCGTCCCTCCACCAGATGGGCGGTGTCGATTCGGGAAGCGGTAGAGCTGCGATCGGCCATCGGCTCGCTCTTTCGGCGCTGCAATCGACGTCTCGTCATTTCTCCGCCAAGCTGATAGCGTAAATGCCGGGGGGGCGAAACCCCACCCGGCCAGACCGCAGGAGACGACACAAGGCGGGCGAACGGCGAAACGGGTCATGACCGATAGGCGGAATGGGCAAAAAACCAGGGACAGGCACGGGCACGGCCGCCGCCGGCGCTGGCCGTGGGCGGTGTTGGGGATGCTCGGCGTCTTTCTGCTGGTGGCCCTGGTGCTGCCCCGCTTCGTCGAGATGGACAGCCTGCGTCCGCGAATCGCCGCCGCGGCCAGCGAGGCGACGGGCCTGACGATTGCGCTCGACGGGCCGATCGCCTTGCGCCTCCTGCCGCGCCCGGCCGTGCGGGTCTCCAAGGTGACCGTGAATGCCGGCGGGCCGTTTGCGGCGGAGGTGGCGCATCTCGACGTCATTCTCGATCTCGGCGCGCTTTTGAGTGGCCGCCTGGCGCCGAGTCGGGTGCGTTTGCTGGGGCTTGCGGTCAGCATCCCCGATCTCGCCGCTTTTCGTGACTGGCTCGCGCGCCGGCAACGCACGGCGGGAGGAGAAGCCGGCGGAGAGAGTGAGGATGAGGGCGTCTTTCGTCTTGAAATCGCACGCGGCTCCCTGACGGTGGCCGGCCGGCCGCTGGACCGTTCGCACCATATGGTGGTGAGCGCGCTCAGTCTGCTGCGCCGGCCTGCGCTTGCCGGGGCGGTCTGGGATGTGGACGGCGAGGGCGCCATAGACGGCGTGCCGACACGTCTGCGGGCGAAGCTGGCTGCGCCGGTTGCGCGTGGCCGGCGCGCGGTGGAAGCTGACCTCACCATCGCCGCCGCCCGCATCCGTTGGCGCGGCAGTCTCGTGTTGCCGACGGACGAGGATGCGCCGTTGGCCGCAAACGGGCGGTTGGAGGTGGACAACGCCGTTCCCGCCTCGCTGCTCGCGGCCTGGCGGGCGTGGACGGGCGAGCCGCCGCTGCGCCGTTCCAACATGCCGCCGATCTTCGCGGCCGCCATTCGGCTGACGGCGGCACTGGCCGTGGATGCACGGGGCATCGCGCTCGAAGACGTCACGGGCGCGTGGGATGGGCGTCATTTTTCCGCCACCGCGCGTTGGCGGGCCGACCCGGCCAGGCTCACCCTCAAGGCCCGTCTCGATCGCCTCAAGAGCGCTGATCTGCTGCCGGCGACCACGCAGGAAGAGACGCAGGACCGGGGCGAGATCCTGGGCCGAGCCTGGGCGGCCATCGATCAGGGCCGTCGTCTTCTCGCCGGGCTGCCACGGGCTCTTCCCGGGGGCGCGGACATCCGGCTCGACCTGGCGGCTTTTACCCATGAACGGGCAGTGCTGCGCGATCTGGCCGTGACATTGGCCTGGGCACCGCAGCGCCTGCCGCAGCTGTCCGGGACAGCCAAGACACCCGATGGCGGGCAGATGACGGTGACGGTCGGCTTGTCCGGGCCGGCGGAAGATGGTTCGCCGACGCTGCGGCTTGAAGCCGAGATGGAGCTGTTCCGGGCCGATCGCAGTCTGCCGGCGCTCGGGTTCGTGCTGCCGCAGCCCTTGCGTGACGGTCGGCATCTGCGGCTTGCTGCGGCCGCCCGCTGGGATGGGCGGGAAGCCCGGATCAATCCCGTGAGGGTGGAATGGGACGACAATCGCCTGGATGCGCAGCTTGCCCTGACCCGCGGTGTGGGTGGGGCGTTTTCCGCCGTGCTCGGGGCTGATCTGCCCGCGGTGTCTCTGCCAGGGCATGCAGACCGGGAACAGGCGGGCAACGCGATCCCCGCTCCCGCGCGGCTGTTCGCGCCCCTCGACCGCCTGCTGGCCGACTGGCCGGAGACGCTCACCCTGGCCTATACCTTGCGTCTGCCTGCGCTTGATGCGGGAAATGTCAGGCTCACGGATCTTACGGTGAGCGGGCGGATCGCGGCCGAGGGAGTCGCGCTCACCCGGCTGGCGGGCCGGCTGCCGGGAGCGGACTTTGAGCTGTCGGGTCGGTATCGCCGGCAGCAGGGCCAGCCGCCGCTTAGCCTTTCCGGTCAGCTGGCGGTCCGCGTGCCCGAGCGGCTGGCCGCCGTGACCGGAGAGACCGACCTTGCCCCCCTTCTCGCCCGTCTACCGGCCCGTTGGCAAGCCACGGCGATGTTGCGGGAGCGCGATGCCCGTCTGACGGTCACGGCCGCCGATCAACGCACGCAACTGGCCGGCAAGGCCCGGCTGCGCTGGTCGGAGGAAGAGGCGGCCGGTATCGATCTCGATGCCGACATCGCCACTGATCAGGTCAGTCGGCTCCTGGCGCCACTTCTTGCCGCTGCCGATGACCAGACGATCGCGGTGGCAAAAACCTTGGGCGACCGGGCGCAGCTTCATCTCACAGTCTCCGGAGCGGTGACGCAACCGGCGCTGCAATTGCGCGGCAATCTGCTGGGCGCGCGCACACAGGTCACCCTTCAGCCGGCGGCCGACAGCGAGAGCGGGGGCGGCGGGCGGACGGCGTGGGCGATCAGTTGGCGCCTCTCTCATCCGGATATCGGCCCGGCCTGGGTGCGTCTGGTCGCCGGGCAGGCGAGGGCGGCGGGCCGCATAGAGGCACCCTTACCGTTTGCGAGCGAGGGGCGAATGGTGATGGGCGGCGCGAATCTGACGGCTACGGGAACGCTGCAGCTCGGCACAAGCGATTTGACCATGGAGGTGAAAACGTCGCGCGCGTCCGCAACCGACACGCTGCCCCGGCTCACGGTCACAGCGCACGGTGAGCGGGTGGATCTCGATGCCCTGGGGCTTGGGGGCCGCGCGTCCCCCTCCGGCGGACAGACTCCTGCCGCCGGTGCGCCCTGGTCGACGGAGGCGGTCGGGACTCTGTGGCCGGCGGATTGGCCGGAGCTGACATGTGAGCTGACGCTCGGACAACTCGTCTGGCGTGGCGAAGTCTGGCGGGATCTCGTGCTGGCCGCCAAGGCCTCGGCCGACCAGGTCGCGCTCACGCGGCTGAGCGCCAAGGCGTTGGCGGGGCGACTGGCTGGCAGCGCCGCGCTCTCCGGCCGGCGGGAGCACCGGATGACGGCGCAGCTCACGCTCACCGACATCGCGCTGGACCGGGCGTTCGCCCTCTTCGGCCTGCCACGGCGCGTGCGCGGCAAGCTGGGCGGAGAAGTAGGGTTCACCGCTCAGGGCGCCAGCAGCTTCGCCCTCGTCTCTTCGCTCAAGGGCGAGGGACGCTTTCGGCTCACCGCACCGCGGGTGTCCGGCTTTGACCTCGATGCCTTCGCCCGTGACATCCAACAGCGCCGGAACGCCACGCAGAGTCTGTTCGGGCAGCTCATGAGCGGATTGCTGGTTCGCGCCCTGGAAGGCGGCGAGACGCGCTTTGCCGATACACAGATATCGGTGTCGGTGCGCGACGGTATCGCCACCATTGGGCCGATGACGCTGGAGAGCACGCAAGCGCATATGGCGATGACGCTGGTGGCCGATCTTCCGGGCTGGCGGCTGCAGGGCGACGGTGAGGTGCATCTGAAGGAGATGGCGGATGCGCCGCCGCTGGAGCTGCGCCTGTCCGGACCGCTTCATGCGCCCCGGCTGTCCTGGCGCAGCCGTAGCTTCTTCGATTGGCTCAAGCCACGTCTTGTGCCCAGCCGGCCCGTGGTCGCGCTTCCACGTGCTGCCCCCGAGCTCACCCCGCCGCCCGTTCTGCTGCCCGAGGCGACGGACGTCTCCGAACCATCGCCATCGCCCACCGCCACACCGGAGGAACGCGCTCCTGCTTCCAAGCTGGAACGGGTGCTCGACCTCTTCGGGACGATCCTGGAACAGGCCGGCGGGCAGGACAGGAAGAAGGACGGGCACACGGACAAAAAGCAGGAGGAAGAGCCACCGTCATGACGGGTTCGCAGTCCCCCGCCGGTTGCCGCGCTCGGATGCGCAAGGAGGAGGCCGCACCTTCGGCGGCGCTCGTCGTGATCGGCGACGAGATCCTTTCCGGACGCACGCAGGACCGCAACATCACCACCATCGCCCGTTGGTTGGGCGCGCGTGGGATCGTCCTCAAGGAGGTCCGCATCGTGCCGGACGAGGATGCGGCGATCATCGCCGCCGTCAGGGCGCTCAAGGACGCAGTCGATTATCTGTTCACCACCGGCGGCATCGGTCCCACGCATGACGACATCACGGCCGAATCGGTCGCCAAGGCGTTGGGGCGCCGGCTGGTGATTCATGAGGAGGCCTACCGCAGGCTGCTCGCCTATTACGGAACCGAGCAGTTCACACCCGCCCGCCAGCGCATGGCGCGCACACCCGACGGGGCCGCACTCATCGACAATCCGATCTCGATCGCGCCGGGCTTTCGCGTAGAAAACGTGTTCGTGCTGGCTGGCGTGCCGGAGATCGCGGCGGCGATGCTGGACTCGCTCGAACCCATGATCACCGGCGGACCGCCGGTCCTGAGCCGCGTGCTCGACGTGCCGCTGCCCGAGAGCGCCTTCGCCGATGCCTTGACCGCGATCGCCGACCGCTTCCCGGGGGTGCGCATCGGCAGCTATCCCTATTACCGCGCCGGGCGCGCCGGCGCCGAGATCGTGCTGCGCGCGCGCGACGAGGCATTGTTGGAAGCAGCCGTGGCCGCCGTCCGGGAGGCGGCGCGACAGGCCGGAGTCGTGGCCCGACCGGTGCGGGGGTAGGCAGACCCGGCCGATGCCCTCTGGTTTCTCGGGGATCGCCCATTCGCTGGTGCTGCCGCATGCTGGGCGATTGAGAAGCGCGCTCAGGGCTGGCATAAGAGGGGTCACGGACGCCCCGGGGCGAATGGCTGCTTTCGTCTGGTCGGCTCCGCAACCGGCAATGTCGGCATGGGAAATCGCGGCCGAAAGAAGCGGCGGACGGAGAGGCGACCGGAACAGAGGCTGGAGCAGCGGTCGAGGCAGCGGCCGGAGCGGTGGCGAAGAAGTGGTGTTCCCATCGGTCGCGATGGCGCTGGCCGCCGCACCCGCCGCTCACGATGCCCGCTTGGCGGAATTGGTAGACGCAAGGGACTTAAAATCCCTCGTCCCAGCTGGGACGTGCCGGTTCGAGTCCGGCAGCGGGCACCATTGCAGGAGGGGGGGTATTGGCCGAACGGAACGACGCGGCCATCATCACTGCGGCGCGCAAGATTCCCAAAACGTCCTCCAGGGTCCCCCGCACTCCTCATGTGGTACAACCAGGCGCGCAGGAGGGTGGGAGGAGCGAACCACGGATGGACACGGACAAACACAGATTGATTCATGAGGCTGAGACGCGACGCATCATTGGATGCGCGATGGAAGTACTGAATGAACTGGGGCACGGATTACTGGAAAAACCGTATGAAAATGCCTTGGTCGTGGAGTTTCAGCAGCAGCGCATTCCCTACCAGCAGCAGCCGCGATTCGATGTCGTCTATAAAGGCGTCAAAGTAGGAGAGTATGTGCCTGACCTGATCGTCTTTGGAAAGGTTGTTGTGGAGACGAAAGTAATCGAGAAGATCACGAACCACGAAGTTGGCCAGGTGCTCAATTATTTGAAGATCACCGGGCTGAGACTCGGTCTCATCCTGAACTTTCGCCATGCGCGGCTCGAATGGAAAAGGGTCGTTCTATGAGCCGAACCACTGATGAACACGGATGCGCACGGATGCAAAACACGGAAGGCCAATCCGGGTCCATCTGTGTGTATCAGTGGTTCCATTGCCCCGAGCATGGGGCGCTCTGCCGGGTCATCGAGACGCAGATGCTCCGGGGCGAGAGCGTCTGGTGAACCTCGGTCTCATCCTGAACTTTCGCTATGCGCGGCTCAAATGGAAAAGGGTCGTTCTATGAGCCGAACCACCGATAAACACGAATGGACACAGATGTGAAACACGAAAGGCCAATCCGAGTCCATTTGTGTGCATCAGTGGTTC
>CAZJPA010000022.1:0-20241 GCA_964547755.1 uncultured Sphingomonadales bacterium
GACGCGTGAAGGGATATGGCGTCTACAAGTATGTCTATCAGGGGGACTGGCACGCCACCCATGCGCGAATCCAGGTTTATGTGCGTGAACAACGGGTTCAGGAAGTGGTGAACGCCATCATGGACGCGGCGCATACCGGCGACGAAGACGACGGGGTCATCGTCGTCACGCCGATTCTGCATTTCTACCGCATCGCGGACCGCTGCGATCTGTGCACGCAGGCGGCTTCCCCCGACACCGAAGACGATCACTCGGCCAGCGCATGGTAGCGGGGCGGGCGGATCGCTCCGGCGGTCAAGGGGGGCAAATGCGCGGGCAGAGCATACCCACCCGCCGATCGATCCCGGCCGGTTAGCGCGGCTGGCATCGATGGTTGCCCGTGGCGGGGGCGGCGGAGCGGCCTATCCGCCGAACTCTTCCACACCTTCCGGCATCTCGGCGAAACGGGCCCACCGCCGGCGGCCGTCGAGATTCTCGATCTGGTGGGCGAGTGCGGCGACGACGCCGCGGTCGAAACGTGTCCCGGCCTCTTTTTGCAACTCGGCCAGTGCTTCGTCGATGGACAACCCTTTGCGGTGCGCCCGGGGCGAGATCATGGCGACGAAGGCATTGGCAACGGCGAGAATCCGGGCCGTGATGAGGATTTCGTCGCCTTTGAGCGGCGGATCGCCGGTGCCGTCGATCCGCGCATGAAGCTGACGCAGCGTTTCGACGACGGGACCGTCGAATTCGACACCAGTCAAGAGATCGGCGCTTTTTTTCATGGCGTCGCGCACAAGCGCGAGCTCCTCATCGCTCAAGCGGCCCTTTTTCACCAGAATCTCGCGCGGCACCAGCATCTTGCCGATGTTCATGAGACGCCCGGCGATTTCCACGGCCTCCGTCTCATAGAGAGTGAGATTGAGGTTCTGCGCCAATGCCGAGGCCACTTCGACCACCCGTTCAGACTGCTTGGCCGCATAGGGATCGCGCGCGTCGATGAGGGCGGCGAGCGTGGCGACCAGGCGCTTGAGCGTGCGTTCCCGGCGCTCGCGCTCTTCGACGAAGGAGGTGACCTCCTCGCGCACCAACAAACAAACTTCATCGTCCAACGCCTCGCCGGCCTTGAGCGGCACGGCATTGATCACGTACAACCGCCGCTCGCCGTCTTCCGTCTCCACCTCCTGGGTGTCCTGCAGCGGTCCTTCCTCGAAAGCGGCTTCCGCCACAAGCCGCAGCCCCCGTCCCGACTGAACACCCATCACCGCCTCGATCGGCTTGTCCAGTACCTCCTCGGCGGATTCGGCGCCCAGTTCCTCACGCAAGCGGCGATTGGCGAAACGGATGATGCCCCTGCGATCGATCACCAGAATTTCGGTCGGCTGGGCATCGGTGGCGGCCTCCAGGAACCGGCTCTGGCGGGCGAGCCGGGCAATCAACTGCGTCTGTTCGGCCTGGGTCTCGGCCAATCGTCTCGTCGCCGCATGACGCCAGAACAGCAGCATCAACAGGCCGAGCGCGGCGACGATCAGCAGCGAGAAACCGAGGAAGCGCAGGGTCGCCCGCTGTACCGGCGCCAGCACGCTCTCGCTGTCGCGCTCCGCAAGCACATACCAGCCATCGCTGCCCGAGACGGCTTGCGCAAAGGCGAGAACGGCGCGACCATCGGCTCTGCGCGTCGGAACCAGCCGGCCGGATTCGTCCGTGGCCGCCATGACGTCCGGTAACGCGACCGAGACCGTCCAAGGCGCGCGCTCCGGCAGACCGGCAAGCGGCGTAAGCGCTCTTAAGCCCGCTTGTGTCCGCGCGATGATCGCGATCTGGCCCGCTTCACCCGGCTCAGCCGCTGCGCGCACGAGCAGGGAAGGCAGGATGGGATCGATCCGTGTCCAGGCGAGCAACCAACCCGCCGGTCCGCCTTCGCTGTGCTGGGCGGCGGCGACCGGTTCCCTCCAGATCAGCCACAGGGCGTCATCGGCGAGCCCCAGTTTGCGGCCTGCTTGTGTCGGGGCGGCGGCAGACGGGTCTCCCAGCTCCTCCGGCCAGCTGCCGACGGCAAGCCTGGGCCGGCCGGCTGCGTCCAGAAAAGCCAGACCGCCCGCATGCGGCGTGAGATTGGCCGAGACGGGTTCGCGATGGAGGAAACCGACTTGTTCGGCGGTCACCATCAAGAGGGTGCGCGCATAATCGCCAGCGGCCTGGGCGCCAGGATCGGCTTCCGGCAGACCAGCATACAGCTGGAGGGACGGGTTACGCGCCGCCTGTCTCAAGGCGCGATCCTTCTCGCGCAACCAGGCCGAGACAGTCTTGGCGGCTTGATCGCTTTGCAGCGCCAGCCGCAATTCGACCTCGGCCAGCGTGCGCGCCCGTTCGCGGGCCCCCAACACCAGGGCCGCCACCACAAGAGACGCAATCAGCAGGACAAGTCCGCCCAGAAGCAAGAGCGTGACCCGGCCATCCCGATTGCTCCAGAGTGCCTTCAGACCAGCGATCGCCATGCGCTTCGCACACTCCCTTCCCCTGGCGCGGCATTCTGCATGTTCTGCATGTTTTCCCAGCAATAACCCCGAATTCTTTAAGAGGCTTTTAACGGGGATCGTATCAAGTATGACAGCAGGAAGACCGCCGCGCCAGCTTCCTGCTCGCGTGCTTCCTGCAAGCAGGGGCGGCAGGATGAGAGGCGTGGGTGTGCCATGGCCGTCGGTCGCCCAGCCGGGCTGTGGGAACGGGGAACGGTAAACGGATGACAGGACGTTTTCTCCGATATCTCGGTGTGTTTGTCCTGATCCTTCTCGCTGTTCCTCCATCGGCACCAGCGCGCGCCGGTCAGGCGGGCAAAGCCGCGTCCGAGAGCGCCTGGCATCTGTGGGGCAGTCGGGAGGTCGAAAGCCGGTCCTTGGCCGCTTTCACCAAATGGACGGGCATGCTCGCGCGTTACCACGCCGAGCGCAAGCGGCTGGCGGCGCTGGCCCCCACATGCGGCCGGCCGGATCAGACCGTCCAGCCCGTGCGGGCGCGCAGCTTTGCGGAACTCGTCGCCCTGGCGCGCAAGCGGCGCGAAGGCGGGGTGACATCCTCGTCGCGTGTGCTGTGCGCCGAAGAGCGGTTGACCAGACTGTTGACGGCGCTGGCTGATAAGCCGCTTGCCGACCGGCTTTCCGCCATCAACCGCTTCTTCAACCGCGCGCCTTATGTGCTCGATCCGATCAACTGGGGGGTGCCCGACTACTGGGCGAGCCCGGGCCAGTTCGCAGCCAAGGATGGCGATTGCGAAGACTATGCGATCGCCAAATATCTGGCCCTGCGGCGGCTGGGCGTGCCGGCGCGGGCGATGCGGATCGTCGTCCTCGAAGACCGCAATCTCAAAACCGATCACGCCGTGCTGGCGGTGCGCGATTCCGAAGGCCGGATCTGGATTCTGGACAACCAGACTCCCATCGTCGTGAAGGCCGAGCGTATCCGCCACTATCGCCCCGTCTATTCGATCAATGAAGAGGCCTGGTGGCTGCACACCACCACACCGGCTGCCGGTGGTGGGACGTTCGCTTCCAACCTGGTGACGCGGCGCTAACGCCGTCTTGCCGCCCCATCGATGAATGGAAAACAAGACACAGGCGCGGCTTCTCTGTCGCCCCCGGCCTGCTCGGTATCGGTCATGGGGAGCAGACCTTGTGGTCGCGCGTGTCGGAAGGGGGGCTCCCTCAGCCGGTGGGCTCCTCGCCGGCTTCCAAGCGGCCGAATTCCCGCAGGAGGGCGACGATGCGTTCGGCCGCCTCTTCGGGTGACAGCTTGGTGGTGTCGATCACAAGCTCCGGATTTTCCGGCGGCTCATAAGGGCTGTCGAGGCCGGTGAAATTCCGGATCTCGCCGGCGAGCGCGCGCTTGTATAGTCCCTTGGGATCGCGTTCGGCGCAGATTTCGAAGGGGGTGTTGACATAGATCTCGAAGAACTCGCCGGCCGCCATCAACTCACGCGCCATCCGCCGCTCCGCGCGGAAGGGAGAGATGAAGGAGACCAGCACGATCAGCCCCGCATCGGCCATGAGCTTGGCGACCTCGGCAACCCGGCGGATGTTCTCCACGCGATCGGCTTCGGTGAAGCCGAGATCCTTGTTGAGGCCGTGGCGCACGTTGTCGCCGTCGAGCAGATAACTGTGCCGGCCCAGCGCATGCAGGCGCTTTTCGACCAAATTGGCGATCGTGGATTTGCCCGAGCCCGACAGCCCCGTGAACCACACCACCGCCGGTTTCTGCCCTTTGAGTGCGGCGCGGGCCTGTCGGGTGACGTCGAGCGCTTGCCAGTGGATGTTGTGGGCCCGGCGCAGCGCAAAATCGATCATGCCGGCGGCCACCGTCTGATTGGTGAGCTTGTCCACCAGGATGAAGGCGCCGGTCGTGCGGTTGGTGCGGTAGGGATCGAAGGGGATCTCACGGTCGAGCGCCAGATTGGCGACGCCGATGTCGTTGAGCTGAAGTGTCTTGGCCGCCACATGCTCGCCGGTGTTCACATTGATCGCATATTTGAGGCGGGTGACGGTCGCATTCGCCCAGCCGGCGGCGGATTTCAGCAGATAGGGGCGGCCGGGCAACAGCGCCTCTTCGGCCATCCACACGAGATGCGCCTCGAACTGGTCGGCGACTTCGGCGCGCGCGGCCGGATGCACGAGAACGTCCCCGCGCGAGATGTCGATTTCGTCTTCCAGGGTCACCGTTACGGCCTGGCCCGCCACCGCCTCCTCGCGCTCGCCGTCGAAGGTGACGATCGCCTTGACACGGCTGCGCCGGCCGGAAGGCAGCACGACGATCTCGTCACCCGCCCTCAGGCGGCCCGAAGCGATGGTGCCGGCAAAGCCGCGGAAATCCCGGTCGGGCCGGTTCACCCACTGGACCGGGAAGCGCAGAGGATGGTCTTTGCACTCTTCGGCCGCCGGCGCCTCTTCCAAGATCTCCATCAGCGACGGCCCGCCATACCAGGGCATGCGGTCCGAGCGACGGGTGACATTGTCGCCGAAGAGCGCGGAAACCGGCACGCAGTGGACCATCTCGATTCCAAGCTGGTCGGCGATCTGGCGAAAGGTCTCGGCGATCGGGCGGAAGACCGCCTCGCTGAAATCCACCAGATCCATCTTGTTGACCGCCAGCACCACCTGGCGGATCCCGAGCAGCGCGACGATGAAGGCGTGGCGGCGCGTCTGGGTGACGACGCCCTTGCGCGCATCGACCAAAAGGACCGCCAAATCCGCGGTGGACGCGCCTGTGGCCATGTTGCGGGTATACTGCTCGTGGCCAGGCGTATCAGCGACGATGAAGCGCCGCTTGTCGGTGGCAAAAAAGCGGTAGGCGACGTCGATCGTGATTCCCTGCTCGCGTTCGGCCTCGAGCCCGTCGAGCAGAAGGGAGAAATCGATCTCCTGGCCCTCCGCGCGATTGATGCGGCGGCTTTCTTCCTTGAGCGCAGCGAGCTGGTCTTCGAAGACGAGGCGCGAATCGTAGAGCAGGCGGCCGATCAGCGTGGACTTGCCGTCGTCCACGCTGCCGCAGGTGATGAAGCGCAGGAGATCCTTGTCTTCCTGCTCCTTCAGATAGGCCGTGACCGCTGCTTCGGCCTTCCCCTCGAACATCGCGAGTGTCTTTCTTGCGAGCGGTGTCTCGTTCATGCGCAGGCCCTAGAAATAGCCTTCCTGCTTCTTGCGCTCCATGGAGGCGCCGGGATCGCGGTCGATCACACGGCCCTGGCGTTCGGAGGTGGTGGTGGTGAGCATTTCGGCGACGATGCCAGCAAGATCTTCCGCCTCCGATTCGATCGCCCCCGTAAGCGGGTAGCAGCCCAGCGTGCGGAAGCGGATCTTGCGCATCTGCGGCACCTCGCCGGGTTCCAAGGGCAGGCGGTCGTCATCGACCATGATGAGCTGCCCTTCGCGCTCGACAACCGGGCGCACCTTCGCGAAATACAGCGGCACGATAGGGATGTTCTCCCGGTGGATATATTGCCACACGTCGCGCTCCGTCCAGTTGGACAGCGGAAACACCCGCATGCTTTCGCCCTTGTGTACGCGGGTGTTGTAGAGATTCCACAGCTCAGGACGCTGATTCTTCGGGTCCCAGCGGTGTTGACGGTTGCGGAAGGAGAACACGCGCTCCTTGGCCCGCGATTTCTCCTCGTCGCGGCGGGCGCCACCAAAGGCGGCATCGAACCCGTATTTGGCGAGCGCCTGCTTCAAGGCCTGGGTCTTCATGACGTCGGTGTGCACCGCCGAGCCATGGGTGATCGGATTGATCCCGGCTTTGACCCCTTCTTCATTGATGTGGACGATGAGATCGAGATCCCATTCCTTGGCAATGCGATCGCGAAAGGCGATCATCTCGCGGAACTTCCAGCCCGTGTCCACATGCAGCACGGGAAAGGGAATCCGTCCGGGATAGAAGGCCTTGCGCGCCAGATGCAGCAGCACCTGACTGTCCTTGCCGATGGAATACAGGATCACCGGCTTGCGGCATTCGGCCGCGACTTCCCGGATGATGAAGATGCTTTCGGCCTCCAGCCGGTCCAGATGCGAGAGCCTTGGTGCCATGATCCCGTTCGCCATTATTGCCGGCAACCGCATGCGCGATCGGCACGACCGTTCGGCGGCCATGCCCTGCCCGGGCACTTAGGAAATCCCGGCGCGTCGGGCAACCGATTTTGTCTTGGTGCTGGATCAAGGCATTCTTGTGGCAGGCGGAATCGTCTCATGACCATCACCCTCTTAAGGCTTCCTTTACCATGACGCGCGCAGGAAAAGGAGGTGCAGGCGCAAGAGAAAACAAGGACGGCCTAAGCAGATGCATCCCGAGCCGGAGATCATGGCCCGCAGGATCGGCCGGGCGGTGGTGACGGGGGCCGACGGCTTCATCGGCTCCCATCTCGTCGAGCGGCTTGTGGCGCTCGGTGTGTCGGTGCGCGCGCTGGCGCTTTACAACAGCTTCGGGAGCGCCGGCTGGCTCGACGGCCTGGCGCAGGAGACGCGGGACAACATCGAGATCGTCCTCGGCGATATCCGCGATCCCGGCCAGATGCGCAAGCTGCTGGAGGGCGCCGACACGGTCTTTCATCTCGCCGCGCTGATCGCCATTCCCTACTCCTATCACGCTCCGCAGTCCTATGTGGAGACCAATGTCCGCGGCACCGTGAACCTGCTGGAAGCCGCGCGCGCGGCCGGCGTGCGGCGCTTCATCCAGACCTCCACCAGCGAGGTCTACGGCAGTGCGCAATATGTGCCGATCGACGAGCGTCACCCTCTTGTGGGCCAGTCTCCCTATGCGGCCAGCAAGATCGCCGCCGATCAGCTGGCCTATTCTTTCTTCGCCGCCTTCGATCTGCCGGTCGTGATTCTGCGGCCCTTCAACACCTTCGGCCCCCGCCAATCCCAGCGCGCCGTGATCCCAACCATCATCGCCCAGATCGCTTCCGGATGCCGGACACTGCGATTGGGGGCGACCCATCCCACCCGCGACTTCACCTATGTGGCCGACACGGTGGAGGGGTTTCTGCTCGCAGCGACGGCCGAGGGTGTGGCGGGTGAGACCATCAATCTCGGCACCGGACATGAGATTGCGATCGGCGGTCTCGCCCGGCTCATTGCCGAGATCATGGGTGTTGCGGTTACCATCGAAACCGAAGATGCGCGCCTGCGCCCCACGCGCAGCGAGGTCACCCGCCTGCTCGCCGACAACGGCAAGGCGCGGCGACTGCTCGGCTATGCGCCGCGTTTTGCCGGATCGGACGGTCTTAAGGCCGGTCTGGAGCAAACGATCACCTGGTTCACCAAGCCGGAAAATCTCGCCCGCTATGCCCCCCACCGCTACCAGATCTGAAGTAGCCTTCGATGCCGAGCGGTTTCTAGCGCGTCTGGATGGCCTGTTCGCGGATCTGGCACGACCGGTGCCGCTGCACGAACCGCTCCTCGGCACCGCGGAACAGGAGGCGGTGTGCCAGGCGGTGGCATCCGGCTGGGTGTCGTCCGCCGGGCCGGCGATCGCGCGCTTTGAAGAGCGGCTCGCCCATGTCACCGGTGCCCGCCATGTTGTGGCGGTGGTGAACGGCACGGCGGCCCTGCACCTGGCCTATCGGGCGGTCGGCGTGGCGGCTGGTGACGAGGTGATCATGCCGCCGCTGAGTTTCGTCGCCACCGCCAATGCCGCCGTCCAGGCCGGTGCCGTGCCGCATTTCGTGGATATCGAGTCGGGGCGGCTTGGCCTCGATCCGCAGGCGCTGGCCCGGCGATTGGCAGAGGTGGGGGAACGGCGGGAAGGAGCGGTCGTCAACCGCACGACCGGCCGGCGGATCGCGGCGGTGGCGCTCGTTCACGTCTTCGGTGTGCCGGCCTGCGATCGGGAGGTGGCGGAGGTCTGTGCGGACTGGGGCCTGCCGCTCGTCGAAGACGCGGCCGAGGCGCTCGGGTCCCGGCGGGAGGGCCGTCATGTCGGCCGTATCGGCGCTTGTGGCGTGCTCTCCTTCAACGGCAACAAGATCGTCACCACCGGCGGCGGCGGAGCGGTGATCACGGATGATGAGGAATTGGCTCAGCGCGTACGGTCTTGGGCGACGGTGGCCAAGCGGCCGCATCCCTTCCGATTCGTCCATGACGAGAGCGCTTACAACTATCGCATGCCCAATCTCAATGCGGCGTTGGGATTGGCGCAGCTTGCGCGACTCGATCGGTTTCTGGCGGACAAGCGTGCCTTGGCCGCCCGCTATCGGGAGGCGCTGGCCGGTCTGCCGGGTGTGAGGCTGCGTTCCGTGCCGGCTGATAGCGCATCCAACAACTGGCTGATAGCGGTGGAGGCCGAGCTGCCGGATCCGGCCGCGCGTGATACCCTGCTGGTGTCCGCTCATGCCCGCGGCATCGGTCTGCGGCCGGTTTGGGATCTGTTGCACCGCCTGCCGATGTATGCGCAGGCCCCGCGCGGCGATTTGGCGACCGCCGAAGCCATGGAGCCGCGTCTCATCTGCCTGCCCTCGGGCCCGGCCGTGGCGCGCGCGCTGGCAGAAGACTAGATCGGGCCACCCGTCTCGGGGGGAGAGCTACGAACAGAAATCGTTCAACAGGCCGACCGCAAGACCCGGGATCACATGATGCCGGGGCGGCGTCCCGGCTGCGGAAAAGAAACGGGCCTGCGGAAACGCCTTGATGGTTTTTTCGATGAATGGCCGCTGCTGAGTGGCGAACGGTACCACCTGATCGGCCGGGTCACCGACGAAGACGACCTTTTCCGGGAAGTGGGCCATGATCGTTTCCCAGTGGTCCATGGGATTATACGGCGGATAGGCGCCGCTTTTGACCAGGCGCGCATAATAGGCATCACGATCACGTGAGAATGGGGTCGAGATAAAGACCGCGCAGGTGATATCGGTTCGCTCCTCGATGAGGCGCGCCAGGGCCACACCGGCCCATGACACGGCTGCGATACACAGGTTGGAATGGTGATAGCGTTCCTTGATGCGGTCGAGGGCCCGGTGCAGAATCTCGGGATGGCGCACGCCATCTCCGATCTGACCGTCCGAGCCGAAGGCGCCCGGCAGAGCGAGCAGGACGTAAGGGAGCCGCCAGGTGCGCCGATCGGCTGCCACCTGGCGAATCAGCGCGCGGGGCGTCAGGCCGTCGAATGTTTGGTTGAGGTGCCACTGTCCGTCCTCTGTGAGGGTGATGCTGCCCGTGACGGGGACAAGGCGAACGGGAAGGCAGCCCTTGCCCGGTGCGAGCGCAAGACTGCGCCAGCCGGGGGCCACCAGTCGATAACGGCGGCCGTCGTCCAGCCAGACGGTGATCACGTCATCAGGACCGAGAAACAGGGAGAGCGCCGGGCGCGTCCACAGAACCATTCGCGCAAGCTCCAAGACCTTTTCCTTCTTGCCAAGAAAAAGAAAGGCCCCAATGGCGATTGCGCAGACAAAGAGA
Source organism: uncultured Sphingomonadales bacterium (assembly GCA_964547755.1). Classification (GTDB taxonomy): domain Bacteria; phylum Pseudomonadota; class Alphaproteobacteria; order Sphingomonadales; family Rhodothalassiaceae; genus J084. Next base: position 9,918 of record CAZJPA010000022.1, read on the forward strand.
AGAGCGGCGACGCCGATGGTGCGGGCCGTCAGTCGGATGTGCATCGTTTTTCGCTTCTCCCCAAACCGAATGGATCGAGGGAGGGGGAGAATATCCCCCCTCCCTGCCTGTTCAGACTAGTTCGGAATACATTCGACAGTGATGGAGCCACCGCCGACATCGATTCCTCCAGCTCCTCCCTTGCCGGAAATATACGTAACCTTCGGATGCGTGCCCTCCGGACAGGTCACGTGAACCTGCCCCCCGCCTGGAACGGTGATCGTCACCGTTCCACCGCTATTGCCTTCGCCACCGGACACGACAGCCAATTCATGTTCCGTCAGTTCCCGAACACATGGCTCCGCATCGACTAGTGACAGGGAAGACTCCATAATGGGAACACCAAAAAACATAGCTTTTCTCCTCCATCGAACGGTTGTTCAAGCCTTCGGAAGGAACGCGTGCGGCCATCCCGCATCGAGACCGATCGGGGAGATCCACCTCTTTGCCTAACGGATCGCCAAGTGACGGAACCGTTTTCTTGCCGCTGGCTGTCCCCTCCCGAGCGGCCCGGCGTCCCCCGCCGGGCGATCGCTTTGATTACCCCCCCCTGATAGAAAAAGTCAATAGGGACTCTCCTTAATGCGGTGTGACCATGTAAAATGGTACCAATTGGCCCTCTTCCATCCCCGCTTCTGGCCTGCGGCTGCGGAACGCGGTGGTCATGGCCGGGCGGCCTTGCCGCGCAGAGTGGGCAGGGGAACGATCAACCCTTCCTGAGTTTTACGGCCCATCCACCGGTTCGCCGGGTGCATAGGCGCGCGGGGCGGGGCGGCCAAGGATCTGCCAGTAGGCGAAGGGTTCGGCGCCTTCCGCCGGACGCAGGACGGCGATGTTGTCTTCCGTGAACGGCTCGCCGGCGGCGATTGCGCGTATGGCCACGACACCGCGCCGGGCGACGCAGCGGGTTGCGCGCTCGGCCAGCGAGATGGGCTTGCCGGGTCTGCCCAAGGCCTTCTCCACAGTGCGGATGCCCGCGATCATCTGCGCAAGATCCGCCGGTTCCAATGACGCGCGATGATCGGGGCCGGGCAGACCACGGTCGAGCGTGAAATGCTTCTCGATCACCTCCGCGCCGAGAGCCACCGCCGCCGGCGCCGCCCAAACACCGGCGCTGTGATCGGAATAGCCCACGGGCAGGCCGAAGACGGCCTTGAGTGTGGGAATGCTGCGCAAGTTCAGGATCTCGTCGGCGGCCGGATAGTCACTGACGCAATGCAGCAATGTCACGCGGGCGGCAAGCCAGGCCTGCGCCGCCTCGTCGCCGAGCGCATCCAGCACCTCCTCGCGCCGACAGGGCGGCTTTGTGGGGGACAGATGCGCATGGGCGAGAATGGCGAGCGCGAATTCGATCTCGCCAAGAGTGGCCATGCCGGTGGACAGAATCATCGGCCGATCATAGAGCGCATGCGCGCGCAGCAACGGCGCATTGGTGATCTCGCCGGATGCGATCTTGAAACGCGCGACGTCCAGCTCTTCGGTCAGGAACCGCAGACTGGCTTCGTCGAAGGCCGTGGACATAAAGACGAGGCCATGACTCTCGGCCGTTGCCTTGAGCTCCGCATAGGCCGCCCGCGGCAGGGTCAAAGCAGCCAGCATCTCGCGCTGATCGGCGCCGCCGGCACCGGCCGCCTCCTGGTAGCGGGCCTTGGGCGCGCCGGGACGAGCGAGGGCAGCCGGATCGAAGGTCTGAAACTTGACGGCGTCTGCACCCGCCTCGGCCGCCACCTCCACCAAGCGGGCGGCCAAAGCGGGGTCGCCGTTGTGGTTGACACCGGCTTCCGCGATCACGAAGCAGCGCATGCCTTCTCCTCGCTCGTCCATGGTTCCTGGATGGGGGAGACATCGGCGATCCGTTGGTCGCAGAAGGGTTTCGCGGCCAGGGCGCTCCAGTCCTTCTCGGCGGTCAGAACATCGGCGATCCGCCTGCCCGCCTGCCCATCCCCGAAAGGATGGTGGCAATCGGCGAGCCGCCGGCGAAAGGCCGGATCGCGGACCAGAGCCAATGCGTGGACGATGTCGCGTGCATTCTCGCGACAGCTTATGACGGACCGTGCCTTCGGCCGGCCCTGCTGGCGCGTGCCGATGTCGATAGTCGCCGTCGGGATTGCGGGGGCCTCGAGAATGCCGCTCGAGCTATTGCCGATGACGGCCAGCGCCCGGCGCAGCAGTGAGATATAGGCGCGGTGGCCGAGGCTGTCCACGAATACGGCGCGATCCGGGTGGCGGCGCGCGAAATCCCGAGCGCGATCGCGGATGGCGTTGGAGCCCGGATCGGCGTTGGGCGCGGTCCACACCACATGCAGGTCGTCCGCCTCTTCCAGCGCCGTCAGCAGCGCCGCCAGTCCGCGATCGGTGGCGGCGGCATCGCGGGTGATCGGATGGAAGGTCACGACCACGAGCGGCCGGGGCAGGCGCGGGGGCGGCCAGCCGAGCATCCGGCACAGCGCCTCTTCGGCCAGCGGCGGTTCATGACAGATCGCATCGACGCCGAGCGCGCCCACCACATGCACACGCTCTTCAGGCTCGCCCATCTGCAGCAGGCGTCGGCCATGCTCGGCCGTGCTTACGAAATGGAGCGCCGCCATCTTGCTCACGGCATGGCGGACGGAATCGTCGATGGCGCCCTCGGTGATTTCCCCGCCATGGACATGAAAGATGGGAATGCCATGGAGGAGGGCGGCGCAGGCCGCGCCCAACAGCTCGAAGCGGTCGCCGAGCAAGGCCAGCGCATCGGGCCGCGTGGCGGGGTCGGCGAACAGCACGGCGAGCGTTTCCGCCAGCCGAGCGGCCGCGCGCGTGGCGGTCAGCGGTGTGTCGTCGACAAGACCGAGCGGAATTTCCTGCCAGGGGCGGCGACCGTCGCGGATGATTTCCTGGATCGTCCGGCCATGGCGTTTTTCCAAATGGGTGCCGGTGACGACGAGAAACGGGTCGATGGTGCCGCGACGCTCCAGCTCGGCGAGCAGGGGGCGCCACAAGCCGTAGTCCGCACGCGTGGAGGTCAACACGGCGAGCCGGCGGTGTGTGGAATGGGACGCCATCACACGAGTTCCTCTTCGGCCAACAGGCGGCGGGCCAGCACTTCCGCGACGTCGAAGTCGAGGGCGGTGTCGATGTCCAACGAACGCGCGCGCGGCATGGGATAGCCGATGGTTGCCGGGCCGATCAGACGTTGCTCGCGCTGCAGGGTTTCGACATGCGCGACATAGATCGCGCCGTTCAGGGCATAGATACGGGGAAGCTCCTGTCGGCGGGCGATTGGCTCCTCGCCGAGGAAATGCACGATCCGCCCGTCCTCGTCCAAATGATACATCCATGACGGATGCTGGCTGGCGAGGGTAAGAGAGACGAGGCTGGGCGCCCCGGCGTCGATGCAACGGGCGATGGCGCAATCGATATCCTCAGCGGTCCGGAACGGCGAGGTGGGCTGCAAGAGCACAACATAGTCGAAGCCCGGGAGCTGATCGAGCGCATGCAGGACAGGCGCGATGCCCGGCGTGTCGTCGCGCGCCAGTTCCGGCGGCCGACGGAATGGCACCTCGCAGCCATAGGCTTCGGCGATGCGGCAGATGTCCGCGTTCTCAGACGAAAGCACGATGCGATCGACATAACGCGCTCGGCGGGCCGCCTCGATCGTCCAGGCGATGAGCGGCCGACCCGCAAGCGGGCGGATGTTCTTGCCCGGCACGCCTTTCGAGCCACCGCGGGCGGGAATGAGACCGAGAATGCGCCTGTCGCGATACATGCTCTGCGCTCGTCCCTTTCTGTCTATACATGCATGCACTATGCCGGAACACCCATACGGACATAGTGCGACAAGATTGAAGATTTGGTAACCATGACCAAAGCAAAATGCCTCCATGACCGTATCAGACACATCGAGGACATCGCAGGAATCGGCGACCGCTTCGCCCTTGCCACGTGACCGGGTGGTGCTGCTGGCCAAGGATCATGGCTGGGGGCGCTCGGCTGCAGCCTGGCTGCGTGCTCTGTTCCCCTGTGCCGAGACTCATCTGGCCCCGGTGGGAACGCCCTTTCCCACCGCGTTGGTCGACGCGCCGAGATCACCGCAGGCCGTCGGCGCGCGGCAGATTCTGCTGTCCTTCCTTTCGCCCTGGATCGTGCCGGCAGAGGTACTCGCGCGCTTCGACCTGGCGCTCAACTTCCATCCAGGCCCGCGCGAATATCCGGGCACGGGCTGTTACAATTTCGCCCTTTATGAGGGGGCGCGGGAATATGGATGTGTCGTCCATCACATGCATGCGCGGGTGGACAGCGGGCCGATCGTGGCCGAGCGCCGCTTCCCGGTGGCCGCCGATGAGACGGTGGAGACCCTGCAGCTGAAAACGCTCGCCGTCATGCTCGGTCTGTTCGGCGAAATCCTGGCCATACTCGCCGCCGGCGCAGCTCTGCCCCAGGCGGCGCAGGGTTGGACGCGACCGGCTTTCCGACGGCGGCAGCTGGAGGAGCTGTGCCGAATCACGCCGCACATGGCGGCCGAGGAGCGGCGCCGACGATTGCGCGCCACGGACTACCCGGGGTTTCTGAATGCCTATATCGATCTGGCGGATGGGCGCTACCACTATGGTCTGCGCCCAGGGCCGGCGCTGGCCATGCGCCCCGACGTGGCGCCGGAACCGCGCCTGCCCCCGGATGGCATGCCCGATCATGCAGAAATGGGGACAGATTCCGAGAAAGACTGAACAAACGGGTGGGTGCCGACACGCGAAAATCAAGGAAAGTGGCGGGACACTCATCCGCTCCGCTCGCCCCGCACCCCTGGCTGCGGTTCTGTGGCGGCTAGGCGGCGACTTCCAGTCGGATCGGCGCCGGGCGCGGCGGCCCGGCATCCTGCGGACACCAGATCAGCCGCTCGGGCTCCAGATCCGCCAACAGCGCCCGCCCCTCGTCTTCGCCGATGCCGGATGACGCATCGGCAGAGAACAGCAGCAAGGCCAGCGGCCAGCGCTTGCGGTTGCGGAAAAGGGGAGCAAGAGCAAGGGAGAGATCACCGGCTGCAAGCTTCATGCCCCGGGCGTGGGCACGGGCGGCCGCTTTGGCGAGTCGGGCGGGATTGGCCAAGATCTCGCCGGCGTCCAGCACCGGAATCACGCCGTTGGAATGGGCGGCGGCAAGCCTGTCGAGCCAGGCGCTGCCGGTTGTGCGCAGGAGCATGGCGGCGCTGAAATCGACGAGCAGGGGCCGGTCGTCGTCGGCCGCCAACTCACCTGGGTCCTGCTCGATCAGACGCTCGACGAGCGTCAGACGGATGGCGGATGCAAAAGGTCCCGCCGCAATTGCCGGTGCCTCGGGAGCCAGCTTTGCGCGCAGGGCGGCAAGATCGAATCCGAGCCGAGTCATGATATGGGCCTGCGCGCCCTGGCAGCCTGCCAGCCGCACGGGTCGAGCGGTGAGGAACGGGCGGATATCCATCCGCTGGCAGTGGCGCAGCAGGCCGGCCAGCAGATCCGGGTCGGGGGTGGGCGCCTCGGTGTCGGTAGCGGAAGGTGCTGGTGCGTGGAGCGATCGGGATGCGCGTGTCGGTCTCTGTTTTTTGTGCGGCGGCGTCTCGCCCGGCGCGGCTGGTGGACAATCATTGGGATCACGGCCCTCCGCCACCGCTTGGGCCAGCGCGAAGAAGCTGTCATAGTCTTGTTCGATGTCATAGAATCGGGCCAGGAAGGCCAGGTCGCGGCCGTCCACCTCGGCGGCGCGCAGATTGGGGTCGTCGCGCACGAGTGCCTCGACGGCCAGCACCGCCCGTTCGAGCTCGGAAGGTGAGACGCCCTTCAAGACACACAGGAAATCCTGGTTGGGGAGGGTGAACAGCTGGCCTTCGTAGCGGCGCAGAAGACGCGCGAAAGGCTCGCGCGCGGCCCGCTGATAAGAGGGCTGGCGATAGGGTTTGGTCAGGCGGGACAACCGCACCCAGACAGCCCGCCGGCCGCTGCGATAACGACCCAGCCGCTTGGCGTAATCGTATAGCTGTTCTTCCACGCCCACGCGCGATACCGCCACCATTGCCACTCGTTGTCCTGTTCCGAAGCGGAAAATGACTTGCCGACGTCTTGACGTAATACTGCGCGCATGCAGCTTTCAGAATGGTAAATGACCGAAAGCGAGACAAATGACGTCACGACAGCCGCAATATGTTGGTTTCTGCGTGACGGTTTCTCAATCAGGCCAGGGATAGCGCTTGGTGAGCCGTCTCTCCCGGCGCCAGGCATGGAAGATTTCTCTGATGGTCGGCAGCGGCACCCCGCGTCGCCGCTGGGTGCGACCGATTTCGAAGAGGAGCCGATACTGGCGGGCCAGATCACGCCAGGCCTTGGTGAGGGTGTAACGGGAATCCCAGATATGGGTCGCCTCCGCCCCGGCGCCATTGACCTCGATGACCACCAGATCCTCGCCCCGACACAGGGCGTCGAAGTCATGAAACCGAACATCGAATCGGCCGACGAAGAAACCGTCGATATCGCGCGCGATGGCATCGATCCGGCGGCGCAAGGCTTCGGTCAGATACGCCCGACCGTCCCGGAAGATGGCGCCTTTGGCATGGGCGCCGACGCGTGTGAGCACCACCTCCTCGCCGGTCGGGATCACCTCGTCCAAGCGGTCCGCAAGGCGCGGGGCATAGAGATGGAACAGCCGCCGCGCTCGCCGGTCGTCCTGAATCAGCGCGCGCAGACTGCGGCGACCGTCGCCGACGACGCAGGGAAAATACTTGAGCGTCATCGATAGCAACTGGCCTTCCGTCTCGTCTGGGTGCCGGGCATAGAAGAGGCCGACTTCACCCGGTGCGCTCACCCAGTTCTGGGCCAGAAGCGGTGCATCCTCGGGGTAAAGGGCGAGAACCGAAGCTATGGCCTCACCTGTGGTGACGCGGCGCACACCCGCGCCACGGCAGCCCACATCCGGCTTGATGACGAGTGGAAGCCGCAGGCGCCCGTCTTCCAGGGCGCGTGCGAGTGTCTGCCGGCGATGGGAGAGAGGACCGGCGGGCAGCAGGATGAAAGGCGCCGTCGCCGCGTATGCGCGCGGTCCGAATCGCGCGAATACCGCGGCCTTCGATTCGCCGACGAAGCCGCCAAGCGGAAAACCGGGGTTGGCGATGAAGGGATAGCGGGGATCGCCATACCGGATTCCCAGAAGCAGCCACCAGGCGACCATGGGCGCATAGAAGATGCTCTGCGGCCAGAATTCGAAGGGTGACAAAACCGGCCCCACATCTGCAAGCGGCGGCATCCCGCCTGCACCATCCGAAGCCGTCCGAGCAGGAGGGGCTGTGGACGTCATACTCTGACCGCGACCGCCCCTCATGAGCGCCCCCCATCCGTTTTCCCGGCGGCGCTGTCGGCTGTCGGCCACCATCTTTTGCGCACCCGTCGCAAGAGGATGGCGATCAGACGGGGCAGCAGGAATAGGAGTAGAACGAGCGCTGCGCCCAGCGCGATCCGTCCTGTGCCGGTCAAGGTGGCGAACCAGGCGCCGGCCGGCCGGGCCGCCGCGAAGACGATGGCGGACCACACGAGCACGGCTGCCACATCGGCCGGCAGAAAACGCGGGTAGGCGAGTGGCCGGTAGCCGCAGGCCAGATAGGTGAGAAGCCGCGTGCCGGGCAGAAAGCGGGCGGCGATCACCAGTCGTGAACCATGATGGTCGAGGAAACGCCACAGCCGAATCAGCTTGCGATTCGACAGCCGGTGCGCCAGCCAGGGCAGGCGGCGGGCCAGCCGTCCGGTGGCATACAGGCCATTGTCGCCGAGCATGAGGCCGGCGCAGGCGGCTGCGAACAGCAACGCCAGGCGCTCGGGCGCGGCTGCAGCCAGGGTCGCCGCGGTGGCGGTGGCCAGATCCTCCTGCAGCAGGGAAAGCAGGACGATCGCCAGAAAGAGCGCCGTGGGATCGGCGCTCATGCTGAGTGCGGCATCCTGCAGCCAATCCACCATTTGGTTGTCGCCCTTGCCCTTCCCCTTGTTCAAATCCGCTCTTTACAAAACCGTTATCGACAGCGGACAAAATGGCCATAGCCAGAAAGGATACGCCATGGCCAGTCCGGATCCGGGATGGCCGGCCGGGCGAGAGTAAGGACGGGGAAGCAGAGCAATGGCGGACGAGAGCGGAAACGGGCGCTGGCATGTGCTGTATCTGTGCACGGGCAACAGCGCCCGGTCGATCCTGGCGGAAGCCTGGACACGCCATGCGCATGGCGATCGTCTTCTGGCGATGAGCGCGGGATCGGATCCAGTAGGCGCGGTCAACCGCTTCGTGCTGCGGTGCCTGGAAGAAGAGGGGGTCGCGACCGAGGGCCTCGAATCGAAGGGGCTTGAGCGGTTCCTGGGACCAGAGGCACCCCGCATCGATCTGGCAATCACGGTCTGCGATCATGCCGCCCGTCGTTGCCCCGTCTTCCCGGGTGCGCCGATCCGCCTGCATTGGCCGTTACCCGATCCCGCCCGGATCGAGCCGGGCGAAGCCATGGCGATGGCGGCCGTGCGCACCTGTCTGGACAGTTTGCGCAACCGGATTGCCGCTTTGGCCGAGCATGCAGCCGCCGCCCACACGCCCGCCGACCTCAAGGCCCGGTTGGCGGCGGACCCCCGTGTCTTCCTTCATCCTGTCGGTTGAGGGATCCGGCCCCAGCTTGCGGTCCTGACGGTGGAACGACTGCGATCCTTCAACGCAGTGGGGGATTCTCGTCGCTTTGGGAAGCGATTTCGCGCTCGCGTTCGCGCCCCTTTTCGACCGCGTGTACGAGCTGTCCGACGGCGAAACCCCGGATACCGGCGCGTTTGATGAGACGTTCGAGGTGGGCGCGGCTGCCAAGACGGGTGATCCGGTCCACGACTTCGAGATCCAGTCCTGTCTTGTGCACCATCGCCGCCACGAACAGTCGCAGGCCGCCGGCCCGGGTGATGTCGATCAAAAGTCGTTCGGTGAAGGCCCCGAGCGACTCTTTTTGACGGATGAAGTCGTTGAGGCCGGCGTAGCTTGCCGAAACCGCCCAGCGGGCGAGGCTGGCCGCGCGCGCAAAGCGCGTGGTGTCTTCGGCAATCTGTTCCGGCAGCCCGTAACGGCTGACGAGTTCCTCCCGGGCGGCCTCGCTCACATGCTCGATGATCTGGGCGAACAGCGCGGCTGGGAAGTCCGGCCGGCGGGCGAGCAGATCCATCATGCGGCGGCTGTGTCGGAAGCGCTCGATGATGATGGCGCTGGCACCTGAGATCTCCGCACCCTGGTTGCGCAGCAGAAAGGTCACGGAGCGTTCGCCGCCGGCCTCCGCGATGGCGATCGCCACCACTTCCGGCACATGGGAGCGCTTGGCGATCGCGACTCGGACATGTTCGCCGAGTTCGCGGGCGAATCGCGCCAGCTGTTCGGCCGTAAAAACAGGCGTGTGTTGGAGGAAGGGGCTTGCGACTTCCTCCACGTCGCGCGCAATTTTCTCGGCGAGCGCAAAGGGCAACTCAGGGGCGCGGCGGAGTTCGAAGGCCAGCGCCTGACGTACTTCGACGGCCAGGTCCTCGGCCAGCTTCATCGCGATGCCGACCACGACTTCCCGCTCCTCTGCGGGCTTGTCGATATCGCTCAGAAACGCTCCCACCTGGCGTGCGAGCGCGATCCGTTCGATTTCCGCCCGCCGCCATGCGGGCAAACTTGTGAAATCCTTTGGGATCATGTCCCTAGCACCGCCTCGACCAGTACTCGGCGCCGATCCGCTTGATCGGCATCGCCCCCCGCCCAGGCCGCTCCACGATCGATAGAGATGGGGCAGCCGCGCGCGTGTGCACTCCATCAGAGAGGAGTTAACGAATGCTTGCGATTAGCTAAAATTCGAACCAATTCCCGACCCATGCGGCAATGTGCGGCAGATGGTGAGCGCCATCATCGGTGGCATGAAGCGCACACCGAATGCTCGGCCGGCTACATGTCGAAGATCTTGCCCGGATTGAGGATGCCTTCAGGGTCGAGCGCCCGCTTGAGCGCCCGCATCAGCCCCAAGGCATCGCCATGCTCCTTCTCCAGCAGCGTTTTCTTGCCGATACCGATACCGTGCTCGCCCGTGATCGTGCCGCCGAGCGCCAGTGCCCGTTCGGCCATGCGCGTGATGATGCCGCGCGCGCGGGCGATTTCCTCCTCGTCGTCGGGAGTCACCCACAGCGTCGTGTGATAATTGCCGTCGCCGACATGACCGACGATGGCCGAAACGATTCCGGATTCGGCGAGGTCCCGCTTTGTCTCGCGGATCGATTCGGCAAGCTTGGAGATGGGCACGCAGACA
>CAZJPA010000023.1:0-19655 GCA_964547755.1 uncultured Sphingomonadales bacterium
GCAAGGGCAATGAGGGTGTGGCCTCTTACGTCAAGCGCATCAAGGGCGGTATCGGCTATGTGGAATACGCCTATGCCGTTCAGAACAAGATGCAGTATGCGCTGCTGAAGAACCGCGCGGGGCAGTTCGTCGCGCCGACTGTCGAAAGCTTCCAGGCTGCGGCTGCGGGTGCGGACTGGACCCATGCCAAGGGCTATTATCTCGTCCTCACCGACCAGCCCGGCGCCAAGAGCTGGCCGATCACGGGCGCGAGCTTCATCCTCGTCTATGCCCGGGCGGACAAGCCCGAGCGCACGCGAGCCGTCTTGAAATTCTTCGACTGGGCTTTTCGCAACGGCCAGCAGATGGCGGTCGATCTGCACTATGTGCCGATGCCCGAGGCCGTCGTAACCATGGTGGAGGACACGTGGAAGGCGCGTATCCGCGATTCCCAGGGCAAGCCGGTATGGCCGTGACGTCCTGGTGGCGGACGCAACCATTTGTCGGCCTGAAGCCGGAGTGGCTGATCCGCTCCGGCTGATGGCTTTCTAAAGGCGCTCTGATGCGCTATCGGACTCGCGCGCCGGCTGTCTGGCGATGGATAGGGCGAAGGACTGGGCATGGCTGGAACGATTGCGGCATGGACCAGACTGGGAAAAGTCTTCGATCGTAATCGGTCGGTCGGTGATCGTCTCCTGGGAGGGTTGGCTTGGCTTGCCGCCGTGGCTGTGCTCGTGTTGCTTGGTGGCACCATCGTCATGCTTTTGAAGGGCGCGCAGCCGGCTTTGTCGCATTTCGGGTTCTGGACGTTCCTCACCACGGCGGAGTGGAATCCAGTCACCGAGGTGTTCGGCGGCCTGTCCCCGACGGTGGGCACTCTGGTCACTTCCGCGATTGCCTTGATCATCGGCTTGCCGATCAGCTTCGGGGTCGCCGTGTTCATCACGCAGATGGCCCCCCCCTGGCTCAAGCGCCCGATTGCGACGGCGATCGAGCTGCTGGCTGCGATCCCGAGCATCATCTACGGTATGTGGGGGTTGTTCGTCTTCGCGCCCTTCTTCGCCGATCACATTCAACCCGTACTGACGGATAGTCTGGGCGAATTGCCGGTGATCGGCCCCCTCTTTCAGGGGCCGCCGATCGGGGTGAGCGTGCTCACCGCCGGTATCATCCTTGCGATCATGATCATCCCTTTCATCGCGTCCGTGATGCGGGAGGTGTTCGACATAACACCCGTGGCGTACAAGGAATCGGCTTACGGACTGGGCTGCACGACGTGGGAAGTCGTCTGGCATGTGATTCTGCCTTATACGCGAATCGGCGTCGTGGGCGGTGTGATGCTCGGGTTGGGTCGGGCATTGGGCGAGACGATGGCGGTGACCTTCGTGATCGGCAATGCGCATGATCTGCATCTCTCGCTCTTCCTGCCCGGCAACACGATCGCCTCCACGATCGCCAATGAATTTACCGAGGCCGATGGCGAACTCTATACGGCCTCTCTTGTCGCTTTGGGTCTGATTCTGTTTCTCATCACCTTCATCGTGCTCGCGCTTTCACGCTTCATGCTCCATCGTTTGGAGCGGCGTGAAGGCGTGCGCGGCTGAGGAGGAAGAGCATGAGAATGGCGCTCGACATTCGCCGGCGACGCCGCTTGTGGAACATGTTCCATTTGAGCATTTCCGTTCTCACGACGGCGCTGGCCTTGGCTTTTCTCGGCTGGCTCTTGTGGACGCTTTTGGCGCGCGGGCTGGCGCGGTTCGACTGGGATCTCTTCACCCAAGACACACCCGGGCCCGGCGATGCGGCAGGCGGCATGCGCAATGCCATTGTAGGAAGCCTGCTGCTCACCGGTTTCGGGGTCTTGATGGGTGCGCCGCTCGGCGTGCTGACCGGCACCTATCTGGCTGAGTTCGGCCGTCATCACTGGCTGGCGAAGGTGATCCGCTTCGTCAATGACGTGCTCTTGAGCGCACCGTCGATCGTGATCGGCGTGTTCGTCTACGAACTCATGGTCATCGGGATGGGGCATTTTTCGGGCTGGGCCGGCGCGGTGGCGCTTGCGATCATCGTCGTGCCCGTCGTGGTGCGCACGAGCGAAGACATGATGCGGCTCGTGCCCGATGCCATGCGTGAGGCGGCGGCCGCTCTTGGGGCGCCCCAATGGCGGATCGTGGTGGCCATCGTCTGGAAGGCGGCATTGAGCGGGATTGCAACCGGCATTCTGCTTGCGATCGCGCGCATTGCCGGCGAGGCGGCGCCCTTGTTGTTCACGGCGCTCAACAACCAGTTCTTCAGTCTGGACATGAACCAGCCGATCGCCAATCTGCCGGTGATGATTTTCAATTTCGCAATGGGCCCTTATGAGAACTGGCATGGGCTCGCTTGGGCGGCATCATTACTGATTACGCTCGCGGTTTTGGGGCTCAATATCTTGGCCCGGCTGGCGCTGGGGTCGCGTGCGAAGCGATCGTGAGGTCGCGTGTCCGACACGATCGTCTGCTAGGCATGGGAAAGGGTGCAAGCTTCATGGTGGAACAGTCCGTTTCCAACGACGGCGACACCTCGCAAGACGCAAGCGGTGGAAAGATCGGGCCGGCGGCCATGGTTCAGGACCGGGGGCAGGAGACTTGTGACTGCGCACCGGAATCGATGGCCGATGATGCCGCTGACACCCCCGTCAAGATCGCGGTCCGCAATCTCAGTTTCTACTATGGCCGTACCCAAGCGCTCCGGAATATCAGTTTCGATATCCCGGAAAAGCGGGTGACGGCTTTCATCGGTCCGTCGGGGTGCGGCAAGTCGACATTGCTGCGCTGTTTCAATCGGATCTACAGCCTCTATCCCGGCCAGCGGGCCACGGGCGAGATCCTGCTGGATGGCCGCAACATATTAGAAGAAAAAGAGAACCTCGACCTGCTCCGGGCGCGTGTGGGCATGGTTTTCCAGAAGCCGACCCCTTTTCCCATGAGCATCTACGAGAATATCGCCTTCGGGGTCAGGCTACATGAGAAGCTCTCGCGCCCGGCCATGGACGAACGGGTGGAATGGGCTTTGCGTAAGGCCGCCTTGTGGGAGGAGGTCAAAGACAAGCTCAAGGCCAGTGCCTTGGGTCTGTCGGGTGGTCAGCAGCAACGCCTGTGCATCGCCCGGGCCATTGCCGTCAAGCCGGAGGTGGTGTTGCTCGACGAGCCAACGTCGGCTCTTGATCCGATCGCTACCGCCAAGATCGAGGAGCTCGTCTGGGAGCTTAAGCGCGACTACACGATCGCCATCGTCACCCATAACATGCAGCAGGCCGCGCGCATCTCCGATTGCTGCGGCTTTCTTTATTTGGGTGAGCTTGTGGAATTCGGTCCCACCACTCAGATCTTCGTCTCGCCGCGGGAGGAACGCACGAAGGATTACATCACCGGCCGATTCGGTTGATGACCGCTGCGCCGGTTCGATGCGGCCTCTTCGTCGGGTTCATCCGGCCGTGGCAGGCGAACGGTGACCGTCGTGCCCGCGCCGAGACGGCTTGTGATTTCAAGGCGTCCGCCATGGCGTCGCAGGATATGCTTGACGAGCGCCAAGCCCAATCCGGTGCCGCCGAGGCTGCGCGAGCGGGCCGTGTCCACCCGGTAGAAACGTTCGGTCAGGCGTGGCAGATGTTCGGCTGGAATTCCGGGGCCACGGTCGGCCACGGTGAGCACCCATTCATCTGCCTCGGCTGTCAGCGACACGGTCACAGGGCCGGGTTTTCCGTATTTGATCGCATTGTCGATCAGATTGGTGAGCATTTGCACCAAGCGATCCTCCTCGCCCTGAACCGGCGCCCGGGTCGGAGCGATCTGCGACCGCACCACCATCTCCGCGCGCGCGGCAACGGGCTGCATGAGGGCGAGCACCCGCTGGATGACGGTCACGAGATCGGCCCGGGCATTGCGCGCCGGCGGCGGCTCGCTTTCCAGTTTGGAGAGTGACAACAGGTCGCCGACCAGGCGGTCCATCCGCCGTGCCTCTGCATCCATGAGGGCGAGGAACCGCTCGCGCGCTCGGGCGTCGTCTCGGGCCGGGCCGCGCAATGTCTCGATGAAACCGATCAGCGCGGTCAGCGGTGTCTTGAGCTCATGACTGACATTGGCGATGAAATCCGCCCGCATGCGTTCGGCTCGGTCAAGAGCAGAAATGTCACGCAGATGCATCAGAATGCAGGATTCCTCCTCGGCGCCGTCTTCACTCTGATGACGGTCGGCTGGATGAACGCTGTGAAGATGAAGCTCATAGACGCGTTCCGTCTGTCCCTGCCGATGGCGGGTCACGAAGCAAAGAGGTGCGGATGAGGCAGCGCCTGCCATCTGCTCGAGCGCCGTGATGATTTCCCGGGCACGCAGATACAACCGGATGTCCCGACCGATCTCGGCATGGGCGCCCAGCAACACGCGCCCCGTCCGGTTCGCCCACAGCAGCCGCAGGCGGCGATTGACGAGGATGAGCGGCTCATCAATCGCCTCCAGTACATCCTGTGCGTGGAAGCGGACTGCGCCCGGCCAGGATTGGTGCTCCGACGGGTGCTCGGTCGCCTGTGTTTCGGCGGCCCGTCCCTTCTTCTCACCGGAAGACGGGTGATGCTCAGCCTTCATCCTGGAGCGCCCGAACGGCCATATGCGCATGGGATGATCCCTTGATCTTTTCTGCCGGGCGCGAGCAGACGCTGCCCCTTTCCTGCCCCTGTGCCATTAACGCTTCCCTTACATCCCCTGCTTAAGTTAGAATTATATCCGATTCCAGCAGCTTCGAGCGCGAGGAGACAATCGTGGGCAGGGTGAGGAAAGACAAAGACGCGCTCTTGCCTCTCGATACGAGCGGCGAACAGGACCGTGATCTCGCGGCGGAAGAGGTGCTGGCCGCCCTGCGGCAAGGCATGGAAACCAGTCCCCATGCCACCCGTCGCTTCGTTCTGGGAACGCTGCTTGCGGCGGGACCGATCGTGCTTACCGCCAAGCCGGGCTGGGCGCAGGCGATCTCGGTGCCGGATTGTGAGATCGTCATCTGCGTCGACGACGATTGTGACGATGACGACGACGACGATGACGATGATGACGATGATGACGACGATGACGATGATGATGATCATCGCGGTCATCGTCGGCGGGGCAAGCGCTGCAAGGATCGTCACAAGCATCGGCGGGGGCGGGGGCATCGGAAACATGGGCAAGGGCAGGGCCATGGTCATGACGACGACGATGACGATGATGATGAATGTGACGAGATCGTCGTTGTGAACGCCCGCAATTACATCGACTTTGCAGCCGACGGGCATTTTGACGAGCCGATCTATCCAACGAGTCAGACCGGTCCTTATGTCGATCCGCAGGAAGCTCGGCGCATTCGGCGTGCGATTCGGCGTCTGGCGCGCGGCAAGGCCCGGATCATCGGCTCCGGCAGCTGCTGGACATCGGCCATGGATTTTCTGACCGGGCGTCACCACTGAGGGATGGCTTCATCGGAGCACCGCCAGAAAAAGGAGGGACGTTTCGTCGTCCATGCCTTGGGGGCTCTGGCTCTCGTTCACGACCGGCGTTATGCGCAAAACCATGTCCTCGACGTGGTGAGTGCCGGCTTGCTGGTGCTGGACCCCACCGGCTCGATCCCGCTCGAACGTCTGCAGGCTGCACTCGCCCGGGAGCTGGCCTTGCCCGAAGGTGAGCCGAGTTTTGCGCGTTTGCAGGAAAGCCGCCGGAGATTGGCCGAGATTGGTCTCTTGGCTCCTGCGGGTGACGACGGCCATGGGCCTTAAGAGAAAGGAGCGCAGGGTTCAGCCATGATGACCGCGCTCCAGATCGGAGCGGTGGCTTATGCCATCGCGATCGAAGGCAGAGAAGATCTGATCCGCCGCCATCTTACGCATTGCTACGGGCAGTATCCGGCGCCCGAGGGCTGGGTGGATCACTGGATCACCTTGCGCGCGCCGACGGTCTGGCGGCGGGTGATCCGCCCCAACCTCGTCTCCGACGTGCCAGCCCCGGTACCGCTTCTGCCGCTGCCGGCCCGGCTTGCGCCGGTCGCCCTCGAAAGCGCGATGAACCTGGCGACCGCCGGCGAGAACGATCGCTTCGTCATGTTCCATGCGGCCACCATCGCCCGCGGGGAGGACGCGCTCGTGATGCCGGGGGCGAGTGGCGCCGGAAAATCGACATTGGCTGCGGCGGCTCTGCTCGCCGGATGGCGCCTGCTCTCGGACGAATATGCCGCCTTCGAGCCTTATGGAGAGCGCCGGCTCGTGGCGATACCGCGGGCCGTCTCGCTCAAGAACGAATCGATTTCCTATCTGGCCGAGCGGTTCGGGGTGTCTGACCGCCTTGTCCACCGCTATTCTGGAACGCCCAAGGGCACGATCGCCTTTCTACCGGCGCAGCCGATTGCCCCGGCAACCCGGTTCCGTCCACGCGCCGTTGTCTTCCCGCAACGTCGGCCCGGCGCTGAGCCGCGCCTGCGGCGTCTTGATCCGATCGAGGCGACGACGCGGCTGCTTGAGGCCGCCATGAATTTCGCAACCCAGGGCGAGCCGGCGCTTGCTATCCTGCGTGGCCTGGTCGCCGCCATTCCGGCCTATGCCCTGCGCTATGGTGAGGCCGCAGCCGCGCTTGCGTTGCTGGACGATCTGCTTTCCGGGCGCGGGGAGGGGGGGGGATGAGCGGATTTCCACGCAGTCCGGTGCTCGCCGTGCTCCTTGCGCCCCAACGTTTCCTGGGTCTGTCTCCAGCCGAGCAGGGACTCCTGATTCAACGGGCGCGACGGCAGGCGGTCGCCGGTCGCCTGGCGGCCGGCCTGCGTCATGCGGGGATCTGGGCGGAACTCGATACCGTCGCCCAGGCCGCACTTGCCGGCATCGAACGGCGGCAGCGTTATCGCGAGGGATTGATCCGCCGCGAGCTCGACATGCTGGAACGGGATTTCTTGCCGGCGATGGCTGCACCCGTCGTGGCGCTCAAGGGCGCAGCCTATCTTCTGCGTGATCTCAAGGCCGCAAGGGGACGGGTGGCGGCCGATGTCGATCTTCTGGTGCCCGAGGCCGCGGTGGATCGGGCGAGCGCTCTCTTGGACGAACTCGGCTATGTCATCGCGCAAGAAAAGGACAATCCTTACGACCGCCGCTATTATCGCGCCTATATGCACGAAGTCGCCCCACGCCGGCATCCGGTACGCGACGTCGAGCTCGACCTGCATTTCCGGCTGCTGCCACGCACGCATCGTTACGCCTTCGCCATGGATCCGATCTGGGAGCGGGTCCGGAAATTACCCGGATCCGCCTATAACGGGCTGGCCGATGTCGATCTGTTCATCCATGCCGCCATCCATTTTCTCATCGACGGCGAAGGGCGCGAGGCGACGCGCCGGCTCGTGGAACTCTACGACCTTCTTGATCTGTGGCCCGATCAGAAGGGCGCTCGTGCCGCCGTTATGCCCCGTGCGCGGGAACTGGGGGTCGCCTCGGTGTTGGCGGCGGCGTTCGCCCTTCTGGACGAGCTGGAGGAAAGTTTTGGCGACAGGTCACGTCGCCGGATCACGTCAGCGCCCCTGCGCTTGGCACGCCATGCCCTTTGGCGGGTGCAGGAGGAGGAGGAAGGCGGCCGCCCAGCTCCGCTCGCCCGCCGGCTGCTGTGGCTGCGCGGCCATCTGCTGCGTATGCCGCTGCCGCTCCTGCTGCGTCATCTGGTGACCAAATGGTGGCGGCGCCGCAAAGCCCCAGCCTGACCCCAGCCGTCATGTCAGGCGCAGGCAGTTGGTGAGCGCCGTAAAATCCGCCAACACGAGATCCGCGCCGAGGCGGTGCGCGGGCTCAGGCGTATAGCCATAGGGCACGAGAATCGCCGGCAGACCCGCTGCGCGCGCCGCTTGGAGATCGGTGATGCTGTCACCCACCATCACCGCAGGCGGCTTGTCGCCGCTCATGGCCAGGGCATGATCGAGATGCGCCCGATGCGGTTTGGGGTGTGGGGCGGCATCGCGCCCGATGATTGCAGCGAACATATCGGTCAGGTTCAATATGTGGAGAAGCTTCTCCGTCAGCTTCTGCGGTTTGTTGGTGGCGATGGCGAGTGTGTGTCCCGCTTCGCGCAAGGCGGTGAGTGTGGCGCACACGCCTGGATAAGGTCGGCTGCGGTCGGCGATATGGGCTTCGTAATCGGCAAGAAAAGCCGGCAGGATCTCCGTGTCCAAGCTAGGGGAATCGAGCGGCATACCGGTCGCCGCGAAGGCTCGTTCGAGCAGCAACCGCGCTCCGCCACCGACGAAATTCCGGAGTGTTTCAAGTGGCAGCGGACGGTGGCCATGGCGGACAAGCAGCCGATTTGCCGCGGCGGCCAGATCGGGTGCGGTGTCCACCAGCGTGCCATCCAGATCGAAGATGACGGTGCGGGCCGGGAATGTGCGATTCATCATGTTCAGACCTGCCGCTCCTGCAGCCCGTCGGCCGTGTTCCGCTGCGCGACGGGGCTGCTTGATAGAAAAGACCGGGATACAAGAAAAGCCCGCGGCCGATTTCGGCCGCGGGCCTCGGTTTTTCAGCGCCGTCATGGAACGACCGACGCTTGGGAAGGAGGGAGGAGGAACCGTTACGCAGCCTTTTGCAGACGCCGCACTTCTTCGAGACCGTCTTCGAAGCGCTTGGCGATCACCGCGAAGGCCTCACGCTGCGTCTTGACCGACAGCTCGGCGAGCTCACGCCAATTCTCAACCTGCTTTTTGACCTGCTTTTGCGCGATCTCGAACTGGGCGGAGGCGTTGAGCTCCGGCGTCTTGCCAGAAAACAGTGAACGCGTGGCCTCCTCGGCTTCCGCGATCAACGCGCGCGTCAGCTCGGCCTGCCGCTCCAGCAGCTCGTGATACCCGTTGAAGGTGATCCGGCCGGCTTCAAAGAAGGCCTCGGCATTCTTGCGCCCCGCTTCCAGCACCAAATCCAGATCGAAGAAGGGAAAAGCGAAGGGCGGAAAGCCCCTGTCCTGCTTCTTCGCGGCGCCATTCGCCTTGGCCTGGGTCTTTTTCACATTCTCGCTCATAGCCCGTCTCCTTGTTCTGCGTTCATCGACAGCCGCCAAACACTCTGCGCGAAATGGCCAACTCTTTTCCGCCAACATTCACTATCGATGCTCTGCTGAGCATGGATATAGTGCGGTGCAGCATTCTTGTCAAGAGAATTTTGTGCGCCGCAACATAACGGCGCGCGCATTTTTCTGCGCATCTTTCAGCGGGGTGCGGATGCGCGCGTTGGGACAAGAAGACCGCCGTGTCACATGAGACGAGGGGAGGACGTCAGTTCCGTGGGACGAGGAGAACGTCGATCTGCTGCTTGCCCTCCGGCCAGGACGTGAAGGGCTGCGGGGACTGCGGCGGTTTACGCGCAAGCAGATCGGCAAAGTCGTAGCGGTTGGTGAGCACCATCATCTCAAGGTTGAGTGCCCGCAGGCGTTCGCGAAAGGAAGCCAAAGTCAACCCGGCGGCGGCCAAACCGTCCTTCGAGATTTCTGCTGCCGTAATGATGCGGCGCAGCAAATCGGGCGCTTCCGTCATCAGATGCACCAGCACCGGAATATCGGCCCCCTCGATATCCAGCTTGAGAAAGCCGAGCCGCGCCAATTCTTCCGCGCTCAGGATATCGGTCAATCGGCGGGCGGGAACGGTAACCTTCTGCGTATAGCCGCTCTGTTGTGCGCGAAGGGGCGAGGTGGTCGTCGCACCCCGGTTGGCAGCCGGGGCAAGGAAGAGGTCGAGATTGCCTGTTTCCGGTGCAAGGGCGGCTTCCACCACCCGGATGCGGGTGGCAAGACGGGGATTGCGGGCAAGATTGGCCCGCAAGCGTCGGGTCGTCTGCGGCGCGGCCTCGATCGCCACCACGTCTGCCCCCAAATGGGCGGCGAGCAAGCTAAAATATCCGGCATTGGCGCCCGCATCCACAAACAGCATGCCGGGCTGCAGATGTCTCTCAATGACAGCCGTGAGATTGGGTTCCCAGCAGCCGAAATAGTAGATCGCATGCTCCACCAGGTCGTCGAGTCGCGTGCGCATGCGGGCTCCGAAGCGGGTGCGGGTTGTCAGTTCTGCCCCGCGCCAATTGATGTGGCGCTCCGTCCATCGCCACAATGCCCGACGCATCTTCACACTCGGAAGGGCTTTCAGGACAAGTCGCACCAGGGGCGCGGCCGCGCGTGAGAGAGCCCGCAAACTCCGTTGCCGCCATCGGTTGGTCTTGTCCACGGGCCCGTCTTTCCGCTTTGTCGTTCTGCCGGGGGTGATCGACAGCGGCATTCCGCCTTGCTATGTCGCGAATGACATGCCGCTTTCGGGCATGTGTAACATGTCGTCAGGCGAACGGAAGGGGGAAGACGATGGATATCGAAGCGCGTCTTGCCGATCTCGGCATCGTGCTGCCGGAGCCCGCGCGCTCGGTCGCCAACTATGTGCCCTATGTGGTGGCCGGGGATTTGCTGCTGATCTCCGGTCAGTTGCCCTTCGACCAAGGGCGTGTGATCACCGGGCGGTTGGGGGAAGACATGACCCTCGATGAGGGGATCGCTGCGGCCCGGGCTTGCGGAATCGGCGTTCTGGCGCAGATCAGGGCCGCGGTGGATGGAGACTGGACGCGGGTGCGCCGTGTCTTGCGGCTGGGTGGCTTTGTGAACAGCACCGACGATTTCACCGATCAGCCCAAGGTGATCAACGGCGCCTCCGATCTGATGGTCGATGTCTTCGGTGAGGCGGGACGCCATGCCCGCGCGGCGGTCGGTGTCAATACCTTGCCGCTGGGGGCGGCCGTGGAGGTGGAGGCGACCGTGCTCATCCGGTCGTAATGGGTGATGGGTGCCGGTCTGTCCATCGCGCTGCGCATGCACCGATATGTGCGTGAGATTTCGGCACAGGCCTGGGCCGAGCTGGAGAAGGCCGGCAACCCTTTTCTCGAACGGGCCTTCTTTCTGGCTCTCGAAGACAGCGGCGCACTCGGGCCGGAGGCCGGCTGGATTCCGCATCTGATCGCCCTCTACGACGATGACGGCAAGCAAGCAGGACAGCCGCAAAGCGAGCGGCTGCTCGCGCTGGTTCCGGCCTTTCTCAAAAGTCATTCCTGGGGTGAATATGTCTTCGATCATCACTGGGCCGAGGCCTACGAGCAGGCCGGCGGACGCTATTATCCCAAGCTCCTCGTCGCCGTGCCCTTTACGCCGGTGACAGGTCCGAGAGTGTTGCTGCGTTCGGGTCTCGATGCGGGGGAGAGAAATCTCCTGCGTCGGCGGGCGCTGGCCGCGGTGTGGGAGGAGGCCACCCGTCTCGGACTATCCGGCGCCCATATCGATTTTTTGACGGAGACGGAAGCGCAAGTCGGCGCGCGATCGGGCTGGCTTCTGCGCAGCGATCAGCAGTTTCACTGGGAAAATCAGGGATGGGACGATTTCGACGACTTTCTCGCGTCTCTCAAGGCCTCCCGTCGCAAGCAGATCCGGCGCGAGCGCAGCCTGGCACGGGAGGGTGTCGCCATCCGCTGGTGCCGGGGCGATCGTCTCGACGAGGCTGAGATTGCCTTCATCCATCGCTGCTACCGCCGGACGGTTCGCAAGCGCGGTGGGTGGCCGTATCTCAATGCAGACAGCTTCCGCCGGCTGTTCGCCACAATGGGAGAGCGTTTCCTCGTCACCTTGGCCCTGAAAGAGGGCCGGCCGATCGCAATGGCTCTCCATGCGCTGGGCGGCGACACGCTCTACGGGCGCTATTGGGGGGCGTTGGAGACGCGCCCCTTCCTGCATTTCGAGCTGTGTTATTATCAGGCGATCGAATGGGCCATCCGACACCGAATCGCGCGTGTGGAAGCCGGTGCCCAGGGGGCGCACAAGATCCAGCGCGGTTACGCCCCACGGGCCACCTGGTCTCTTCATCGCTTTGCCGATCCCCGCATGCAGGAGGCGGTCTCAGCCTATCTTGCGGCCGAGCGGCAGGAGGTCGCCCTGGCGCGCCGGTTGCTCGCCCGCCACCTGCCTTTCCGCCGGGGAGGAATGGGGCAGGCGGCGCCGGAACCGCAGTAGGAGAACGCTATTTCACGAAAGCGGCTTGCTGCCCGGCGATCCGGGCACGCAAATGGGGCGCCACCTTGGGATCGCGCAGGCCCAGCGCCAGCTGCGCTTCCAGATAGCCGGCCTTGTGACCGCAATCGAAGCGCTCACCATTGAACAGGAGCGCATGGAAGGGCGCGCGTCCGATCCGAGTGGCCATGGCGTCGGTCAGCTGGATCTCGCCCCCCTTGCCCCGTCGGGCCTGTCCGAGCGCCGTGAGCACCTCGCCGTCCAGAATATAGCGGCCGATCACAGCGAAACCAGAAGGCGCATCCGCCGGATCGGGCTTTTCGACAAGGCCTTCCACCGCGATCAGCGATCCCTGCCGACGGCCGGGCGTGATGATACCGTAGCGCCCCGTCTCTTCCTGCGGGACGGCAATGGTGGCGACCAGATTTCCGCCGACTTCCTTCCAGGCTTCCATCATCTGCTTGAGACAGCCGGGCTCGGCGAGGATGAAATCATCAGGCAGCAGCACGGCGAAAGGGCGGTCGTGGATCAGGTGGCGCGCACACCAGACCGCATGGCCCAGCCCCAGCGGTTGTGGTTGCCTGACGGAAACGACACTTCCCGTCTCCGGGGGCAGGGTGGTGGCCAGCCGATCGAGCACCTCCTCCTTGCCCAGGCGCGTCAGATACTGTTCGAGCAGATGGCTGCGATCGAAGTGATCGACAATGAGCGACTTGCCGATCGCGGTGACCAGCACGACGCGCTCGATCCCCGCTTCCCAGCATTCTTCCACCACATACTGAATGAGCGGTTTATCGCCGACGGGAAGCAGCTCCTTCGGCACCACCTTGGTGGCCGGCAGCATGCGCGTGCCGAGCCCCGCAACCGGGATGACCGCCGTGATAATCCCCTGTCCACGCATATCTTCGCTCCTAACCCCGCTGTTCCTCGTGCGGTTTTGCGACGTCCTGTTCGTGGTCCTGTTCCTTGCACCCGTCTCCAGCGAAATTCATACCAGAATCGCGCCAGTCTTGAAGGGGCGGCGGCGTTTTATTCTGTTCTTACTCTGCTCCGGCAAAGGGCAAGGGGTTGATCAGGCCGCCTTCGGGTGGGGCCGCGCCATCGATCACAACCCGTTCGCCGACGACCCGCACGCGTCCTTCTGCGATCATCCGCACCGCCGCCACATAGATTTGGTGTTCGAAACTGAGCACCCGGCGGGCAAGTGTTTCCGGTGTGTCGTCCGGGGCGACGGGCACCGCCGCCTGGACGATGATCGGACCGGCATCCATCTCCGGACGCACGAAATGGACGGTGGCGCCCGTGAAGCGCACGCCGTCGGCGATCACGCGTTCATGAGTGCGCAGCCCCCGATAGGCCGGCAGGAGAGAAGGGTGGATGTTGATGATCTTGTCACGCCAGCGGTTGACGAACTCGGCATCGAGCAAGCGCATGAAACCGGCCAGACACACGAGCTCCACATCGGCGTCGACGAGCGCGGTATGCAGGGCGTCCTCGAAGGCCTGGCGGGAAGGGAAGTCCCGATGGTCGATCACCAGCGGTTGGATGCCGGCCTCGGCGGCCAGACGCAGACCACCAGCTTCTGGATTGTTTGCGATCACACAGACCACCTCGGCCGGAAAGTCGGGATCGGCCGTGGCATCCAAAATCGCCTTCATATTCGAGCCGCGCCCCGAGATCAGGATACCAAGGCGCAAGCGACGCGACTGGGCGGATGGGGCAGCCATGCCTGTCTCACCGTCCTTTCGATTTCCAGGCCTTCCAGCACGAGGCTGAAAGCGTTCGGGCCCTATTCTTCCTCACCGGTGCGGGCCACGAAACCTTCCTTATAGCCCCAAGTGCCGGCGGGTGCCTCGATCACGCAGCTGGGCGAGCCGGCCGCTTTCTCAATCCGTCCGATCGGCCAAGAGGCCAGATCGAAATCCGCGGCCAGCCGCTGCCGCACCGTCTCTGCCTGTTGTGCATCCGTGATGATGGCCATGCCGATGCCGCAGTTGAACGTGCGCAGCAGTTCGGAACCGGTGAGTCGCCCTTCCTCTTTCAGCCAAGCGAAGACCGGGGGCAGGGGCCACCGATCCGCCCGCAACACCGCACGCATGCCGGCCGGGAGGCAACGCGGGAGGTTCTCGGGCAATCCTCCACCCGTCACATGAGCTAGAGCTTTCACCAGTCCGGCGCGGTGCAGGGCGAGCATGGACCGAACATAGATCATCGTCGGGGCGAGCAGACAGTCCGCCAGTAGACGCTCCGGTGCAAAGGGAGCCGGTGCATCGATCGCAAGGCCGGACCGCTCCAGAATGTGTCGGATCAGCGAAAAGCCGTTGGCATGAGGCCCGCGCGACTCGACCCCGATCACCACGTCTCCCGGTGTGATGGTTTGCTGCGGTAACAAGGCGCCGCGTTCGGCAGCGCCCACAGCGAAACCGGCCAGATCGTAATCCCCTTCGGCATACATACCGGGCATCTCAGCGGTCTCGCCGCCGATCAAGGCGCAGCCGGCACTGCGGCAGCCATCCGCAATGCCGGCTATGACCTTCCGGGCGACATCCCGCCGCAGACGGCTCGTGGCGTAATAGTCAAGGAAAAAAAGCGGTTCGGCGCCTTGGACGACAATGTCGTTCACGCACATCGCCACGAGATCAATGCCGATGTCGTGGTGCCGGCCGGCTGCGATCGCAAGCTTGATCTTGGTGCCGACGCCATCGGTGGAGGCCACCAGAATCGGATCGTGGAAC
This sequence comes from uncultured Sphingomonadales bacterium, assembly GCA_964547755.1. Lineage (GTDB taxonomy): Bacteria > Pseudomonadota > Alphaproteobacteria > Sphingomonadales > Rhodothalassiaceae > J084. The sequence goes on from CAZJPA010000023.1 coordinate 14,765, forward strand.
CCCGCCGCCTTGAGATCGAAGAGGCCGCCGAACCCCCCCAATGCCGCATCCGCCCCCGGCCGGCTGGTGGCGCGGGCGAGCGGCGCGATGTCGGCGATAAGCGCTTCTCCTGCCGCGATGTCCACCCCAGCGTCCCGATAGCGCAACCCCTTTTCCACCATTCGTGTATCCCGTCCGATCCGCATGTCTGGTTTTCAGCTCCGCCGAACACGGTATCTCTGTGTGCTGCCGCGGAACGCTGTTGCATGCTTGGAACCACAGTTTCGCCATGCCATAGAGGCACAGCTGCATCGTTGCAAGCATGGCCGATCTTGGGTCACGGCGCAAAGAGACGGGCGAGCGGAAGAAAGCAACGGCGCATGGTGTGCTGGCTGCGTGGGATGGTGATGACGATGGCGTTCGTCGCCGGGGCACTCCTGCCAACGGTGCAGGCGCAGACATCTTCTGCCGTCCCCGGGGGCGGGGAGCGTCCTGCAGTCAGCGCGGCCTACACCTTACGCGATATCGCCGTGGATGTTTCCGCGGCCAATGCCGCCGCCGCCCGGCGCCAGGGGTTGGCGATGGCCAGGCGTGAGGCTTACCGCCGTCTCGTCCACCGGCTCGTGCTGGAATCCGATCGGCACCGGTTGCCTGCCGCCGAGGAGGTGACGCTTGCCAGTCTGGTCGAAGGTATCGACATTCTGCGCGAACAATACAGCAGCCGGCGTTATATCGCGCGCCTTGCCGTCCATTTCCGGCCCGCGGCGATGCGGGCGCTGTTTGCGCAATTCGCGGTGCGCTACAGCGAAACGCCGGCGCGTCCGCGGCCTCTTCTTCTGCTTTGGCGCCAAGGGCAGGGGGGAGCGCTGACGCTGGTCGGAAACGAGCAGGCGGCGAGGCTCCTGCTGCAGGCGGATCCGGCCAATCGGCTGGTGCCGCTTGATCCGGCGTCGGCCGATCTCACCAGGCGATATGTGCGGTTGCGGCTCGATGCGGCCTTGCGCGCCCGTTGTTGCGATCATGCGCTGACGGCGGATCACGGATGGGCGCTGATGGCGGCTCTGGATACGGCCGGAGTGGGCCAGATGGTGGTGGCGGTGGTGACGGCCAATTCGCCATTGGGGCCGCGCGCGGGGCATGTGCGGCTTGATCTCGTCTCCCATGGCACACCGGCCGTCGTCTTTGCGCGCGAGATGACCATCGCGGCTGATCTGCCCTTTGCCGAGGCGGCCGAGGAGGCGGCCGCCGGTTTGCTCGCACAGGGGCTGGACGTGCTGGACGCGGTCTGGCGGCAGGCGACAGTGGTGCGCCCGGGAAAGGTGGAGACCATCCTGCTCCAGGTGCCAAGCCGCAGTCTCGCGGAGCTGCAGGCAAGCGAGCAGGCGATCGCAGGTCTTCCGATCCTGCGCCGGATTGAGACGGTCAGCCTCGCGATTCCGGAAACGACATTGCGGCTGCAGTTCGAGGGTAATATCGCGCTGCTGGCGCTGGCGCTGGGCGAGCGCGGCTATATCCTTCATGAAACAGCCGACGGCCATTACGTTCTCCGACCGACAGCCGAGAAGGGCGAGCAGAACGGCCGGCCGCGCGAGAAAGAGGCACAGCCATGACCATTGCCGAGGGGAACACGGCACGAGGAAACGAAGAAACGGCTGCGTCGGCGGCCGATGCGCTGCAGTCGCCGCCAACGTCCATGCAGGCGGCGACTCTACCGCACTGGGGCTGGGCGGTTCTGGGATTGGCGGTGCTGGCCTTGTTGTATGCCGTGCGGGCTGTTCTGCTGCCCTTTGTGCTGGGGATTGCAATCGGCTATCTGCTCGATCCGGTCGCCGACCGTCTGGAGCGTCTGCGTCTGCCGCGTGCCTTGGCGGCTCTCATCACCCTTGTCGGCTTCTTCCTGCTGGGAGGAGTGCTGCTGGGGGCCTTCTGGCCTCTTTTCAAGGCGCAATTCATGGGATTGCTGACTGCACTGCCCGGGCTGTTTGCGCGCCTGGAGACGCTTTATCGGGACGCTCTCGCAAACTGGGCCGGCCAGCTTCAAGAGTGGGGGATCGCGGCGAGCAGTCGTGATCTGGGCGGTACGCTGCTGGCCGAGTTCGGGGGGCGGCTGAGCTTTCTGGCACAGGAGGTGTTGCTGTCCGGTATGGCCCTTCTCAATCTATTGGGGCTGCTGCTCATCACGCCCGTCGTCGCCTTCTATCTGCTCAAGGACTGGGACCGGATCACGGCCGGCGTTCTTGCGCTGCTTCCACAAGCGTGGCGCGGGCGGTGGCTGATCGTGGCCGGCGATGTCGATCGCGTATTGTCCGGCTTCGTGCGCGGACAATTGTTGGTGATGGCGGCCGATGCGGTTCTGTATGCCGCAGGTTGGCTGGCTGTCGGATTGCCCTATGCGTTGGTGCTGGGGCTGCTGGCGGGATTGCTTGCGATCGTACCGTTCCTGGGGCCTTTGTTCGCCCTCTTGACGGCGCTCGCCGTCGGTTTCGGTAGCTGGGGCGCCGATCCCTTGATGCTGGCGGCGGTGGTCGGCGTGTTTCTCTTGGTCCAAGGGATCGAGGGCAGCATCTTAAGCCCGCGCCTCGTCGGCAGTCAGGTGGGGCTGCATCCCGTGCTCGTGCTCTTTGCGATTTTCGCCGGTGGCGAGCTGGGCGGGATCTTGGGTGTCTTCCTCGCGGTTCCGCTGGCGGCGGTGGTGTTGGTGTTGCTGCGACACGTCTTGTCCAAAGGCGAAGGCAAAACGCCTGGGGCGACCGCCGAAGCGAAGCCGCTGCCTGACACAACCACAGCGAAAGGAGGCGAGGGTTCGTGAGCGCCGCCCAGCTCGTGCTCGATCTGCCCCACCGTCCGGCATGGGGACGGGATGTCTTTTACGAAGCGCCTGCCAACCGCGCGGCTCTCGCGTTCATCGAGCGCTGGCCGGACTGGCCGCAGGCAGCCGCTGTACTCGTGGGACCGGCTGGTGCCGGCAAGACTCATCTGGCCGCCGTCTGGCAACAGCAGGCGCAGGCTCGCCGGCTGGCGGCGGCCGATCTGTCCATCCCACCGGGCGAAGCGGAGGCGGAGGCCGTTCCTTTGTTGTGTGATGATGCTGAGGCGGTGCTCGCGCAGGCCGGGCTTGGGGGTGAGGAGGCATTCTTCCATCTGCTCAACCGCATCTGGCATCGTCGAGGTGCTCTGCTGATGACGGCGCGCCAGCCCCCTGCGCGGTGGGCGGTTCGGCTGCGCGATCTGGCCTCCCGCCTTAATGCGCTGCCGGTCATCGAAATTTTACCGCCTGACGATAGCCTGCTTGCGGTTGTCATGGTAAAACAGCTGCGCGACCGTCAGCTGGAGATCGAGCCGGCCGTCGTCGGCTATGTCCTCGATCGCATCGAGCGCAGCTTTGCGGCTGTCACCACGGTCGTCGAGGAGCTGGATCGACTGGCTCTCGCCGAAAAGCGGCGGATCACGGTGCCACTTGCCAGACGCGTCCTCGCTGGACTGGCGGGGCATGGAGACGGACGGTGACGCGAAAGACCACAGCACGCACACAGCCGGTCTCGGAGGCGGTCTCGGCGACGTCCGGAAAGACGCGAGAGGCTGTCGAACCCACCGCGGGTCAGAAGAGGGAGGAGGCCCGTCGCTACCTGGCTGGCCTGCCGCCGCAATACAAATACTTCAATCGTGAGCTCTCCTGGTTGAAGTTCACGGGGCGGATTCTGGAGGAAGCCCAGAATGCGCGCCACCCTTTATTGGAACGGCTGCGTTTTCTCGCCATCTCCGGGCACAATCTCGATGAGTTCACGATGGTGCGCCTGGCGGGGCTGCGCAATCTCGCCGAATCCGACGTGAAGGTGACCAGCGAGGACGGTCTCACCCCCGCCGAGCAGCTCGTCAAGGTGAGCGAGGCGATGGCCGAGGTGATTGCTCTGCAACAGAAGGTCTGGGGCGCGCTGGTCGCCGAGATGGCCCAGAACGGTATCCGCGTGCTGGATGCAGACGCGGTTACCAAGGAAGAAGCGCTCTGGTGCCGGCGTTACTTTCTCAACAATGTCTTTCCCGTACTGACCCCTTTGGCGATCGACCCGGCCCATCCCTTTCCTTTCCTTCCCAATCGCAGCTTCGCGCTTGTGCTGTCCTTGCAACGGGTGAGCGATGGTCGGGAAATCTATGCACTCATTCCGGTTCCGGAACAGATTGCCCGCTTCATCAGGCTGCCGGACAATGGCCGGGAGATCCGATTTTTGCCGCTTGAGATTCTGATCCAGATGTTTCTGGACGAGATCTTTCCGTCCTCCACGGTGACGGGCTGTGGTCTGTTTCGGATCGTGCGCGACAGCGATATTGAGATCGAGGAGGAAGCCGAAGACCTGATCCGCATCTTCGAGATCGCCTTGAAGCGCCGCCGCCGGGGACGGGTGATCCGCCTGAAATTCGCCCGATCCACGCCACACGCCCTTGCCCGTCTGGTGACGGAACAGCTCGGCGTGCCGGAGGATTCGGTGCTGTTCGTGGATGGGATTCTCGACGTCGGCGAGACCGAACAGTTGATCGTCGATGATCGATCGGATCTGCGCTATCCGACTTATCAGCCGCGCTATCCCGAACGGGTGCGGGACTATGGGGGCGATGTCCTGAAAGCCATTCGGGCCAAGGACTTCGTGGTCCACCATCCCTATGAATCCTTCGAGGTGGTGCATCATTTCGTGCGGCAGGCGGCCCGTGATCCCCAGGTCGTGGCCATCAAGCAGACGTTGTATCGAGCCGGTTCCCAGTCACAGATCATTCAGGCGCTCAAAGAAGCGGCCGAGGCCGGCAAGTCGGTGACTGCGGTGGTGGAGCTCAAAGCGCGTTTTGATGAGGCGCAGAACATCGAGCTGGCACGTGATCTGGAGCGCGCGGGCGTGCAGGTGGTCTTCGGTTTTCTCGACAT
>CAZJPA010000024.1:0-19507 GCA_964547755.1 uncultured Sphingomonadales bacterium
CTACCCGCAGATTGATTATTCACGATTCGATTTATGACAAAATTAAAACCTCGTCCGACGAGCGTATAAAAGCTCGTGGTCTTGCCGGCGCCATTGGGGCCTAGCAGTCCCACCACCTCGCCACGCCGCACCCGCAGGCTGATACCACGCAAGACGGGACGCCCTCCATAGGTTTTGACAATCTCCACGGCCGCCAGCCCTGCGCCTGCGGCCGCGTCCCCCGCTGCACCGGCCATCTCCCGTGCTTCAGCGGTCATCCCCGCCTCCCTTCCCCTCCTCGGACCCGTCGTCGCCGCCCGGGTGATCCGGCGAGGAGACATCCTTTTTCTTTGTGGCGGATTCCTTTGCGGCGGGGCGAAAGATGCCTTTGACGCGACCATCGCCACTGCCTTCCGCACTCAGCCGGATCAACCCGCTGTCAAGGTCGATTTCCATGCGATTGCCGACGAGCAGATTGCCTTCGCGCGTCAGCCGCACGTGACCACCCATCAAAATCATCCGGTTGGTGACGTCGTATATGCCCCAGTCCGCCGAGACGGTTTCGCTGGGGCTCGTCAACCGCACATGCCCCTTGGCTTCCATACGCGTGACGGCGGGCCGATCCGACTGTGCCCCGGCCGTATAGCGGATAGCGATGCGGTCGGCCCGCAGGGTAAGATCGCCTTGGCGGATTTCCGCATCGCCCTCCAGCACCGCGACCTTCTCGTCTTCAAGCAGAACCTGGGTGCGGGCTTTCGCCTCGATCGGCTGCGTCGAGTCATGCGACTTGAGAGCCGAAATCACCTGGGCAGCGGCCGGCCATGCCAGGCACAGACCCAAAAACACGGCGACAACCCCGACTCGGGCGCCCCAACCGCTCCCTTTTTGCGAAGACATCGTGGCCTGTATCCGCCTCATGCCCGCTTCATCCCTTCGTTCTGGGCGTGATCGTCAGCATCACCGGCCCTTGGAGGACGAGCCGCCGCGATTCGGCATTATAGACAGCCCCACGGGCCGTGAAGCGCCCCAGCGGTCCTGCCCCCGTCACGGGACCCGCAAGAGACAGTCGCCGCTCCTTGATGGCCAAGGTCCCATCGGCAGAGCGAAAAACATAACCATCGGAGCTGCGCCCTTCCAATCGGGTCAGCACCACATGGTCCTGCTCGGGAAAATAACGAGCATGCGGCGCTCTCAGGGAAACCGTCCGGCCATCGGCCATCACGAGACTGAGATTCAGATCCTCCAGCACGACATCCGGAGCATCCACCGTCGCCTGAAGGGCCCGGGCGGCGGAAATCAGAAAGGGGCGCCCCCTATCGTCCACGCCTCGGTAGCGTGGCGCCATCACGACGATCGCCCCGCGGTGGCGTTCGAGTTTCTCGCGGGCGACATGAATGGTCAGCGGCTGCTTGTGCAACAAGGGCAACAGAAAGACGAGCGCGCCCGTGACCAGCGCCGTCACGGTTGCGAGAACCCGCATCATCCTTACCCAGCGATCGTACGGGCTGGCATGAACCGGCCAGTCGGCGTTGTCATCGGGCAACGGCGGCATCGCTTGCGCGTCTTCCCCTTCGGTTTGTTTGGATTCCCGAGTCAATGCGCGAAAATGTCCTCATCCTCGCCGGCGATCAGGTCGAGCTCGGCGCGATAGGGGAGAAAACGAAAAGCGGCTTCGGCCAGATCCAGCCGCCCCTCCCGGCGCAGCAGATCCTCCAGCGCCGTCTTCAGACGATGCAGATAGAGCACGTCCGCCGCCGCGTAGGCGAGCTGCTGTTCGGAAAGGACGGGCGCGCCCCAATCCGACGACTGCTGCTCCTTCGACAGCTCCACACCCAGCAGCTGGCGACAGAGGTCTTTCAGACCATGGCGGTCCGTGTAGGTGCGAGTCAGCCGGGAGGCGATCTTGGTGCACCACACCGGGGCGGGGCGCACCCCCAACCAGCGCCGCAGCATGGCGATGTCGAAACGGCCATAGTGGAAGATCTTGAGCACCGCCGGATCTTCCAGCAGCGCTTTGAGCCGCGGCGCCTCATAGGCATCGCGCGCAAAACGCACGAGATGAGCGTCACCGTCGCCGGCCGACAGCTGAACGAGACACAGGCGATCCCGATACGGCTTCAGGCCCATCGTCTCGGTATCCACGGCCACCTCGCCGCCCAGATCCAAATCGGCCGGAATGTCGCCTTCATGGAGATGGATCGCCACCGCCATTTCCTTTCTTGTCTCGTTCGTCCCGGCCTACGCCGCCGGATACGGCCTTGCCGCAGCCATGGCGCATTCTTGACACCAAGCGCGATGGAAGGAAAGGGGCAAGCATGATCTCACCCCCTGGAAGGAGATATCCGTTCCCCGGCCCCACCACCGCCCACCCCGACATCCATGCTCAAGAGCGCCTCCGCGCATCCCCCCTAGAGGGGAGCCATCAAGCGGGGCCGTATCGGGTGAAGACTGCGGGCGACAGGCTATTCCTTCTTTCGGTGCAAGGGGAGAGAATCGAAGAGGCGGCCCCGCTACGAGGCCGCCTCTCCCTCCCCGTCAGCCCGGACGGTCGGGGTTCCGTCCGGAAAGCGTGCTCTCTAGAAGCCGACCTTGAACCGGGCATAGACGATCCGGCCGCGCGGATCGTGCGTGCGCGATTCGAAGGCCCCATCCGTGTTCACGAAGGGCGGCTGATTGTTGAAGAGATTGATGGCGCCGATTGTGATCGTCATCGACTCCACCGGGCCGAAGCCGCCGAAGCTGTAGCTGTACTGGGCATCGACCGTGGTATGCGAGCCCACCTTGACCGGCGTGATGATCTGCGAGAAATCCGGCAGCCCGTTCGGCTGGGTCGCGAACACGGTGTTCTCGTCATCGAGGAAGCTGTCGATGTAGCGCAGGAAGACGATCGCCCTGTGTCCGCCCTTCATCCAGGCGAGCGACGCGTTGAACCGCCAGTCCGGAACGGGATTGGCGAAGTTCTGGCGGTTGCGGCGATCGACCACATCGAGCTTCGCCCCACCAGGCCCGAGCGGCAGCTCGTAATCGGCCACATAGGTCGCCTCGAAGGCCGGGCGGAAAATGCCGAGCGGGCTGTCGAAGGTGTAGTTGATGTTGATGTCGAAGCCATTCGTGCGGATGAAAGCCGCATTGGTGAAGTTGGTGTTGATCTGGATGAGCGCTCCCGTATTCGGATCCAGAAACACCTTGGTGCCGATGAACTCCGGATTGGTGGTGAACGCCTTGAAGGCGATGTCATCCGGGCTTTCTTCGATGATCACATTGCGGAAGAAGAACCGCCAGTGATCGATGTCGATGTTGAGCCCGTCGATGGGAGTCAAGGTGATTCCGGCGTTCCAGGCACGCGATGTCTCGGGTTTCAGCGTTGGATCCCCGATCGTGCGGATGGCGAAGAAGCTGCGCTGTCCTGTGCGCGGATCCAGCACGGAATTGAGTGTCGTCTGATTGCCGAAGGCCTGGAACAGCGACGGCGCGCGGAAGGAGGTGCCATACGATCCTCTCAGCGCCAGCCAGGTCGTCGGCTGGTAGAGCACCGAGACCTTGGGATCGATGGTATCGCCCGTCTGACTGCCGTAGTCTTCATAGCGCACCGCAGCTTGGACGTTGAGATTGTCCATGAGCGGGAGATTCAGCTCGCCGAAGAAAGCGACGACATCGCGCGACTGGTCGAAATCCTGCACGCCGACGGACACGAACAGGAAGTTGCCCCTGTTCGTGTTGTCGTCGAGATCCCAGGCCAGCCGCTCGTCCCGATACTGGAAGCCGAGCGCGAGCCCCACCGGACCGGCGGGCAACTCGAAGAGATCGCCCGAGACCACGGCATCCACGACCGTGATGTCCGAGCGACCGTCGATGACGATCTCGCCGTTGATGAAGTCAAGAATCTCGCGCGAATTACGCACCGGCGCCAACACCTGCTCGCCGGTATTCGGGTCGATGATCGGATTGCCATCTACGTCGAACACCGGCACCTTGGCGTTCGGATCGGCCAGGAAGCCGGAGCCGAAGATGTTGTAGAACTGGCACGGCCCCACGCCGGGAATGCCGGTCACGGGGTTGCAGTCCTTGCCGCCGAGCCCCTGCAAGGCCAGGAATGTCTCGTTGCGCAGGCCGTCCGAGCTCAACAGCTTGTAGTCGTTGATGCCGCGTGTATACGAAATGTCGTAATACCAGCCGGTATCGCCGATGTCGCCGCGCGCGCCGCCAGTAAAATGCCAGGTGTCGTAGCGGAAGCTGTTGTCGTTGGGCCGGTTGGTGAAGAAGTCTTCGAGCTGGCCGATCCCCGGACTGCGACCGACATAGAGCACGTCGATCTTGAAGGGATTGAAGGGATAGGCCGCCGGCCGCTGACCTGAGGGCGTGGTGGCGGTCGGCCCCACGAAGGCCGAACCGATACCCGGCAACGGAATCGTGCGGGTGATCGGGAAATTCGAGGTGTTGCGCGTCGCCCGGTTACGCGAGAAGAAGAACTCGCCGTAAAGCTCGAGCGAGTGGCTGATCTCATGCGTCACCTTGGCGAAAGACTTCAACCGCGTCTCATCCGGCACGAAGGTGAAGAAGGGGTAGAAGTCATACTGGCACAGGCCGACGTTGACCCCGTTGATCTTCTGAAACGCCGGCAGCACCCATGGCATCTTCTGCGCCGCCGCCTCGCACCCCGGATCGGCGAAGAAGGGGGTCTGGAAAGTGGACCCGGTCTGCGCCGCCTGAGCGGCCCGGATTTGGTTCAAAATGAAATCGGGCACACCGAGACTGGCGAGGACCGTGGCCGTCAAACCGTCGGCGATGCCGTCTGACGCCTGATTGAAGCCCAGGAATTGGCCGGTGATCGGATCCACATTGGGAATCGGATTGCCGTTGGGATCCAGCACGATATTGCCGCTGCCATCGACCACGAAGGGCGTGAACTGGTCATAGGCCGCCACAAAGGCCCCGAAGGTCGCCGGATCCACGAGCCCCGAGAACAAGGCTGCCACGGGAATCGCCGGGATGACGATATTGCCGGGCTGCCCCGTGGTATCGGCGATCGACAGTCCACCCGGTCCCCGCTTGTCCAGCGGCCGCAGATCCTTCTCAAAAGTGAACAACGGCGTGCGATTGAGATAGCTGGCCGCGATCGTCACATGGGTACGGTCATTACCGCCGCCCCAGATTCCTGAGACCTTGACGTCGTTTTGGGTCTGGTTGGTGACGGCCGAGAATTCGGCTTGCAGCTCGAAGCCCTTGAAATCATCGCGGGTGATGAAGTTGACGACGCCGGCCACGGCATCCGAACCATAAAGGGCCGATGCACCGTCTTTGAGAATTTCCACGCGATCGACGGCGATCATCGGCATCAGCGAAGCCGTGTCGATGAACAGCAGGCCGCCATCGGTGGGCGCGGCCGAGCTCACCTGTCGCTTGCCATTGACCAGCACCAAGGTTGACTGCACGCCCAACCCACGCAGATTGATGTTGGACGTGCCGGTCGTGAGATTCTGGGTAAATGCGTCCGGATTGTTCTGGGCGCCATTGTTGATGGTGAGCGTCTGGGTCAGATCGGCGATATCGAATGCGCCGATGTCCTCCAGATTCTCGCGGCCGACCACTTGAATCGGTGAGGCCATGCCCGCCTGCGAGGGGCGGCGGATATAGGTGCCGGTGATGACGATCTCTTCAAGCTGCTGCTCGTCTCCCTGATCGCCTTGCTGCTGAGATTGCGCCTGCTGGGCCCAGGCCGCGTCCGCCATCCCCATGCCGGCGACAATCGCCAGCACGGCCGCGCTGGCCGATGCCCGCCGCAGGCCGCATGCCGTCAACTCCCTGATTCGCTCCGTCATCATGACCTCTCCTCAGCCTTCCCGGCACTCTCAGGACCACACCGCGGCATGCCCGCTCCTCTCCCGCCCGGGCACGCCGCCTGTGGTTCCCCTTCCCTCTAAAACCCGATACGCACGCGCACATACACCATCCGGCCACGCGGATCGTGCAGCCGGCTCTCATAGCCGCCGTTGGTCGCCACATGCGGCGGCTCCTTGTCGAACAAATTGATGGAACCGACGGTCAGCACGAGGTTGTTGGTGAGCGACAACAAATCGCTCAAGTCCAGATTGTACTGGACATCGACGGTCGTGAACGTGCCCACCTTTGCGCCTGGATTCTGGTCGTCCTTGATGCTGTCAATATAGCGCAGGAACACATTCGCCGAATGCCGGCCGTTGGCCCAGTTCATGCCAAGATTGAAACGCCAGCGCGGGGTCGGGCTGCCGAAATTCGTGAAATTGCGGCTGCCTGCCCCCTTCACAAGCCCGGCCTGCGGATCGATGATCGTGTAGCTGTCCACATAGGTCGCCGTGAAGGTCGGCACGAAGGTGCCGAGCCCGGTATCGAGATCATAGCGCAGCTTGAAATCGATGCCGTCGGTGGTCACGCGGCTGGCGTTGACGAAATTGGTGTTGATCTGCACCACCGGCCCGATCAACGGATCGCCTGCCCGGATCACCCGGGTCGGATCCTGCGGAAAGGCATTCAAGACCGCCTGGCTGTTCTCACGGATGATCACATTCGTGAATTTGAAGTGCCAGTAGTCGATATCAAAGGTCAGCGCCGGCACCGGTTGCAGGGTCATGCCCAGATTGTAGGCCTTCGAGTCCTCGGGCTGGATCGCATCCGACCCGAACGTCCGCACCCCCACGAAAAAGGTGCCGCCCGTGATCGGATCGCTCACCTGTTCGAGCACTGTTGACGAGCCGAATTGCTGGAACACGCTCGGCGCACGGAAGGCCGTGCCCCAAGAACCACGCAGCGAAATCCAGTTTGCAGGCGTGATCAACCCGGCGATCTTGGGATCGGTGGTCGAACCGATGAGCCCACCGTAATCCTCGTAGCGAAGAGCCGCTTGCAGCTCGAACCACCTGGTCAGCGGCAAACGCAGCTCGCCGAAAAGCGCGATGATGTCGCGATCGCCCCTGAAGTCCGGATTGCCGATCAGAAAGGCGAAGCCGTCGTTGTTGGAAATCGCGTCATAGTCGGTCAGCAGCTTTTCTTTGCGGTACTGCACACCGGCCGCGATCCCGACCATGCCGGCCGGCAGTTCGAAGAGATCGCCCGAGATCACCATCTCGCCCACGGTCAGATCGCTTTCGGCGGCGATGATCTGATTGGCGAGGAAGCTCGCGATCACATCCGGATCGTTGGGTGCGGTCGTGAAATTCGTGGCGAACGGATTGAAGAACTTGCACGGCCCCACACCAGGTGTCCCGAAGACGGGGTCGCACTGGGTGCCGCCGAGCCCCAGCAACGCCGCCTGGAAGGCATCCGCCACCACGTCACGCGTGATCACGGTGAAGTCGTTCTGGGCATGCAGGAAATGCCAGTCGACATACCAGTTGTTGGGCAGGGTGATGGTGCCCTTGACCGCCGCCCGCCAGGTATCGTTCTTGAACCGGTTGGGCGAGGGATCGGCCCCGTTGCCGAGCGGCCGCCCGAAGAAGGCCAGCGGCAACCCACCGATCTGGACAATCGGAGAAGGCGGCGTCGTGCTCGTGTCCACCCCGACCAGATAGGGCAGATTCTTGAAAAAGTCCGGCAGATTGGGGTGGTTCGGCGGAATGATCGGGAAAGTCAGCACCGGAAAGGTCGGCGAGTTGTTTCGGAACGCCCGGTTGCGGGAAAACCCAACCTCCACACCGATCGAGAACCAGTCCGTGATGTCGTAATTACCCTCGATATAGCCGGTGATGCGCGTTTCCTTCGCCACCAAATTGAAGAAATCGCCGAAGTCGAAACCGCAGAAGCCGATTCCCGTCTCGGGCGGCGGCGCCGCGGGACTTGCGCGCAACGGAAAACCGCCCTGTTCGGCGCAGCCCGTTGGATCGATGAAGGGCGTGCGCGCCGGAATCGCGGGGAAGGTCCCGAGGGCTGGAATGAACACCGGCGTGGCGGTGGGCGCCCCAGTCAGAGGATCGACTGGAATGGGCGCCACCGTGAAGAATGCGCCGGGCATACCCAGCGCGCTCAGATCGTCGGTCGGCAGAGACAGCCGCTTTTCGGCCGTCGTCAGCGGCGTGCGGTCCAGATATTCGATCGCGGCGATCACGCCGTAATTGTCCCCCTGCACGCCGCCGATGCCGGCGATGCGGAAATCCGTCTGCGCCTCGTCCGTATTGGTCTGGTATTCGGCATCGAGTTCGAGGCCCTCGAAATCCGATCGGGTGATGAAATTCACCACGCCGGCCACCGCGTCCGAGCCATACAGCGCCGCCGCGCCGTCTTCCAGAATGTCGATGCGCTGGATCGCGATAGTCGGCAAGAGAGAAGACGTGTCAACGAAGCTGATGCCATCATTCGTGGTGACCGCGGTTGTCACCTGACGCTTGCCGTTCAGCAACACCAGCGTCGAGGACACACCCAAGCCGCGGAGATTGAAGTTGGATGTACCGGTCGTCGCATTCTGTGTGAAGGCATCGGGATTGTTTTGCGAACCGTTGTTGATGGTCAGCGTCTGGATGAGATCGGCGACCGTCGTGGCTCCGATGTTGCGGAAGTCGTTCGCATCGATCACGCTCAAGGGCGTGGCGCTGCCCGCCTGGCTTTGACGACGGATGTAGGAGCCGACGATGACGATCTCTTCAAGCTGCTCCTCGTCTCCCTGATCGCCCTGCTGCTGGGCGAAGGCCGGCGGCACCAAGGCCAGAGCGGACACACCGGCTGCCAGAAAGCCGAGAAGACCAAAGGCATGGGACTGGATTCGCATGTTTCCTCCCTCCAAGACTGCCGCCAAACCCTGCAAGGCCACCGTCCCGCACGGCTTGCGGCAAACACCGCCGCCCATGCAGCGCAAGCCCAGCATCTTCACCTCGCGCCCGGCCGTCCCCAAGCGCCGACGGCCCCGCGCACTACCGATCCTTCTTCCCGTCTTATTTTTCCCAAAGCTTGTTGGAGGATGCAAGCGGCGTCAAGAGTAGGAGTAATTTTTGCGCAAAATCGTTGTTGGGCTGCAACACCTGCAAAAATCGGTGGGAGAGTTGCCGTCGCGTCACCCCATGCGGGTGGTTGCACCGCGCAAGGCGTCCCTGCATCATCGCTGATCGTGACAAGTCTGTCGGGCCGCAGGCACCGGTCGGCGGAAAGAGGAGAAGGACATGCCTGGGCGAGTTGCGGGAAAAGTTGCGTTGGTCACGGGAGCCGCGTCGGGACTGGGGCTTGCCACCGCAAGGCTGCTTGCGCGCGAAGGGGCCACGGTGATCGCCAGCGACATCAATGCGGATGGGCTTTCCGCGCTTGCATCCGGCGAGCACGCGCCCACCGCGACGCTGGTTCACGACGTCACCGACCGCGGGCGCTGGGAGGAGGTGATCGCCGACATCGCGCAGCGCTTCGGTGTGCTCGACATTCTCGTCAACAACGCCGGCATCGGGGCGATGGGCAATATCGAAACCACGACGGAAGAGGACTGGGCCCGCATCCATCGGGTCGATCTCGACAGTGTCTTCTACGGTTGCCGGGTCGCCCTGCCGCTGATGAAGAAGGCGAAGGCGGCCTCTATCATCAATATCAGCTCGATCGCCGGCATCATCGCCGACTCGAATCTGCTGGCCTACTGCTCGGCGAAGGCGGCGGTGCGGCATCTGACGAAGGCGGTGGCGCTGCATTGTGCGCGCATGGGCTATCCCATCCGCTGCAATTCCGTGCATCCCGCCTTCATCGACACACCGATCCTCGACGATGCGCTGCCCGGCGTGCCACGCGAGGTTCTGGTACAGAAGCTCGCCGAGACGAATCCCATGCGTCGGCTCGGTGCGCCTGAGGATGTCGCCTATGCCGTGCTGTATCTGGCCAGCGACGAATCCGGCTTCGTCAATGGGGCGGAACTCGTGATCGACGGCGGCCTGTCGGCCCAGTAGCCGTCACAACCAGCACCCGCCACAAGATGCGCTTAGGCCGCCGGAGCCGGCTCCGGCCACAGCCGCCGCACCGCCTCGGGCAGGCTCTGACGCACATCGCTCACCTCACCGACCGAGACATGGCGGCCCAGTACGCCGAACACCGCGCGGGCGGCGGCGGTGAGATCGATGTCCGAGACATCGGCGCTGCCCAGGTGATGACGCAGCTCGGCCAAGAACGCCTCGTGCGCGCGCCATTTGTGGGGTGTGCCTGCTGGATGCCAGCCCTCGAAAAAGATGCCGCGCACCAGCATGGGCAATTGGGCCGACAGATGCGCCGCCTCATCGACCGTCAACCGGTCGCGCAGGGTCTGCAACACCGCTCGCAGCACCTCATAGGCACGCCGCCGGCTCAGCCCCGTTTCCTCCATGATCTCTTTGAGCCAGATGTTCGTTTTTTGGACTGTTTCGTCGAAAACCTCCAAACCCGTGACACTCATCACCGCCTCCTTTCGCCACCCTGATGGAACAGAAATCCCCTCTTCTTCCTCACCCGATCATCATAAACGATTCCCCTTGCGAATCGTTCGTGCCGGCGGCGCCCCATAGGGGGGGCACCACCATCCCCAGCCGTGTCGCTCCTTGTCTGCCGGAACCGGATGGAAATGGGGGCTAAAGACAGAAGGACAGAAGATGGGGGAAGGCCGCCCGGACCTTCCCCCACCACTTGCCGGCCGCGGGCAGGGAACCGATGGCACCCTGCCCCGGTGACAGGCTTCTTAGCGCCGATAGGTCAGGCGCACGAAGCCGAACGGTCCCGGGATGGGATAGAGCGTGCCGTCGAAGCTGTTGAGGTCACAGCTGAAGCACAGCGGTGTCGAGGTATCGAAGATGTTGTTGACACCCACCGTCAGCGTCCAGTCGCCGGCGAGATAATGGGGCGACCAGCTGATCGCGAGATCGCTGTAGAGCCGGCTGCCGATTTTGTTGGTGCCGGGATCATCTGCGCTCGGCCCGGGATTGCTGCACAGGTCAGCCTTGCCGAAGTCATGCAGGCTGCCGCCGCAGACCTCTGTCAGCGAGCTCATGTAGCGCAGGACGAAATTGACGGCGAATTCCCGCCAGAACCAGTCGAGCGCCAGCGTCGACTTGTATTCGACGAAGCCGCGCTCGGGCGAGCCCAATTCGGTACCGGCACGCTCGTTCTTGATCAGAGTGCCGCCCGGCCCCGGCGTGAACTCCTTGTAGCTGTCCAGCCAGGTGTTGTGCCAGGTCAGCCGGAACCGGCCGGCGTCATATTGACGGGTGGTGAGCACCACCGACCAGTCGATCCCGTCCGTCTTGATCCGGCCGATATTGGTGAGCTGGTTGGCGAAAGCGATGATCGAACCGCCCGGGCCCCGAACGATGCCGTTGCAAAAGGCCGGATCCAGGGTCGCGACACAGTTGTTGAGCTGCTCCTGCGCATTCAGCGCCTGGATCGCGTTCTTCAGGTCGATATTATAATAGTTGGCCTCGATGACGGCGCTTTCGATCAGGCCGCCTTCCAGCCAGCTCGGACTGTAGGCGAAGCCGAGCGTCCAGGTGTCGGCGGTCTCGGGCTTCAAATTCGGATTGCCGCCGGTCTGGACACTGATCTGCGGGTTGATCTGCTGGAAGCCGGCCGGCACGCCGAGTTGGGCGCAGTTCTGGGCCGTCTGACCGGTTGCGTTCGAACAGGGATCATTGATCGTCGAATCGAAGCGCGAGCCAGTGTTGAACAGCTCACCGATGCCCGGTGCACGAAAGCCCTGCGACCAGGCGCCACGGAGCAGGAGATCCGCATTCACCCGCCAGTCTCCACCGGCTTTAAAAACGGTCTTCGCGCCCGAGGTGTTGTAGTCCGAGACGCGGAAGCTGCCCGAAACCTCGAACAGCTGCGCAAAGGGAGCATCCGCCAGCAAGGGAACATTGACCTCGCCATAGACCTCATCGACGTTGAAACCGCCAGCGGTCGGGCTGGCGGGCACATCGGCCGTCTCGCCCGCGATGACCGCGGCATCGGGCTGGAAGAAGCCGGTTTCCTTGCGGTGCTCGTAGCCGAAGGCATAGCCCAAGGGACCGGCGGGCAGATCGAGTGCATCACCGGAAACATTCACAGTCACATCGAAGAACTGCTGGCGGCTCGTGTCCTGCTGGGTGAAACGGACATAGTCGAGCATCTCCTGGGTGATTGAACCCTTGCCGTCCGGTCCTTGGCCACCGAAGATGTTGAAGGGCACGCAACCCGGCTCGGCTTGGCATTTGTCAACCGGCCCCAAGGCAATCGCGAGCCGGCGCGCATTGATGTTGTTGAAGAAGCGCTGAAGGGCATTGTTCTGGGCCCAGGTGACATTGATGTCCCAGTAGACGGGCCGTTCGGCCACCTCCGTCGTGCCCTCCAACGTGCCGGACAGCAGCCAGGTATCCACATTCTGGCGGAAGATGCGCGGTCCCGCTTCGATCGGGCGCCGGGCGAGCAAAATCAGGTTGGGATTGTCACCACCGCCATTGAGATCGATCCCGAAGGGGTTGAAGGGGTGGTCGGCGGGAATGAAGACATTGTCCAGAAAGAAGCCGGACCCCGCATCCGAGCCCAGGAACAACGGCACCGGGGCCGCCTGGTTGACAGAGCGGCGGTTGTTGTAGGCCGCCACACCCCGGAAGGTGATGTTGTCGGCCAGATCCACTTCCGCCTTGCCGAAGATGTTCACCCGCTTGTTGGGGGTGAGCAAGAGATTGAACGGCTGGAAGTTGAAGCGATCGGCGGTCGTGAAGGGATGGAAATCACTGTTCGCGAGATCGTTGGGATCGAATGCCGGCTTATTGGCGCCTCCGTCATTCAAAACACCATCGTTGAGCGTGATTGAGAACACTTGGTTCACGCGTGGATCAAAGAAGATGAACCGACCTTGTGGGGTAGCCGAGGAGCCACCGCTGCCGTCCGATACGCCAGCGATCGGAAACTGCGAGATCGTACGGTCGCCGGCAAACACCTTGCCCTGATCGGTGAAGCTGGCCGCCAGCATCACCCGCGTGGTCTCAGTCTGAGCGCCCCAGCGGAAGGTGTATTCCTGCGTCGTGCCGTCACCCTTGTTGAGGAAGGTGCCGCCATAGGCACTGATATCGAAGCCTTCATAGGCGTTCTTCGTGATGATATTGACGACGCCGCCGATCGCATCCGACCCATAGATGGTGGACGCGCCGTCCTGCAAAATCTCGATATGATCGATAACATTGACCGGGATGGTATTGAGGTCCACCGCACCGGAGACACCCGAAGCGGACGAACCCTTCACCCAGCGCTTGCCGTCAACCAGTACGAGCGTGCGCTTGGACCCCAGATAACGCAGGTCGATCTCGCTCGCGCCGGCCCCAATGCCGCTGCCGTCCGGCGGGAACCCGAGATTGCCGCTGGAGTTGTTGGCACGGTTGATGGCCGATCCGGAGATCGGCAGACGCTGCAGGAACTCACCGAGAGACGCTTGACCGGTCTTGGCGATGTCTTCGGAGGAATAGTTCAGGACCGGTTGCGGCGCCTCCAACGGTGAGCGCCGGATCCGCGAGCCGGTGACCACGACCTCTTCGATCTCTTCAACCCCCTGGTCATCTTCCGATTGCGGTGCCGCCTGCTGAGCGAGTGCCGAGGTGGCAAAAAGCAGACTCATTGCACTAACGGTGGCAAGATAGGGCGAGGTTTGAGTCCTCATCGCATCAGCTCCCTTGGTTGACATGATGAACGTGCTTGATGCGCCCCCCTTAAGGCGCACCCCCCTGTTTCGCCCCGCTTGCCGGGAAGCGATCATATCGGGTGAATCAGGCCAAGCGTAGGGAATTCGTCAGAGGAAGACGCAATTCGTCGGAGAGTGTTACCAAAAAGCCACACTCTGTTTGTTTGGACAGGAAGCAGGCCATCAGGCCCTGCGCATCTTCACGCCCGAACGAGAGTCACATCTGCGATTTCCGATCTACCTTGTGCGCGCCGGCACCATCGCCTCTGACTCGCCCCGCTTATCCGTCTGTGCATCACCTGCGTTTCTCACTGCTCGCCGCCTGCAGGGATAGGCAGCAGCAGGTCGTCCGTGCCAGCCGGACGAAGACGGGCAAGATGCGTTTGTGGATGGGCCAACACGGCCTCGCCTCCTGCCTCGCCTCCCATTGCGGGCGGTGTCTTCTCGGCTGCGCCGTCGTTCTCGGCCGCGCCGTCGTCGGAATCGAAGGGTGGTTCTTCGAAGTCCTCTTCGAAGATGCTTTCCTCTTCTTGCGTCTGTTCGGCCTTGCCGTTGCTGATCAGATAGGCGCGCCGCTGACGATAGGCCGAGCGGGCGAGCGCATAGGGATCGCTCGCCTCCAGCAGGGTGTTCACATCGTCCCAGTGCCGGGCGCGCGCCTCGACGATGTTGCCGAGGGAAAGCGAGAGCTGGAGATTGTGCACATCGAGCTTGTCCATCGTGATCATGAAGGGATCGGCCAGCGCATCGACCACGAACCCCACCGCATCGCGCGGGTTCGACGGCCCGAGCAGCGGCAGCACCAGATAAGGCCCTTCCTTCACGCCCCAGACCGCCAGCGTCTGGCCGAAATCTTCGTCCACCTTGGGAATACCCATGCTGCTGGCCGGATCGGCGACACCCGCGATCCCCAGGGTCGAATTGACGAGAAAGCGCTCCAATGCCTGCCCCGAGCGCTTGACATCGCCCTGCAGCAGCGCATTCGCAAAGACCAGCGGCATGCCGGCATTCGCAAAGCCATTGGAGATCATGCGCTCGACGAAGTCCGGCAGCACCAGGCGATAGACCCAGGCGACCGGCCGCATGAGATAGCGGTCGAGTATCAGATTGGCCTTGAAGACACGCCGATTCCACGCCTCGAAGGGATCGATGCGGCGGATGTCGTCGGCCGGGGCACGAGCCTGTTCCACCTTCGCCCGCGCAGCCGCATCGGCCCGGGGCTTCGGCCCGCCGGCGCAAGCGCTCAGCAGCAGCACCGCCGTCATCAGCACCGCCATGAGCAAGCCGCTCCTGCGCTTGCAGCAGATATCCCCTCCCATGCAGCGGATCACAGCCGCACCCCGCAAGAACCGTCCAGCCGCTCGCCCTGCCATGACCACGTCCTTTCCTCTCGCTGCCGTCGATTTCCCCCTCCCCTGGATCATCCCGACCGGGCATCGCCAAGGTCATTTTTGGCTTAGGCTTAGCAGTCTCCCGGCAGATGGTCAAAAGCGCCCCCTGCCCAAACCGCGCGCCGCTTGGCGGATCCGCACGCACCGGGCAAAGGCCGCCTGTGTCAGGTCCTGCGAGCATACGGCTCTTGTGTGTAACGCCTGTGCGCACGGAAATATTCCCATGCGCCAGAGCGCGTTCCTCGGAAGCGATGCCAAACCACGGTTCCCGCAACCGGACCGTCCTCCTCATCGGCCGGCGCTGCATCCTTTGGCGCCTATCATCTTCATCTTTTGGAGCCCATCACCTTTTGGAGCCCATCACCAACCCGTATGGCGGCAAGAGAGAGATTTTCAGGATTTACTAGACATAAAGATATGTTTATATGAGATTCGCCTGGATGCGGAGGCGCGCATTCTCATGAGCCGTCCGCTTTGCGGCAGGAATGGCCGTGCATCCAGGAAGCATCGCCTTCCGCGTGCAGACATAAAGGCTGTCAGATCGTTGGAGAACAAACCGTGGCTGAGAACGCAAATGCCAAGATCCGCTGTCGGGCGGCCTCATTTCCGTGAGGGGAAAGATGATGAAAAAGACGGGGGATCGGCCCAGGCCGCGACATGGCCATGAGGTCGCGGCCGGCAGTCAGGCAAGACGGGACGGACGATGACGGGTATGGAACGATTGCTGGCGGCGCTGAAGGCGGCGGGCGAGCCGACGCGGTTGCGCATTCTGGGACTGCTCGGCCATGGCGAGCTGACGGTGACCGAGCTGACCCAGATCCTGCGTCAAAGCCAGCCGCGGGTTTCGCGTCATCTGCGGCTGCTGACGGAAGCCGGTCTGCTCGATCGTTTTCGCGAAGGCGCCTGGGTTTTCTACCGCCTCCAGGAACGAGGTGCGGCTGCGGATCTGGCCCGCACGATTGTCGATCTGATCCCCGAGGGCGATCTCGAACACCAGCGCGATCTCGAACGTCTCGCCGAGGTCCGCCGCCAGCGCGCGGAAGAAGCGGCGGCCTATTTCCGTCAGCATGCGCCGCACTGGAACCGCATCCGCTCGCTCTACGTGCCGGAGGAACGGGTGGAGGCGCGGCTGCTGAAGCTGCTGGAGGAGGCGCCGGTCGCCGACCTTCTCGACATCGGCACCGGCACGGGGCGGATCCTGGAGATCTTCGCCCCCCACATCAAGCGCGGCCTGGGCATCGATCTTTCCCAGGAGATGCTGACGGTCGCCCGCGCGAGCCTGGCGGCGCGGGACTTCGGCCACTGCCAGGTGCGGCTCGGTGACATGTATGACGTACCGGTGGCCAACGACAGCTTTGATCTCGTCGTCTTCCACCAGGTGCTGCATTTCGCGGACGATCCGCCGGCTGCCCTGCGGGAAGCGACCCGCGTCACGCGGCCCGGCGGGCGCATCGTCGTCGTCGATTTCGCCCCCCACGACAAGGAGTTCCTGCGTGAGGAGCATCAGCACCGCCGGCTCGGCTTTGCGGACAAGGAGGTGGATGGCTGGGGCCGCCAGTGCGGGCTCGCTCCCGCCCGGATCGAACACCTGGAAGGCGGCGAGCTGACGGTCACCCTGTGGCTCTTCGACAAGCCGCCGGCAATGGGCGCGCCGACCGGCAAAAGAGTGGAGGTGGCGGCCTGATGGCACCGCATTCCTATGATCCGCGCGCTTGGGCGCCGTCGCTCTTTGCCGATATCGGCGGCGATATTGCGGTTTCTTTCGAGTTTTTCCCACCGAAGACGCCGGCGATGGAAGATGCGCTCTGGCGGGCGATCACGACGCTCGCCCCTTTGGGGCCGCGCTTCGTCTCGGTCACCTACGGGGCCGGCGGCTCGACGCGCGAGCGTACCCATCGCACGGTGGAGCGGATTTTGAAGGAAACGGCTCTCACCCCCGCTGCGCATCTGACCTGTGTGAGCGCCACCTGCGCCGAGATCGATGCGATTGCGCGCGACTACTGGAGGCTCGGTGTGCGCCATATCGTGGCGCTCAGAGGCGATCCACCCGAGCGCGGCCAGCCCTACCGGCCGACGCCGGGCGGATACGCCAATGCCGCAGAGCTGGTTGCAGGCCTGAAGCGGATCGCCGATTTCGAGATCTCGGTGGCGGCCTATCCCGAATGCCATCCCGAATCGCCGTCGCTGGCCGCCGATCTCGAAAACTTGAAGCGCAAACAGGATGCTGGCGCCACGCGCGCCATCACCCAGTTCTTCTTCGAGCCGGAGCTGTTTTTCCGCTTCCTCGACCATGCCCGCGCCTTCGGGATCACGATGGAAATCGTGCCGGGCATCCTGCCGGTGACCCATGTCGGCCAGCTCAAGCGCTTCGCCGCCTTCTGCGGTGCAAGCGTACCCGACTGGCTGGACCACCTCTTCGCAGGGCTCGACGACCGACCCGAAACCCGCGCCTTGATCGCAGCGACCATCGCCGGCGAGCTGTGTTCGCGGCTGTATGCGGGCGGCGTGCGCCATTTCCACTTCTACACCTTGAACCGCGCGCCGCTGGTCTATGCCATCTGTCACCTCCTGGGGCTGCGCCCCATCGCGCCAGAAGCGGATACGGGAAGCAAACGGGAGATGGCCTCATGACGGCGCATGAATCGCCATCGCTTCTGCGCGAACGGGACAAAGCGGCCGCATCTCTGCGCGAAGCCGCGAACCGGCGCATCCTGCTGTTCGACGGCGCGATGGGCACGATGATCCAACGCGCACATCCCGACGAAGCCGCCTATCGTGGCGCGCGCTTTGCCGACTGGCCGCAGCCCTTGAAGGGCAACAACGATCTGCTCTCGCTCACCCGGCCGGACCTGATCCGCGACATCCACACGGCCTATCTGGAAGCAGGGGCGGACATTATCGAGACCAACACCTTCAACGCCAACCGCATCTCCCAGGCCGATTACAGCATGGAAGATTTCGTTTCCGAAATGAATGAGGCGGCCGCCCGCCTGGCCCGTGAGGCGGTCAATACGGCCACAGCCGCCGATCCGGCGCGTCCGCGTTTCGTCGCCGGGGCGATCGGTCCCACGAACAAGACCCTGTCGGTGTCTCCGGATGTGAGCGACCCCGCCTATCGCGCCGTCACCTTCGACGAGATGGTGGCGGTCTATCGCGAGCAGGCGCAAGCCCTGCTTGACGGCGGTGTCGATTTTCTCCTGATCGAGACCATCTTCGACACCTTGAACGCCAAGGCGGCGCTGATCGCGATCGCGGAGCTGGAAGCCGCGCGCGGTGAGGCGATTCCGCTCATGATCTCGGGCACGATCACGGACCTGGCCGGCCGCAACCTCTCGGGCCAGACGGTGGAAGCCTTCTGGATCTCGATCGCCCATGCAAAGCCGCTGGCGGTCGGCCTCAATTGCTCCTTCGGTGCCGGCCATCTGCGTCCGCATGTGGAGCGGCTGGCCGCAATGGCGGACACACTCGTGCTCGTCTACCCCAATGCCGGCTTGCCCAACGATCTCGGTGAATACGACGAAAGCCCGGAAGAGACCGCCGCCGCCATCCGCACAATGGCGGCCGACGGCCTGGTCAATCTCGTCGGGGGATGTTGCGGCACGACGCCGGCGCACATCCGCGCCATCGCCGAAGCGGTTGCAGACCTACCGCCGCGACGGCCGGCGCAGCAGGAACCGCGGCTCATGCTCGCGGGACTCGAACCATTCGTTCTGTAACCGAAATAATCTGGCGGGAACGCCTGCAAGGAAGGCGATGAAGAGAGATCCCAATCATCCATGACCAGCGCCCCCAACATCGCCCGTTTCGTCAATATCGGCGAACGCACGAATGTCACCGGCTCGGCCCGCTTCCGCAAGCTGATCATGGCCGGCGACTTCGATGCGGCGGTCGAGGTCGCACGCCAGCAGGTCGAAAATGGCGCCCAGATCATCGACGTCAATATGGACGAGGGCCTGCTCGATGCGGAAGCGGCGATGGCGACCTTCCTCAAACGCATCGCCGCCGAGCCGGATATCGCGCGCGTGCCGATCATGATCGACAGTTCGCGCTTTTCGGTGATCGAAGTGGGACTCAAGCATGTCACCGGCAAGGCCATCGTCAATTCCCTCTCGCTGAAGGAGGGCGAGGCGGAATTTCTGCGCCAGGCGCGCATCGTGCGCCGCTACGGCGCGGCCGCCGTGGTGATGGCCTTCGACGAACAGGGCCAGGCGGACACGATCACCCGGCGCGTCGAGATCCTCTCCCGCGCCTACCGGTTGCTCACCGGCATCGGTTTTCCGCCCCAGGACATCATCTTCGACCCCAATGTCTTCGCAGTCGCAACCGGCATGCCCGAACACGACCGCTATGCCCTCGACTTCATCGAAACCGTCAAGATCTTGAAGGCGCGCTTCCCGCTCGCCAAAATCTCGGGCGGGATTTCTAATCTGTCCTTCTCCTTTCGCGGCAACAACCGCGTGCGCGAGGCGAGACCGTGATGGTCAAATTGCCCTGGGCAATGGCCACCGTGCTGACCTGTACATTT